>NZ_UHIY01000001.1:941787-1255716 GCF_900460525.1 Yersinia kristensenii
TCGACAAAATGCGCTAGCCCGCGCTGTTGTTCACTCTCTTGCACTGACCCACTGTTCACCAGCAAACGAAGTTCTACCCCGGGTTGATCACGCGGCAGCAGGTAAATCTGCATGCCATTGTCCAGAGTGAAATGCTGGAGGTCAGCGCGCACCGGCAGTTTTTGCTCCTCGGCAGAAACCGGCAAAACACTCCCCAAAAACAAGCAAACGAGTAATGTTCGCACTAGTCGGTTAAGCATGGCGTAGCAACTCCTTGAATAGCATCGGATAAATCATCGAGGTGATATTGATGGTCGGCAATCTCAGCCAGGAATGTTTGGTGGCTGACCAGCAACACCGCACTGTGTGGCAATTGCTGTCTGAGCAACTGTAATAAGTGGCGAGCACTGGCAGCATCCAGCGCAGCAGTGGTTTCATCCAGTAAAATCAACCGCGGTTGGTTCAGTAACAGGCGGGCGAACATCAGCCGTTGCTGTTCCCCCCCCGACAAGCGCTGCTGCCAATCAGTTGACAGCGCCAACTGATAATTCAGTTGTGGTAAGCCCACTTGCAGCAGAACCTGCTGGAATTGCGCTTCACTGAAATCACCGCGCTGTGCCGGATAAGCCAATAAATCGTCCAGCCGTTCGTGGGGCAGATAGAGGCGCTGGGGCAACCAACTCACACTGTCACTGCGCTGAACGCGGCCCTGATAATGTGGCCAATGGCCGCTCAAGGTGCGCAGCAAGGTGGATTTGCCGATTCCCGACCGCCCTTGGATCAGGGTCAAACTGCCCGCCGCCGCATTGAGGGTGATGTTGCTCAGTAGCATCGCGCCCTCCGCAGTATAGAGATCCAGCGCGGCGCGCAGTGGTAAGTCGTCGTCCGGCGCGCTGTCAACCGGGCTGGTGGGCTCGGCATCCAGCAACACCACAAAGTTATACAAACGGGTGACTGTGGCCTGCCAGGCGGCAATCTCGCGATAGGAGAAAATAAACCAGCCCAGCGCCCCGGCAACTTGGGCAAAAGATTGGCGAATTTGCATCAGCCCGCCGAGCAACAACTCACCGGCCAAAAATTTCGGCAGCGCAAAGAAAATCGGGGCCAGCGCACTGAGTTGCTGGTAACCCACAGTGAAGAATGAGAGGTTTTTTTCATAGCGGATAAGCTTATACCAGTTATCGGCCACCGCGCGGAAACGCTGCAATAATGCCCCGCGCTCATGGCGTTCACCCCGCTGACCGGCAATGGCGTCACTGGCTTCGCGCCGAGCAATCAATCCACTGCGGTAATCGGCCTCACGCCGCTGACGATCCATATTCAACTGGCGCAGCGGATAGCCAATCCAATGGGTCAGGGTGATGCCAATCAAGGTGTACCCAATACACACCCAGAACATATAACCGGGCAGAGTGAAACTGTGCTGCGCCAGTGAGAAGCTAATACTGCCGGAGAGTTGCCACAAAATGGCGGCGAACGAAATCAGGGTGAGCAGCGAATGCAGGAAGGTAATGAGCAAGCGCAAGCTGGACTCAATCAGTAACCGGACATCCTCAGCAATACGCTGGTCGGGGTTATCCGGCACCAGTGCATTGATTTTTAACGCATAATGCTGGCCTTTGTGAGACAACCAGCGCGCTAAAATATGTTCGGTCATGCCGATACGCCAGCGCATTATTAATCTCTGTTTGAGGTAGTCGGCAAAAACCACCACCAAAATCAACGCGCTGACCAACAGAATAAAATGTTGCAATAACTGGTACAGCGCCTGGCTATTGAGTTGCTGTAACGCGTTGTAAAAACTGCCATTCCATTGGTTAAGTTGCACATTAAACCAAACAGAAGAAAGGCTGAGTGCCAACACCACCAGCAGCAACAGCCAGGCCAGCAGTGCTGAGCGGATGCCCCAGAAGGGTCTGGCAAGGTAATAGAATTGTCTCAGTGTTTTCATAAGTTGCTTTTATCAATAAACGGCAAGCAAAGGTTCTGAAGATTCAGAACAAAAAGTATCGGGCCGCCGCAGCAACCCGATGATTTTAAATAACAAATCCGATTACAGGTCGTAGCTCACTTGCAGCCAGAATTGGCGGCCTGGCTCATAGGAGTGCAGCACGCGATCGCCATACACGAAGGTGTCAGACACATTGCGTTTGTTGAGTAAGTTATTCACCTCAACCGAGATCCCGGCACCATAAGCAAAGGCGGGCTGCCAGGTCACTTTGGTATCCCAGCGAAAGTTGCTGGCAAAGTGCGTTTTCTCATATTTCAGCATCTGAGTGCCGGTGTTGGTGTCGGTGTAATACTCATTCTGATAGCGCACCGCTTGATTACGTGCACTGCGCCATTGCCACAGGTTATAGAAGGTAAGGTCGTATTCTTGCCACTGGCTGGTGAGTTCCAGATTAAGTCGCCACGGCGAGTTGAAGTTTGTCGAGGGTAAATCAGCAGCATTAATCACTTTGCCGTCGTACCACACTTTGTCAGAATCCAGTTTGGTGTTCGGGTCAAAGAAGGCATAGCCTTGATCTTTCGGGGTATTACTTTTACTTTGCTGCCAGGTCAGCGAGCTGGTAAAGGCATGGGTGGTTGATGCCAATTCCCAAGGTTTGCTGTTGCTAACAGAGAGTGAGACCGTGTCGTTACTGCTGCGGCCGCCATTATCAAAAGTACGAATACGGGCTTGGTTCGCATCACTTGGATTACGGTATTTGGTGCGGCTGCGCACTTCGTCATAACCTTCACGATGCACATACTGTAAGCGCCATGTGCTCTGCATCACCTGCTGCTGGAGAGCAAAACTCAGTTCGTCGTTATACGGCGTCTTTAAGCTGTCAATGCCTTCAAAGTCTTTCACCCCGTCCCACTCATTCTCGGACGGATCCAGTGAACAGAAGTAATAGCAATGTTCCATACCCGCGTTCTGCGCTTCGTACAGTGCGTAAGTCAGCATCGAGCGGCCATAGTAGCGGTTAGCGCCCGCAATCAGCACGGTATCGCCGGAACCAAACACATCAAGGCTGCTGCTCAGACGCGGTGCAATATTAGTTTTTTGCACAAAGTCATCGCGGTCCAAACGCGCACCTGGGCGCACAGTCAGGCGGCCATATTGCATGCTATCATCCAAAAACAGCGCGTAATTGGTGTAACCGGCCTCATAGTTACCGGCGCGGAAACGGGTGATATAACTGGCTTCGGTCAGGTCAGCGATATCATCCGCCGCGGCACTGAATTTGTAGCGGTAATAGTCGCGTTCCCGGATATAGCGAGCAGTGGTTTTGTTAAGTTCAAAGCCAAGGTTAGGGGCATGTTGTAAGCCCAAGGCATTAAATTCATTAAAACGCAGCACCCCTTTGGCACTGGCGCTGTTCTGGCGAGTGGTCAAATCCCCCTGTCCGCCATTGTTATAAAACTGCGGGTTGCGCCAGTCGGTGTAATAGTCTTCCAGAGTGAAGAAGTCTTTCATGTCATTAGTGCGTTCATCTTTAAGCTGCTGATAACCGGCGGTAAAATCCAGGTTAGCAATATCAAAACGGTGCTCCAATTGGAGTGTGGTGCTCAGCCCATTGTGGTCGTTGTCATAGCCGGAATTAATGACACTGCTGGAGAACAGCGTGCTGGTGTACGCCGAATAATTCGCCGAGAGATGCGCGCTGGTGCGCTCATTAGCATCCCAGGAAAGCTTGGTAAAATAGTTATCCGAAACCCGCTTCTGGCTACGATAGCCGGGCGTGACTGACACCACTTCCAGCTCATTATTTGGCCCCAATTGCAGGCCGCTGCCGCCGGTGGTGTAGGTCGGAATATCAGAAAGGCGCTGTGAGGCGGAAAATACAATGCCCATATTGTCGGTGATACCCGCTTCAAACCAGCCACCATAACTTTGTTTGTTGTACTTCGGCTGATAACGCGCCGGGCGGCTGGTATCGTTTTTTGAACTGTCGAAATCCATATTCGGATCGGTGAAAACCTTGTTCCATGCGGAACGGGTTTCACGATAGAAAACATGGGCGCTGTCCTCACCGCGCCAGCGGCGGCTGGTGACATCCAATGTACCGCCGGTAAAACCGCCAAATTCCACCGGAATGTTGTTGTCGAACACCGTGATACTGTCGATCAGGCGGCTGTCGAGATACATGCCCTGATCACCACTATCGACGCGAGTAATGGTTTCGCCGTTGCCATCACTCGCCGGGTCAATGTCATTATTAAAACTGACACCGTCCAGATTGTAGGCATTTTGATAGCTCGACGAACCATGGATAGAAATAGCGCCGGGCTTGATTTCGCCTTGCGTCATGCTGGTGTTACCGCTATTGGAAAACTGTACCGCCGGGTTGGTGCGCAGTAATTCGGTAATATTGCCGTTACCGGTCGGGCGTTGGCGAATCTCTTCGGAGGTGACCACCTGCGGGGCCGACATCAAATTATCCACCGCAACACGGCCACCGGCCTCCCCCATGACTGAGGTGGTCGGTAACACCATGCTACCCGCGGAAGCGCCCGCCGCCAGCATCGGGCGGATGACGTACCCCTTGCCACTAGAAACCAGCTCTAATCCGCTGCCTGCCAGCAATTGCTGCAATGCCGCGGGCGCGCTGTAGTGACCACTGAGGGCTGGCGCACGCAAATTACGCACATCGGATTCATCGAAAATAACGTGCAGTTGGCCCTGTTGTGCCACCTGCGTGATAGCATTCGCCAACGGTTGTGCCGCCAGATTAAACTGCGCATCCGCCGCCATCACGCCCTGCGTGGTGAATAGCGTTGCCAGCGCCAAAGCAGAGAAAACAGGCATCCCAGAAAATTTCTTTTTATTGTTTATCATCACGCTATTTCTTCCCTAAGAAATGTCAATGCCATGCCAATAAGCACCAGCATCAGGGAAGACGTGATAATGAGAATTATCCTCACCTATGAAATGAACTTTTTTTTACTTTTTATTTAAATCACGGAAAATCATTATGTTACCTTGCGCGTCATGCACCACATTGACCGCCAATAGCAAGGGTAATGAGTCAAGGAACTCATCCGGGTGGTTTAAATCCAGTGAACCAGATACCGGTAACTGCGCCAAACTGGCATCAGTCAGTTCAATTTTACCCTGTCGATAGCGCCGTAATTGGGTCAGTAACTCTCCTAGTGGGCGGTTGCGGAACGATAATTGCCCGCTGCGCCATTCACCGATTTCAGCTACCGCACGTTGGCTGAGCTGCAAGCGTTTTTTCTCTGGCAACAGCCGCGCCGTGTCACCGGCATGCAGCATTACCGCCGCCATATTTGGCCTGCCGGTCATCGCGACAATACCCTCTTTGACCGCCACGGCGACCTCGCCTAAGTCATAACGCACGTCAAATGCGGTTCCGACCACTTTCACTTGGCTCTCACCGGCATAAACAGTGAATGGCCGAGCTTTATTGGCGGCTACTTGTAGGTAAATTTCCCCCTGATCCAGCCAGAGTTGACGATTATCTTTGGCATAATGAACGCGAATCTGCGAATGGCGATTAACATGCACCCGAGTGCCATCTGACAGCACGATTTCGCGGCTGTAATCGGTAGTTTGCAGACTCATATCATTGGTCAGCAACGAGGGCAATTGGCTCATCGGCAGCAACAGAGCAAACAAGAAAAATAACCCTGCGGCGCAGCTGCGTAAGGGCCGCCAACTTCGAGCCTGTTTTGCCGGTTGCGGCGCACTGGCAGGGCGCGGAATCAATGCGCAATCGCCCCAAACCTGCTGCATCTGGCGATAAGCCTCTGCATGGGCAGGGGAATATCGCAGCCACGCGTCCAATTGTTGTTGCTCTTGGTTGGTTAAGCGGCGGGCCTGACTACGGCTGAACCATAACGCCGCTTGTTCATCGATTTCAGCGCTCAGAGAACGGCTCTCATCCATCATGTTGCTCACTCCCTGATTCAGCAACGTGGCGCTTACAATGCAGCAATGCGCCCGCAATATGTTTTTCGACCATACTGACAGAAATTCCCATTCTCTCCGCCACCTCAATTTGTGACAGGCCGTCAAAACGGTGCATCAGAAAAGCCTCGCGGCGGCGTGGGCTGAGGCTATTGAGCGCCTCTTCCAATCGGCTCAGCCGTTGCTGCTGCTCGAGCAAATGCTGTGGATCTGCCCCGGCGGGGGCTTCTTGCTCAACATCATCATCTTCATGGCTTTGTACCAGTGCCATGCGCTGCTTGCCCGCCGCCCGCCAATGATCAATCAGCACTCGATGGGCAATCTTGAAAAGAAATGCCCGCGAATGCTCGACGGGTGTCTGTTTCGCCCGCTTTAACCACAGCGTAAAGACATCGTGCGACAGATCCGTCGCGTCGCTGGCATTATCCAGCCTTTTGCGAAAGAAACTGACCAACTGACCATAAGTGTTCTGGTAAGCCAGGCTCACTTTATTTGATGGCGGTTTATCCATGAATGCATCCGTTAGACAGTACAGCCTCAGGCAGGCGTCGGGCAGTTACGCGGCAACCCTGCGGCATCAGGTACATCAATTCAGTGGCCCACTTTGCTGTAAAAAAGAGATAAAAAATGACAAAACAACAGTCAGTCCCGCGAGGGTGAATACCACGGGGTTTCACTCTTCTAAGGCTGGCGGTTATAAGCGAAAAGCTCATTCAAATGCAAATGATAATCACAATAACTATCAATATGGCTATTGATTTGTATAATCTGTCACTTATTCTCTGGGGCAAAAAACCATATTGACCAACAAAAAACACGCAAAATAAATAATAAAATCATTATTAATCAAATAAATAATTAGAGTTGCAGGAAGGCGGCACCATTATGTCGATAACAAAAAATAACCATGATATTGCAATGGATTTGCCCCGCGGCCAGCCCAAAACGCGCTGGAGTATCAGTTTGCTATTCGGGCTAGGGCTGCACATGCTTGCCGCCGTTTTGATGCTCGGCTGGATAAATAAAATGGCCCCTCAGGGCGTGCTGCCTCCGGCGGTGATGATTGAACTGACGCTGTATCAGCAAGCCAAATCCGCGCCACGCGACATCCCACAGGGGCTACAGCAAAGCATGGCAGCACCCGATGATGCCCCGCCCGAAAAACGGCCTGAAGAATTGCCGAAATTAACTGGCTCGCCAAAAGGCACACATGCGATCCGACCAGAAAAAGTGGTGCAAAAGAAAAAAATAGCGCCAACCAAACCGCGGACAGACACTCCGCTGCCGGTGGTTGCAGAAAAGGCCGCCCCAACCACCAGCGCCCCATTACCTGGCGATAGCCATAAGAATGCCGCGACATTTTCCAGCGTTGCTTCAGCCGCTATCAGTGGAAAAGCCTCGTGGCAGAGTGAGGTGCTGGCCCATCTTTCGCGCTATAAACGCTACCCACGGGAAGCCTTGCGCTACCGCCTGGAAGGGATTAGTCATGTACGCTTTGTCGTTGATCATCAAGGAAAAGTATTAACTGCGGAGTTATTCACCAGCTCTGGCGCTAAAATATTGGACCACGAAGCAATGGCCCTAATTTCCCGCGCCCAACCCTTACCCACTCCCCCCGCCGAGTTGCTGCGCAACGGGGTGATTGAGCTGATAGCGCCGATTGCTTATAACGTGAAAAGTTAAAGCCTTACTGGCGGGTTAAACCCGCCTTTCCGCTCTATCCACTTCAGCGCTGGATCAAATAGCGAATGGTCGGGCCATCTTGCTGAATATCCAATACTGTATAGCCATAATTTCGGGCATCTAACGGAATATTATTAATGGATTGTGGGCAGTCACTGATCACTTCCAGAATTTCACCCGGTTTCAGTTGCGGCATAGCTTCGAGCGTCGCGACTGCCGGGTATGGGCAGGGTTCGCCCACCATATCCAAGCGGTAATCCGGCACGATAGCGGTTGAGATTGCTGTTTTATCAGCGGATGAAGAGTTACTCATGATGGCTCCTTAGCCAAAGAGGATGCGGCAGCTTTCTGTTGGCGGAAGAAGCGTTTTTCCCACCACAGCATGGCGGCAAACGCGATGGCTAACATCAGGTAAGTCACCAGCAACCCACCGATCGGCCCGAAAGTTTCCAGCAGGTTAACTTTGTCATAATTGGTTGCCAATGCTGGGGCAAAATCGTCCCAATAATACGCCAAAATAGTCGCGCCAATAATATTCCCCAACCCCACCCACCAATAGTGAATTTGCCCTTCCACCGCGCGATACATCCAACCGGTTTCACAGCCACCGGCGAGCACGATACCAAAACCAAACAGTAACCCCCCTATCACCGCATTTGGCCCTGCCCACAAAATTTTGGGCGCAACACCCAGTTGGACATAACTGAAAATCCCAATAGCACTGACCGCCATCCCCAGAATAATCGCCTTCGCCATGTGAGTGCGCCCGGTGATCCACAGGTCGCGGAACGCGGAGGTAAAGCAAATCTGCGCCCGTTCTATCAGCAAGCCAAAACCAATTCCACATAGCATGGCGATGCCCAATTTCGGGTGGTGGAATAGCTCAATCAACGACCAACCCAACGCCAGAACAAACACCACCATACCGAGGCGAAAACGCCGTGCAGCCCTGGCGGGATGCTGGGTCAGTGGCGAGGCTGATGTCACTTTTTGCAATTTCACCGGGATACGAAACAGCGGCAACAAAGTGAATTTGGCACCCAAATAGGATCCCGCCGCTGTCGCGAGTGCGAAGAACCAGGCGTGCAGTGAAAACTGTGGAATGCCGGTAAAGAAAGCCGCCAGATTACAGCCCATTGCTAAGCGCGCACCAAAACCGGCGATAATGCCGCCCACCAGCGCTTGAGCAATACGGATACGATGCTGGGGCTTTCGCAATTTCACATTGTTAGCCCACAATGCCGCAGCGATGCAACCGGCAAACATGCCGATGATCATCATGCCATCGATACGATCTAATGGCGTCCCTTCTAATCCGATAACTTTAAAATAACCCCACTCTTGCGGATGCGCGCCAAACAGTTGCATCAGATGGCCGCCCCAGCGAGTGAACTCGCCAGTCACAGCCCAAAAAGTGCCGGTCAAACCAAAGTAATAAGTCGATAAAATACCTGCGGCAATCACTGCTGGCAGAGGGGCCCAGAAGCGCACCAAATATTGAGACTTAAACATCTGCCAGCTCACACTGACACCTCCAAAATACGTGTTGTCACCGACAAGATGAGGGCCATATGCCGCGACGAGAAATAGACCCTCCTATAATAAGCTAATTATTTGGTTAAGGGAGACGCGACATATTGGAAATTAGAGACTAACCAGAAGTTAATCTGTCAGAGGGGAGTTTTGGGCAAAGGATAAGTATTTCGAATCAAAATGGATCATCTTCATCCGAGGATTGATAATCCAGCGCTAAAGCCAGGCGTAAAATAGCGGCCACCGGCTCAAATAAGGGTTCGGGAATGGTATCGCCACAGGCCACATCGCGATGCAATGTCCGTGCTAGCGCAATATTTTCCACGATAGGAATTCCCTGCTGTTGCGCTAATTTGATGATCAATGCCGCCCGTTCGCCTTTGCCTTTTTCAATCACCACCGGAAGCGGGGCATCATCCGGGTGATAAAACAGACACACGGCAAAATGAGTAGGATTACGCACTACCGCCGTGGAGCGCTGAACATTTTTAGCAAAACTGCCACTTTGCACCTCTTGCTGCAACTGCCGCCGTTTCTGCTTAATATGCGGGTCGCCATCACTGTCTTTGTGTTCTCGCTTGACCTCTTCATGAGACATTTTCAGTTGTTTCAGGGTGTTATAGCGTTGAAAGCTATAATCCAGCAGGGAAAAAACACCATAGCAGGCAATCAATGCGCCCAATAGCCAACTCATTAATGTACCGAATACTGGAATAGCGCAGTAACTACCACAATAGGCCAGATAACCAAAAGAGCTGGCATATCGCGCCAATAAATAGCCAAAAATCAGGGTTAATACGCCCACCTTCAGTAATGATTTGGTCAACTCAAATAAACTTCGCAATGAAAAAAGCTGTTTAGCATTATTGATGGGGTTGATATGTTCGCCTTTAAACGCCACCGCCTTGGTGGCTAATAACGGCCCGACCTGCGCCAGACCGGCAATAATCGTCATTAAAATCAGTGCCCCACCCAATATTCCTACAATGTGGATAAGCACCGCCATGCACTCTGACCCAATACGCGCCAGTGCAAAAGTGAAGGGTTGCTGTAATTGTTTGATTGAACTGCGGATGAGCACGCCGACTTGATCGAGCAAAGTGTCGCCCGCCAGAAAAAAATAGGCCACCAGCACCGCCAACTGTATCCCGGAGGTTATCTCGACACTTTTAATCACCTGCCCTTTTTCCCGAGCCTCTCTCAGCCGTTTGGCCGTGGGCTTTTCATTCTTTTCGCTGCTTTCACCGCTCATTATTATCCCCCTTTTATCAGCGGGATAAGTGTGCTTATTTTCTGTTCAGTCTGATTAATACCGACCAAATAGTGATGTAATGCATAAGGCAGACTAATCAGTAACAAAAGCAGGGCCAATGCACTTTTGATCGGCATTGCCAGGAAGAATACATTCAGTTGTTGGGACGAACGATTGATTAATCCTAAAGATAAATCGGCTAAGACCATGACCAACATCGCCGGTAAAGCAAAGCTTAGGCAGAGTTCATACATCAGCCGCCATTCACTTTGCAAAAATTGCAGCATGGCCGATGTGGGCTGGATCCCACTGCCCGCAGGCAAGATGTCATAGGAGCCATAAAGTGCCAACAGCACCAGATTAAATCCACCTGAAATCAGGAACAGGACTGTCAATATTTGTGTAAACAGCACACCAAAAATGGAGGATTCCATCCCCATGCTGGGGTTAAACAACGTCGACATGGTGGCACCGCGTAAGGTGTCAATCAGGAAGCCCGCCATATCAATGGCCCAAAAAGGCAATGCGGCAACAAAACCTATCATTACCCCGATTATCAGCTCAATACATAACAACCAGAACCACCCGCTGAGGTTACCCTGGTGCAGTAAGGTCGTGGCGAAAAACAGCGGAGTGACCGGCAGGGCGATAGCAAAAACCACGCTATTACGCAGTAAGCTGCTGCCCAAACTGCGGGCGGTAAACAGAGGTAATATCAGTAACATACCGTAAGGGCGCATCATCGCCAGCCCCAACGCCCCTAGCCAATGTAGAGAATCATGCATATCAAGACCGCATACTGGTTATCTGCAAAAAGGTCTGCTGGGTATAATTCAACAATGTTGACCCCATCCAATGATAGGTAATCAATAACGTGGCTGATACAGCCAGCAATTTAATCAAAAATTGTAATGTTTGGTCCTGTATTTGGGTGAGCGCCTGTAACAAGCTGACCACCAACCCGACCACCGACGCCACCACCACTACCGGCATTGATAGCAATAAAACTATCCATAACAATTGAGTCGCCAAATGAACCACAATGGCCGTACTCATTGCTGTTTCCTTTGATGGCGATTCACAAGTAAGAGCCTACCAACTGCCCGAGCAGTAGCCCCCAGCCATCTATCAATATAAAAATCAACAGTTTGAATGGGAGTGAAATGGTGATAGGCGAAACCATCATCATCCCCATTGCCAGCAAAATGTTAGAGACAATCAAATCAATCGCCACAAAGGGCAAGTAAAGCAGCAAACCGATTTTGAATGCTTCGGTCAGTTGGCTAAGAGTAAAAGCGGGCATTAATATCAGTAATGAATTGGGTTTTATGGTGTCGCGATAGCGTTCCGGCCATTTGGTTTTGACAATGTCATTGAAAAAATTGACCTGCTCTGCATCGGTATTTCGTTGTAAAAAATCGCGGTAAGGCCCCAGCGCACTCTCATCAATATGATGCAACAAAGCGCCAATATCATTGGGCAGTGGCTCATCCTGGAGGCGAGCATGCACATCCAACCCGACCGGAGCCATAATAAAAATGGTTAACACCAGCGCCAGACCATAAATGGCAATATTGGGCGGTACTTGCTGCACCCCCAGCGCATTACGCAGCAATGAAAAGACAATCGAGAGTTTGAGGAATGATGTCCCCATCACTACCAACAAGGGGAGCAATGACAGGATAAAGAGCAGGACAATTAATTGAGAGGACGAATTCAGCAACTCCATAATCTATTCCGCAAAAACTGACCTGTTGGATAAAGAAGAAGGCCCCTAGTATTTATCGATTCACCGCAATCCCCTATCAGGTCATGGCCTGAATGAACGCCGCTAACCCCGTTGCGGCTTCAAGTGTGCCGACAAATAGTTATCCAAAACAATTGGGGTTGCAGCAAGGCAGCAAGTGAATAAATCCCGATGAGCTGACTCAGGTCAGTGATTCGGGTGAATGAACGCCGCTAACACCGCTGCGGCTTCAAGTGTGCCGACAAATAGTTATCCAAAACAATTGGGGTTGCAGCAAGGCAGCAAGTGAATAAATCCCGATGAGCTGACTCAGGTCAGTGATTCGGGTGAATGAACACCGCTAACACCGCTGCGCCCTCAAGTGTGCCGACAAATAGTTATCCAAAACAATTGGGGTTGCAGCAAGGCAGCAAGTGAATAAATCCCGATGAGCTGACTCAGGTCAGTGATTCGGGTGAATGAACACCGCTAACACCGCTGCGCCCTCAAGTGTGCCGACAAATAGTTATCCAAAACAATTGGGGTTGCAGCAAGGCAGCAAGTGAATAAATCCCGATGAGCTGACTCAGGTCAGTGATTCGGGTGAATGAACGCCGCTAACACCGCTGCGGCTTCAAGTGTGCCGGATAAACCACTGATCGATACGCACCACCATCTGCCCATCACAACACAATAAACTGCCACTGCCGACGATCTGCCCATGCAGCCGGATATTAACCTCACCGTAGAGGTGGGTTTGGCAGGCTAATGTTTGCCCGACATCTAACTGTTTAATGTCACTCAGCGGCAATGTCAGGCGACCAATTTCCATGATCAGTGTTTGTGGTAATTGCTCGAGTTGCACCGCCGGTGGCATTTTTGGCAGCGCGGCGATATCCAGCGCGAGCAACGAGTCAATGTCGTCATTAACTTGTTGAATAATCACTCTATTTCCATCTTCCAGTTTGATATAAATCTGCGGTGATGCCATTGGCCATAACCAACAGTTCCCTTGTTCCCATTCAGCGGCACCGTTGATTCGCACCCCATCCCCTGGCCTGATTTGTTGCAATTGATGCAGTGATAACCGGCTCCACCCGACCACTAGCTCAGCCTGCCACCGGAGGTTATGCTCAGTGGCCAGCTCGCGGTGCCAATCGGAAAAAGTTTCAGCTAACGCCGCCAAAGGCCAGTCATACAACACACCACGCAGTGACTGACCTTCCAGCTCGAAAACCAACACTACCGCCCATTGGGGCAAAAGTGTCATCGCTACTGGCGCGGGGGCGTCAATAGCCAACTCAGGTAGCACGGCAGACAATGGGCTGACCGCCCAAGCGGCCGTGGCGCTGACCAATTCTGCCGCCAGCAAATGGGGGTTGTCGGTAGCCAGTGAAGCTGTCAGCCAGTGATGCCAACAGCTCTGTGATAACCAGAGACCGCACCTCGTGCCAGCATAGTGGAGTGGCAGGTAAATGCCCTCGCCTTCGACCTGCTCCAGTGTGGCGCACACACCGCCGGTATGACGCCCGCGCCCAATGACGGCGCTGATGTCGCGTAATTCAGCCGACAATATCGCCATCATGGGTCACCTCCAACACGCAAGGGAAGCCCAATTGATGAAGTTGCCGCTGCCAGCGAGATTGCAGACGTTGTAGGCGTTCGGCCAAACCACGGTTGCGGTGGCTAAGTACAATCACCAAACCCTGAGCCGCCAGACTGACATGAATCCGAGTGCCAGACAGTGGCCCACTAACGATGCGGTAGTCCGTCTGCATCAGGTTTTCATGACCCAAGTTCGCCATTGCACGGGCCATATCCTGCATGGAAGATGAACTCCGAGGGAGATAGCGGGCAAATTGCTGCTTTTGTCTCTCATTGACTAAATTTTGCCGCTGTTCGCTGCTAAAATGCCCCTCACTGAGCGGCGGTATCGCGCCTTCAATATCGATTCGACTCATCTTTGATTAGCATCCGTAATTTTTCCTGCTCACGCTGATTAGTCCGTAATAGCGCCTGTTGTGCTGTAATGGCGGCTTGCTGTTGTAGCCGTTGAGCCGCCAACTCACAGAATGATTTTTGCAGCCGCCGCTCCGCCTGATAGGCTTGGTGCTGCAAAGCTCTTTGCTCCTGTGCTTCTGCCGGTTTCAGTTCACCGCGCCATTGAGCAAGTATGTGTAATTGCTGACATAGCCCTTGGCGTGTTTGATGGAAGTGCGCTAATTGCTGTTCCTGTTGTTGTTCTTCTTGCTGCAAACTCATTAATTGGCGGCGCAATCGGCGCTCTTTGTGCTGACGCAGAGCCAGTAAACGCAGAAAAATCGCTAATGTGGGATTGATTAACCCAGCGCTCGTGCGAGCTGCGTCAAGGTATGAGTGAGCCCGGCGGTGTCGGTTTTGCATGCGAATAAGGCATTCTCCTGTTGCAAGAAAGCACAAATAGCCGGGTAGCGCTGTAGCGCCTCATCGGCCTGTAAATCCTGCCCTTGCTGATATTCACCCACTCGCACCAGCAATTCGATTTCCTGATAGCAGGCCTGTAAGTGGCGCAGTTTTTGTGCCAATGCCCGATGCTCCACACTGACAATTTGCGGCATGATACGGCTGACACTGGCGGCAATATCAATCGCCGGATAATGCCCAGCCCCCGCCAGTTGCCGCGACAAAACAATGTGCCCATCCAAGAGCGAACGCACCTCATCGGCTATTGGCTCATTCATGTCATCGCCCTCGACCAACACAGTGTAAAAAGCCGTGATGCTCCCACGCTCACTGTTACCCGCCCGTTCAAGTAACCGCGGGAGTGTCGCAAAAACACTGGTGGGGAAACTGCCCATCACCGGCGGTTCCCCCGCCGCCAAGCCAATTTCACGGGCAGCCCGTGCATGGCGGGTGAGCGAATCGGCCATTAACAGCACTTTCAGCCCGCGCTCACGGAAATATTCGGCCACCGTGGTGGCGGTATAAAGGCCTTTTAGCCGCTCCAGTGCTGGGCGGTCGGAAGTGGCCACCACCACCACTGTGCGGGCGCGGGTTTGGGGCGTCAGCACTTGCTCAAGAAATTCCCGCACTTCCCGGCCACGCTCTCCAATCAGCGCCAACACGGTAATATCCGCCGCACACCCCGCACATAACATGCTCAGTAAGCTGCTTTTCCCCACTCCGGCGGCGGCAAAAATCCCCATTCGCTGCCCTTCGCCACAGCTGAGTACGCCATCAATGGCGCGAATACCGGTGGTCAATATTTGCTGGACTGGCTGGCGGGTAAGTGGGTCTGGCGGCGGGCAATCCAACTCACACCAATATCCGGTCAGGGGCGGGCCAGCATCCATTGGCACCCCCAATCCGTCCAATACCCGACCAGCCAAATCATCCCCAACTCTGATGCGGTGTGCATGCCCCAGCGGAGAAACCCATTGACCACATCGCAAGCCAAAGGAAGAGGAAAACGGCGATAACAGTGCCGTTTGCTGCTCAATGGCGACCACTTCAGCCAACCTATTTGGTGAGGCAATTTGGCATAATTCCCCCAATGCCACGCCGGGTAAATGGGCGCGTAACAATGTTGGGCCAACATCCAATATCGGCCCGCAAGACTCTATGCCACTTGGCGGACAAGAGGGTAAGCGCAATTGTTGCTGCAACTGAGCACTTAATCGCGCAATGTCAGGCAGCTTCATCAAGCTCATCGCCGATAAGTTCGATGGTGCCTGCCACCTTAATATTCATTTCATCGCCCAATTCCTGCCAGGAAAGTACCGGTAGCGCAAAAATATCCCGCTCAATGATTTTGCGTAGAAAACGCCGCACATCAATGGTCGTCAGCAGCACGGCATCGGTATTGTCAGCAAACACGTTTTTTATTTTGTCGAGAATCAGCCGCGAATGTTTATCTCCCAGCGCAGAATAAGTCCCCGCTGATGTCTGACGGATAGACTCGCGGATCAGGTTTTCAGCCCCCTCTCCCAGCCGCAATACCCGTAGCCAAGCTTGGTTTTTGCTAAACCGGGCGCACACATGGCGACGTAAGGCGATACGGACATATTCGGTCAGCATAACGATGTCTTTCTCTTTGGGCGCCCACGCCACCAGCGCGCCAAATATGGTGCGCAAATCGCGGATCGAAACATCCTCCTCCACCAACCGTTGCAGTATTTCTGCCACTTTCCCGACCGGCATCTGGCGCTGTAGTTCTTTGACTAACTCGCCATAACGCGCCTCCATGGCATCCATCAAATAACGGGTTTCCTGCACGCCGATAAACTCGGCGGTATGCCGTTCAAGTACCCGCGTGAGGCAATGAATAATGCGCTGATTCCCTTGCACATAAGGAAGCCCCAAGGTGCTGGCATGGTGCGCCTGTTCAGCGGCCAACCACTCAAAAGCCCCCATTTTGATGCCCAGAGTTTGGCTGCGCGTCGCCAGCGCCGCATTGGGCTGAAGCAGTAATAAATCATCAGCAGGTAAGGTCAGTTTCAGCACTTGCTCCTGATAAACCCGAATTGACAGTTCGTTTTCGGCCAATGTCGGAGAACTGCGGACGACCACCTCCGGCAGTGGCACACCAAGATACTCAAACCAGCGCCAGCGCAGGCCATCAATGTCCCGTCCCAAATGGGGATAATGTAAATTGGGCGCGCAATACAGCATCAGGGGCACCGCGCCAGGCGTCATGGTGTTAGCCGACGACGGCATACTCTCGCCGCTGGCACTGACCCCCGCACTCTGCTGCTTTTTCCGATACAGTAAAAACGCGGGGGTGGCGACCAGCGCGGCTAAAGTGATAAAAATCAGGAAAGGAAAACCCGGTAAGAGGGCAAAAACCGTCAAAATGGCTGCCGCCAGCCACAAGGCATCGGGTTGACGCCCCACCTGCACTGCCAAGTCTTTGGCCAGGCTCTGTTTATCACTGCCGGGAACTCGGGTAACAATAATCCCGGCGGTGATAGAAATAAGTAATGACGGGATTTGCGCACATAAGCCATCCCCGACGGATAACACTGCATAAGTGGTCATCGCCTGTTCCGCCGACATATTATGTTGCAGCACACCAATAGTGATGCCGCCAATAATATTCACCAGAATGACAATAATGCCGGCGATGGCGTCCCCTTTAACAAACTTCATCGCCCCGTCCATGGCACCAAACAGGCGGCTTTCTTTTTGCACCCGCTCGCGCAATCGCCCGGCTTCAGCGGAGTCGATCACCCCGGCTCGCATATCGCCGTCAATACTCATTTGCTTGCCCGGCATGCCATCAAGTGAAAAGCGGGCGCTAACTTCGGCGACGCGCTCCGATCCTTTGGTAATCACGATAAACTGCACCACGGTGATGATGGTAAAAATGATCAACCCCACCGCCAAATTGCCCCCGACCACAAATTGGCCGAATGCCTCGACAATTTCACCGGCATCATGCTGGAGCAAGACCAGCCGTGTGGTGCTGATGGTAAGTGCCAATCGATAAAGTGTGGTGATAAGTAACAGCGACGGGAAAACCGAGAATTCAAGCGGATCACGCAGATAAATTGAGATCATCAGTAGGATGACGGAGAACGCGAGGTTAACCGCAATCAGCACATCCACCATGATGGTGGGCAGTGGCAGGATCATCATAAAGATCGCCACCAGCAACATGATCGCTAAGAAAACATCCTGCCGCGCCGTTATCATCATTAAACCGCGCGTCAGTGCCGATTCTCTCATCGGTATTCTCCTGGCAAGCGGCGGAGTAAAGCACATTGTTGCTGATAAAGCTGATACCAGCACTCAGCTCCTGACGCCGCCGGGGGAGAGCAGCTGACCATCATGCCCATGTTCAATAAGTAAATACGCTGAGGTACCCCATTAAAACGTTCGAGCTGCCAGCATTCCTGTAGCAGCAATAAGTCCTCATGGTGATAATGCCGATGTTGCACACCCGTGGTCAGTAAGAGCCGCCCGTTGCGCCACTCGAGGTAAATCCGCCGCGGCCCTATCTGCCATTCCATGCACGCGGTTATTGCCGAACAGGGTAATTCCGCCATCTGGATAAACAGCTGGAGGTTACGGGTCGCGACTAAATCCATTTCCATCACCCGAAGCCCATTGATATACATTATTGAAATAATAAACAGCCAACAATCTTCACACTATCGGGCCTTCGCCTGAATGGTAAAATCAGATTTCCAGCAACACCGCCAAAATCTGCTGTTGCTGCTCTTGATCATTGAAGCAATCAACCGGCATAAGATTAAACAATTCATAAAACCGGCGAATAAATCGGCGGCGTGTGTTGGTGTCCAGGCCAGTAATCACCTCAATCCGGGGTTGTAACCAACCGCTAAACAGCCAGGGCTGGCCCACCACTGCCAATACTTCATGCAGAATCATATCCCCCACCACGCCGCAGGCTCTCCCCATGTGATTGCAATGATCTTCCAGCCCTAAAAACATCAATAAACGACGAAGTTGATACAGTGTGGCAGCCAAACGTTTGCCATGCCGAGGGGGCGGCTGAGAGGCCAAATCAAACGCCACCGCGCGCATTAATATCCGCACACGTTGCTGGCGCTGCGGCCAACGGCTAATCTGCGTAAACCACTCCGCAACGGACAACTCATCTTGCTCAATACTTTGTGCAAACAATTGCTTGATAGCACCCAGCCCTTGGCTTTCCTTACTGCCCAGTTCGAGCAAGCCAAATAACTCGATTTCCCAACCGCCCTCTTCCAATAGCGGCTCAAGTAATTGCGATAAGCTGCGGCGACGTAACGGATTATTTTTGCTGTATGCCATCATCGCGGCCAGCAACAAGATTTGCTGCCCTGCCGATAACCCCCCTTGGCGAAGTTGGCTGGCCAGCAACGAGATATCCATATCCAGCCGGATATTCTGCGGCAGCAGAGCATCAGCACTACCGGATAACTGGGTGATTAACTTCACCAGTAACTCCTGGCGGCGCTGACTGCGCTCCTCAGCTTCGACGGATTTTTGATCTTTTAATCGGGAACCCAAACTCAGCCCGATCTCTTCCATGGTTTCTTCCAATGCGGTTTCTCTGACCTCCGACAATTCCATGCTGGCTAAAGCCATAATCGAGTGCGCAGGTGTTATTTCGCCGTGAAACTCAGCTCCATGGAGTGGCGTGCCATGAACAGCGAGGGTATCGGACACATTATGGGCATTTATCATATACGGCTCCGGATGAGATGAACTCCTGCTTCGGTGATTCCTGTAACCACAGAAGCAACTGCGATAAATGGCGCTGGAGAGAAAGTGTAAGTTGTAACATCGGCGAGCCTAATTGCGCCTGATCTGCCGCCATATTTTCATCTGCAACACACTGCACTCGCGCCCCTAAAGCTGAGGCCACGGCGGAAAGATGCTGGGGATGAACGCGCAGCATCAGCCCATGTAACACCTGCGCATCGTCGCGTGCCATTTTCTCGACTTGCGCCCCCAAGCGGTGGATGAGAATCTGGCTAGCCTCTTGCTCTCCAGCCCAGGCAGTCACTACCGACGCAATTGCCGCCAAAATAAGCTCCCGAGTCTGTGTAATCAGTAAAGATTCCAGTTGCTCCGCCGCCACTAACCAACTGACATGCTGTGCCAATACATCAATTTCCAGTTGGCTCCGCGTTTGTTCGAGCAGCTTATCTGCCTGTTGCTGCGCCTGGGCCAGTAGCCGCGCACTCTCGGCCTGCGCGCTTTGCACTATGTCTGCGGCTTGCGTATGAGCATCAGACACAATATCGCGGCGCAGCACCATTTCCTGTAACTGAGCCGCGGGGATAACGCCGCCAAGAGGCAGTGAAAAATCAAATGTCTCCACCCGAATCTGAAAAGGATTCATAACAAACGCTCTAATCGGGTTAACCAATGATCAGCAGAAAGGGATACCGCCCGCGGCAAAGATAACGCCCGCGTTAACGGCGGTAATGAAATAGACATTGCTCGCCACACCACATCATCACAACGGGCATCGTGAGCCAGGCTCTGCCCCAATCGCAAAGCAACAGCGGGTAATTGCTGTGGATTTAATCTGGCGGGAAGGTGACCACGATAGCCCATCCCCATGAGTTGCTGAATATCGCCCTCACTTAATAGCGGCGAAAGTGACTGCCGATAACTGCGAAAGCGCAGATAATCATCACATTGTAAATGAACCAATCCCAACGCCAGACAGCGGGCCGACAAGCGCTCAGATCCCACAATCTGACATTGCTGTTGCTGACTCAAGACGGCGGGCAGCGCCTGTTGAGGAAAATTTCGCAAGCGATTCAGCACCGTATTCAACGCGGTATCCAGCAGTTGGCTGCGCCCATAGCAGTAATTTTCCGTGTTAACTCCGGCCGCCGCCAACCATAATGGATGGGCAAATTGGGCAGGCCGCCAGGCTAACTGATGCAAATAGCGAATATCGGAAGTTAACGGTGATATCATCCTTTTCTCCAGTCACTTATCGGCGCAGATAGCGCAATAAGCAAGCGGTCGACAACCCGACTAACAATACCAGCAGCGTGCCTAAGACGATTTGTAATGTCGCGGCATGACGTAATAGCCATTGCAGGGCCGCTTCTGAGTGGCTTTGTTGCAGGATTGCTGGGGCAGTGAATCGATAATTAGCGGGCTGCATCACCACACTAATTTGTGAGAAATCAATCCCAGGAATACCGTCGTGGATCAGATTCTTAATTTGTGGCTGGTAACTCAGTAGATTGACCTCAGGTGAATATTTGATAAACACTGAGGCAGCATGGGGAACACTGCTTTTCCCGTCTGTCGGCGCGGGCATGGCAATGGTCACATCAGCTTGAATCACCCCATCCATATGGCTCAGCATACTTTCCAATTGTTGCTCTTTTAAGTAGACCATTTTGGCCTGTTCTTGCCCCGGCGAAGTCACCAACTGATTCGACGGGAACAGCTCATTCACCGTGGCAAATCGTTGGCGAGGAAAACCATGCTGGCGCAGCAGCTCTACCGCATTAATAAACTGACTTTTATCGACATTCAGCCCGACGGTGCCGCCTTTCTCGGCCTTTTTTTCCGCTTTAATTTGGTTCAACATCAATAACGCCAGCATCTGGTTGGCTTCCCCCTCCGAAAGCCCGCTGTATAACTCCATACCACAGCCAGAAAGCGACATCACGACCAGTAATAGCGCTACCGTGCGCCGCATCCGTTTCATTGCATATTGACCAGTTTGTTAATATTTTGCCCGATCACACCAGCAACTTTAGCTGTTAAATCAATAGCTAGCGTGGCATGCATCCATTCAGATTGCATGGATAGCAATTGGTCTGGAGACATCATGGGCGTGGCCGGTTCAATCGGCTGCATTAGTTGAGAAAACTTGGCGATGTGCTGTGCATCGGCAGGTGGCTGAGAGGGGATATTCAACTTGACGGCGGCTTTGATAGCATCAATTTCCATCGGATCATCTCGCTTTAATAAAAGTGTTTATCGCGCAGGTTTACATCTTGGCAGAACAAGCAATCCCTTGTTGCAGCAAAGCCAACATGCCCTGAGCTTCTTGAGAGGAGGACGTCGCCAATAACGCCAATGCCTCACTTTGGCGATTAATGCCAAATAACAGCATACCCTCACAGACTAAACGCACTTGAGGATCAGGAATTAACTGGGGCAATACGTTAAGAATATCGCGAGCCTCTGCCAGTAAGCTGTGATTAACTCCCGCCAATGCGGCTTCCACCACTAACTGGCGGCAAGGTGCTGAAAGTAAAATCATATTTTGGCAATAATCCCACTGGTCATATCCTTAATTCCCTTCATCAACGCACTGCTGAAATTGATATAAGACGAATACTGCTGCATCGCGAATTGCATCTTTAACATATGCTCAGGATCAGAGGGATTACCGGACGCCATTTGGCTTTGAAAATCCTGGCCAATCTTATTGATGCTCTGTGCCAACCCGTTCACTAACGCGTTTATGTCCATAACCCCTCCTATTCCATAAGTGACCGCATATGTGACGGGCACTGCTGAAAACGGCGACGAAAACTATCAGAGAAATGAGCGTGATTACTAAAGCCACACTCCAGGGCAATATCTGCTACCCGTAATCGCGTGGATAGCAGCAGTTCACACCCTTTTTTCAATCGTTGATCCAAAAGCCATTGCTTCGCAGACATGCCGAATTTTTCATAAAATAGGAAATTCAATTTACGGGTCGAAATACCTAATTCATTGGCATAACGCGAAACTGTCCAAGGGTTAAGGCGGTTTTTCTCAAAGAACTCCAGTAACTCATTATTAGTTCCGACAATTGATTCTAGTAGTCTGGAGAAATAAACAGGCTCCAGACCTAAACAATAAAGATAAAGAAATCGTAACGATGCACTTCGTTCAATATCAACCAACTGATCAGCGGCGCAAATAATGTCGTTATTCGCAGGTAATATTTTGTAGCGCTCACAAACATTTGGCGGTAAGCGAAATTTATTCGGCTGTACCATCTTACTGGCTAAATCTTTATATAATGGTAAAAGATCAATGGAGTGACATAATATTGAAATAAACGTACTTTGTGAAAAGGAAGACACACTGGCCTGCTCATCGGTAATCACTAAATTCCCCGCAGGCACAGTATGGCTGACACCGTCAATACGTAATATTCCCTCTTGCCGAAATAGAATAAATTTTATTGATTTCATAATATCCCTTCGAGTGCCATTATCCTTGTGCAAGGATGACAAACCGTACTGCTGAGGGCTATCCGGTGTAGACCTTAAATCTCATTCATCATATTCGATGGATTTTCTTCAGATAATTTAACGAATGCTTTAAATGCGGCTAATATCTTTTTCTCGCTCTCAAAAGCAACTAATTGTTCGACAGTCTCTTTTTCAGTCATGACTAATTTTGCTATAATAGCTTCTTTTGCATCACTGTCATGATTCATCCAGGTTCCTAAGGCCCCCGCTGCGACCACACTCATCATGGAGGTTAATATCGGGGCATAATTTTTGGCAAGTATACATAAACTATTATTAATAACCGGATGAATAAACCCTCCGACTACGCCGAGAGAGACCACAATTCCAGCTCTAATAAAATACGAAGTGAAGCGGGCAATTTTTTTAGCATTCATTGGTGAAACCTGACAATATTTAGCTAGCATAAAAACAGCTTGTTGTATTGCATCACTGCCCATCGTCAGTTCTTCTTTATTTTTACTGACGCAACTCCAGTTATGATAGGCACAAGCCAAATTAGACAATGAAAGCATAAGATTTAAACCCGCAACAACCGCAATAGGGGTTGCTACACCACCGCTACAAATACTGATCCCTACCCCGACAACAAACGAAGTCAGAGAAACAATCGATTCAATAACATTGATAAAAAATTGTTTCTTGGCTAATTTAACTCTGGCATTTTTTAATTCATCAAGATCACTCTCTTGAGTATCACCTAATTTATTGACACCAATATTCGTCTCTTTAATAATATTGTTTTCATATTTCTCTATAAAATCAACCAAACGTGAGAGAATAGGTTTCTCACTATCCAACCCTGGATTGCCACTTATTCTGGAGGGATGAGATGCGGAGGCAACATCTGAAGACAGCGTTATTTCGGATGCAGTTATTGAGGTCATAGTTATCCACCTTAAACATGGTTTATACAAACTATATTGTCTGTTTCAGATACTATTTATTTCAGATACTATTTAATAATTGATTGGCTTTTTCGGCTGTCGGGGCGTATTCAGGGTTAAGATAACTCATTTCAATGGCGGTTTGTAATGCCTCTCTGGCATCCGCCCCTTTACCCATGGCCTGTAAACAAACCGCCATTTGATAGACCGGTTCAGGATCTTGCGCCTCTATAAGCAATGCACAAGCATACGCACTCAGCGCCAACGTAAATTCCTGCTGCATTTGCATAGCGCCTGCCAAGGCCAAATGAAATTGCGGCTCTAATGGGCAGTGTAATGTCAGCCAAAAAAAGTCCTCCGTGGCCGCAATATAATCATCCACCAGCCAAGCCTGATATCCCCGAGCATATCGAGTCTGCACCTCCTGAGCATTAACGCCTTGATTAACATTCATCATTTGTGCGTTATCAGTCCCTTTGCTCTTCAAAGCATTATTTATTTTTGCGCAAATAGCCTGTAATTCATCAAAATTTCTCTCATTCATTTTATCCCTTAGCTAACATCAAATAACAACCAATCATTACCATCAATATTTTTACTGAATGCACCTTTGGCTATAAGCAGCTTAATAAGACGGCGGCGTATTAACTGTAAGGTTGGATTGGCAATATTATCAACAATCAACATCCTGACTATCGACAATTCAGTAATACTCATACCTAAGTGATACAATAAATTAAATAATTTTAAAAACTCACCGGGCAAACCGTTTTCATTCATTGTTTCGAAATAGCAAATAATAAACTCACTGTGTTCAACCCGGTAAATAACACGATAACCATAAAGGCAAAATTCATGGCCAACTTTAAATGCACTATTTTCAAAGTAAGCTATTTTGACTGCACAGCCTTGATCACTTAAGTATTGTTCAGCATTACATGGATTAGATTTCATATATCATAATTTCACAGCCATGGAAATCTGCCCCATCATATTGTTTATGAAACTTCTAAAATCCTTCATGTTTTGTCGGGACTCATTCATCTTATCCAATAGCTCACTGATATTTTTATTATAAGATTGTGCGCTACTACTTTGTAGATCACTGGTCATGCGCAGCAAATCAGCATTACGTGCCATATACCCTTCAACTAACTTTCCGCTACCTGCACCGAGTTGCCCTAGCGCAGAGCCACCATGTGTTGCAATATCACCGAATCTTAAACTTGCCACCGCACCCACTGAGCTAGCCACACCAGAAATAATAGAACAAACACCACTGGTAATGGCACCACTCGCTGTTTTACCGATCGCTTCCCGTTTATTCTGCATTGAGGTTACTTGAATATTCCAACCTAAAATTTGTTGCTTCTGACTATAAGAATTCAGTAAATCACGCATTTTCTTAAATAAAATATTCATTTGAAAAATGATATTTGACAAGTCTGACATAATATCACTAATGCTATCTTCTATTCCTTCATTGTCTTTTTTAGTGGAAATTTCATTTTTCTCTGGCAAAGTTATTTGATGATTGACTGTCATATTCATAATAACCTCTCTATATTAATGAATTCGCAATACTCACCTGCAACATGCCATTTTTACGAATATTGTCATTGAGATTTGTCAATGACTCTTGCGCATCCTGGGATGTTTCTTTAAGTTGTTTAAGTTGATGTTGTTTATTTCGTTCCACCCATTCGTCCATAAATTGAGTGAAATCTTGATCAAGAATTAATTTTTGGATCTCTTTTTGCAATCCGGCGCTCTGAACAGATAACTGACCATTATTAATTTGTACTGCCGCACTACTGCATTTTTGAATAATCAGTAAAGGCGAGGTGACTATATCCTTTAAAATTGTCTTAATTGATTTTTTCATAATAGCTTTGGTACATTGTCGACTCAATTCTTCTGTTGTGAGAGTGACCCCTTTTTTTATTGCATCCTGAGCCAGTTTTTTCGTCACCCCACTCACCAGCTTTTCAATTCCTTCGTGGGTAAATGACTTTGTGATATTTCGCACCAGAGTCATTTCAGCCTTTACTGCCTGCTTAGCGGCCGCTGACGCCATCTCACTGGCCTCAACCATTTCTATTTCCATCGCTTTCATTGAGATATTGCGGCTAACCTGCTGACTTACATCCTTACCAAACTGCCCAGCTAACTGCTCAACTTCTTCAGTTGCTCCCCGCTTGATAGCATCCGTCAATGCTTCGCCACCGCCCTTTTTCAGCACATCACCTGCACCTTGAGTCACCGCCCGAGCAGCATTGATTGCACGCCCCGCTTGAAACAGATCAATTGCCATAGCAAAACATTCAAACCCAAGTTGGACTTTACCTGCAACATCAATAACTTCTTGGCATTTCTCCTTTGATGCCCCCAATAACATCGCCGTTTCCGCAGCAGCTTTGACCAAACCCGCCGTGCCCGCCGCTAAATAAGCAACACCCGAGGTAATGGCGACCGGATCGCCGGTTAATACCCCCTCAGCCACCTTAAGCGCGCCATAAACCACCTCGACAGCTCCGATAATCCAATCAAATACAGCATTGAAAACCCCCGCTTTTTTGGCTTTATCTGCTTGTTCAACCGCTTTATCAATCTGCTGTTGATATTCAGAGATACGTTTATCGCGCAAAAAAGTCTGAACATCTGTGGCTCGCTCCATTTGCCTACCAATCGACTTACACAAATCAGAAAAAACCCCGAGGCTCAAGTTACCCGCCATAGACATAATGAGCTGTATGTCTATGCTGCCCAGTTGATCAAGTAAAAGTCGGCCATGGCCTACTTCATCTAACCTATTGTGAGATAAAGTGATAAATAATCGATCGAGTGCTTCTTGCGCGCTTTGTTGCGACACATTGGGTGAGCTTATATTGGCATCCACCAAGGAAGGTAACCCAGCGATACCCCGCCAGTCCGGCATTTTTACCGGCGATAAAGCGGGACTTTTATCCGCCCTCATCATGGTCCAATCATTCAGCCCAGTTGTTTTAACTGCTATAGCATCAGACATGTCGCACCTCCAGTAGTAAGGCTGCCAACCCACGCTCGGCTTGTTGTTTCACTTGGTGCCATTCAGTGTGCGAATAGCACCAATTCAATGACATTCGGAAAGCTTTTTCCGCGTAAATCCTATTACCGCAGGCCACATAACATTCAGCTGCCGAACAAGATGGCCGGGGATCATCCACCTGAATTTGTCCCGCACGACTGAAACAATAAATCGCCTGATGGAAATCAGCCGTTTGCTGATAACACGCCCCCAAAGTCAGCCAATATGAGAAATTCCAATGATCCAGTCGCACTAATAGATTTAATAACTGCTTGGCGCTGTTGTACTCTCCTCCTTGGCACAACTGGACGGTGTATTCATATACCAAGGCCAAATCTTGCGGATTCATTTTGGCTAACATACGCAGAGAGCCGCCTCGCCGCATAAAGTTAATGACTGCATCACTGGGTTGAATATTCATTTCATACCCTCCTGCGCACCACGATTTAATTAACAAAAACTACGGGCGATGGTCATCAGTAAATCTTTTAAACCGGCCTGTAATGTACTGATGTTATTAGCGCAAACGTTATAACTTTGCATTATTTTCTGTAACTGTAATTGATCCTGACTCATTGTATCTGTGGCTCGATTCTTCTCATTATCCAATGCACCTTTCACCGCCTGAAGCTGCCCTTTATCCAATTCTGGGCCATTCTTTTTTAAATAGTCATCAATACTCATACCATCAACAGTAATGCCATTTCTCCGCATAAAATCAATCACTTCATCAGGTAGAGGTTCCTTTGTTTTATCATCCCCTTTCGCTGCTTTGGCAATAATCTCATCAACACGGTTAGACATATCTTGCGTATCGCTGGCATATTTTGAGCGAGCCTGCATCTCTTTAAAATTAGTGCTGGCGATGTTAGAAAGCACTTCAAGAAATGAATATAAGACTTTTAAACCTAGACTAAAAATATCATCAGAATCATTAACTGCATAAGGAGATGTGTATTTAATTACATCATTTCCAGATGGTTTGGCTGCGTGTGTTGCAAAATACTTTGGTATATTGACATAAGTATTCGTTGACATATAGAGGCTCCCACACTCCAACCGAAGTGATATTTAAGGAAAATCATCACTGCGTATTCTCGGTAGAATTTAGGTTTTTAAGCTGTGTTTCTAATTGTTTAAACTGTATACTCATCTGAGACACACAATCCATCATCTTGGCTTTTTCTTGTTTAAAACCATTAGGAAAAGCAGCATCCAGACGCAATAATGTTTCTCGTGCTTGACTGTCATTATCTGCCCGTTGTTGCAGTAATGTAATATACTGTTGAAAATCCTTAAGCTTATCTAAATCAGATTTTAACTTACTATATCTTCCCTGCAAATCACCCAGCATGTATTGAATAGGGTTACTATCATTCATATGAAATCTCCTTATCTATTCATGAGCCATTAAATTAATTTTGTATTATTCATTAATCAGTGTCTTTTATATTCACTATGTTTCTTTTAAAAATTGGCATCATAAGTTAAATTACTTCTTATAACGGAGAATTAAGGTTTCTATGATTTTTTCTGCACTGTCCAATGCTAATATCATGTCATTAAGATATTTATAATTCTCCGGTGTTTGCCGGAGAGACAACTGGTGGGTAACTAATAGCTTTTCTTTTATTAGCAACGCTTTTTTATGCTGAATGGATAAAGAGTTACACTTAACACAATCTTCCAGATCCGTAATGTGTCGCATTAATTAACTTCCTACTTTCAAAAATTCATCGGTATTTGTACTAAGTTAGATGATTTTAATAGGGAGATACTCTGCTCCCCAATTAAAATAACCTTATAACCATTTCCCAACACAGTACCTTGCTGTAAACGAACACCATTAGCCAATTGCACAAATTTTGAATGACTATTTCCACCATAACTCACAATCGCCGCAGGGAGGAGTTGAGTGGCTTGATCCGAAGCTGGAATATTCTGATATCTGACTGGAAATACATCAGGTTGTTGGGTGAGTGTCGCTAGCATTAACCTAAGATGTTGCTGCTGCTCAGGTGATAACATGCCGCTAATAACGATTTCTTTATTACTTTGTGTCATGCTTAGATAGCTTAATAACCCCAGATCCTTTAAACGATCAACCAGAAGTGGAATTTGGAAGTCATGAGAGTTAATAACTACCCAACCTTTTAAACCTACAATAGTTGCCAATACTTTCTGCACATTTAACCATTTCTCCCCCATCTCAATAGCACCATGAATAGCAACATTCCCTGTTATTTTACCGACCTTAACGTCTATATCCTGATAACCATACTGGTGTAATACCTCACTAACACTGGCAATCAACCTATCATCACAAACTAGTTGATTACGAAATACAACATGGTTCGAAACCAAAAAATTCTGTAACTGGATAACCGCTGAGGATGACGTACAGTGGCCACTCAACACCACACTGCCATCGGCTAGCCAGGTTGCGTTTATTCCCTCTAAAGTAGATATTTTTAATTGTTCCGATAATTGTGTTGGGATAGAGGAAGGAAGATGAGAAAATAGCCGATTCGATTGTTGTGTAAACCAAAATATAAAAGAGAATAATAATCCTAATAGAATAAATGTCGCCACAGATAACCATAGCAATAAGCGAGGCCCTGAACGATGACCCACTATTATCCCACTTAAGACATCATTTTCCTCACCGAGCACTAATGCTAAACCTGCTGCCTCAATGACTTGCCGTAAAGGAACAGGTTGTTGTAGATCATGTCGCAAGCCATTAACCCAAACAACACCCGGCACCTGTAGCATTATTTGGTTCTCACTTATTATCAAGGCGAGTATTTTCCCCTGAGGTAATGGTAATAACACATCGGCCCCCTGACCCCCTAGAGTAAACACCCCATTCGGTAACATCAGTTCGCGACCATTGAGTTCACCATCCAATATACGAAGCTTGAATTTCATTTCCATATTATTCCCCTGTGCTAATCGGTACAGCTTTGATTAAAAACAACCGAACAACACTGTGAGATTGCTTATTGGTATTACGAAACAACCCACCTAACAAGGGAATATCACCCAATAAGGGTATTTTATTTTGTGATTCAATTTGTTTGTCTTGAATGAATCCACCTAAGAGTAAACTTTGTCCAACTCGCAATGTAGCTTGGGTCGAAATATCTGAGTTTTGTATTTCTGGTAAAGGCTCACTACTGCTGATTGATGCCTGTTGTTGTCCATCTTGAATATTAAGGTTCAGTAGGACTTCTTTCACACCGTCAGCATCAATCATTCTTGGCGTGACTCGTAATAATGAACCAGATGTTATTGACTCAAGTTTTGCCACCTTATCACCTTGCAGTTTTGTATAAAATGTCACATTTTTATCTAATACTGCCTGGATATTATTCAAGGTAACTACTGACGGGCGGGATAAGACTCGCGCGCGTGAATTCTTTTGTAAAGCATTCAGGCGCACCATAAAGTTTCCGCTATCCCCTATTACAGTGGAGAATCCATTGGCACTATTTTGAGGTTCCCCACTGTTAAATGAGATTCCAGCTCCACCAATGGATGTAGATGCTGACCAATCGATACCAAGCTGACTGATATCCCCTGCATCAACATCAATGATGGTCACCGAAATCTCTATTTGGACAGGCCGTAGATCCAACTGTGTAATCAAACTACGATAAAGCGGCATATTCGCTTGGCGATCGCGAATAATAATCGCATTCTGCCGAGGATCTGCTGAGAAAAGTGGCATGCTGACAGGTGCACCCTCTGTTTCTTTTTCACCCCCCAAAGATAAATGATTACCTGCGCTCATTTCACGCAACACACTGACAAGACCAGGTAATTTAACTTGTTGATCTCGATACTGGTAGTTAGAGTCAGCTGCAGAAGCATATTTTAACTGGAAGACTTTCACTGTTTCTTTATTTTGGTTTTGCTCACGAACTTGCGCGGAAAACATTTTAGTCAGAGAACTCACACGCTCAATGCAGACTGGCACCCCCGTAACTTCAATAGCATTAAGTTGCGAAACAGCCCTCACAGTACAATTTTTAGCCGCAGGCACACCACTTTGATTTAGATATTTTATTAAGGAAGCAGTTGACAGGCCTTCAGGAGATATAAGCTCCCTTTTAATAGATTGAGTTTTGTAGAAGTAGAGGATATTACCGTCATAATACCAAGTAATATTGTATAGCCCAGCCAGCTCGGACAATATTTGCTCTGGTGTTTTATCCCGTATTTTGCCACTAAATTTTTCAGTTATTTCTGGGCTAACGACCACAGGAATTCCATAATTTACCCCGAGATCCTGTAATAAATGAGTGACCGTCATACCTCGACTATAAATAAAAAAAGGTTCACCTTGCCAGGGAATAGTTTTCCCATTGGCCTGAAACATAAAAAAAAACAATGTTAAGCCAGCAATTTTTTTCATACAGTCACCTTGCTGACATCTATTTTATGTTCGCCTAAAATACGTTTTTTAGATGATTTAACCGGAGTTGTTAATGAGCTAAAAACATTAACTAACTCATTGAGTTTATTTAGTTTTATTGATAATTTCTGACGTTCCTCGTCAAGATTGCTTCTGTCATTAATAGTATACCGATACCAAAGCCACCAATAGTTACTCTTAAGCTGCAATGCAAAATCTTGCGTATCTTCAAGAGCCATTAACATGAGAGAAATATAATAAATCGTCGAATCAGATATCATTTTTTTTTCAATAAAAAAAAGCCCGATACAAATAGAATGGTCGTAATCCATCGCTTTGGCAGGGATGCCATTCAATGTAAAGTGCATAATGTGAGTATCTGATAAATTAATATCTTTAATTAAAGTCTGCATTTTCAATATTTCTAACATTGACAATAACTCCAGAAATACCACGATTCAATTATCCTCTGTTATCAAATATCCGTCATAAGGTTAAAACCTGATTTACTCATTATTCATAATTAAACGAATCTATAACGAGCAGTAATGAAATCAGTGTAATTCTTGATATCATTTTTTGGCTGTGGCGTACTAAAAAAAACAGTCAGGTGACCTCATGGAAAATTCATCATCACTCGTCACTCGATTGACATTCTTATTGGGTATAACCTTAACGGCTATTTGGTTAATTTCAATTGCCACAACAGCATTCTTTTCATATGAAGATATACGTCAACGGTTAGTGAATGAATTAACACACATGGCGTCATTACGCGCGGATTTAAGCAATTACCAGTTTGAAGGTGCTGAACGGGACGCTATCTCGCTGATCAACCGCCAAACTCGTCATCAAATGAACTGGGGATTCCCTATACCGCTGAAAGGCGAGAATATGGATAATACTCTCGTTAACTCAATAATATGTAATACCCCACAGTTTAAGCATGACCTTAAAGTGACACAGGCTTATGGCACTTCAGGGCAAACTTATTATCTTGATAGTTTTACGATTAAAAGAGATCAGGGGATTACAATATTTAAACCGCAAGACGTATCCAACGATTATTTGCAGCAACGGCGCAAAGAGCTCATTTTACTCCCTGTATTTCCCACTCATGATAATATTTTTTGGGGTACACCCACGTACACAAAAAAAAGTGGCTGGCATGTTTCCGTTGCCGCCTGTGATCAGGAGGGTTCGTTAGCCGGATTTTCATTAAAACTAAATGAATTAGTGAATAATAATCAATCCATTGAGCAAAGAGACATTAATTTATTGCTGGATAAGAATGGGGAGTTATTACCTCTTTATCAACAGAATATACCTTCAAACCAATTATATGAAATTCTCCGTCAACTGAAAGATAGTCCTTTACATGATGGTTGGCAGCAAACACCTGATTATTTGGTGCTAAGAACTCAGTTAAAAGGCCCTGGCTGGCAACAATTAGTTATTTATCCACGAATAGGTTTTGCCTGGGAAGCAGCAAAGCCCTCATTACATCAACTCCCTTTTGCATTAGCTATTTTGCTGTTACTCACCCTGGCGCTTTCTTTATTACTACGATATTACCTCGCTATTCCTTTATGGAACTTTGTCAATATTATTGGTGCCACCGGCCCACATGCAATGGAGCCACGATTACCCATTAAACGAATGGATGAATTAGGCCATATTGCTCGTGCTTACAATAACTTACTGGATAAATTGAATGAGCAATATGACACACTGGAAATGAAAGTAAAAGAACGCACACTAGCATTAGCAAAATCAAAATTAGCAGCTGAGCAAGCCAATCACCGCAAAAGTATCCATCTAACCACAATAAGCCATGAAATCCGCACGCCCTTAAATGGGACCTTAGGTGCAGTCGAATTATTGCAGAATACCTATCTAACACCTGAACAATATCGGCTGGCAGAGACGGCTAGCCAGTGTTCGCATTCATTACTGGCGATAATCAATAATCTTTTAGACTTTTCGCGTATTGAGTCTGGTCAATTAACACTGTCCCAAGACAAAACGGCATTATTACCATTGCTGGATCAGGCAATGTTAACCATTCACAGCCAAGTTCTGAGTAAGTCTATTGTTCTCTCTACTTATGTCAGCTCAGATGTCCCTCTAGAGCTTGAGCTGGATAGCCAGCGCATAAAGCAGATCCTGATTAACCTATTGGGTAACTCGGTCAAATTTACACAACAAGGCCGTATTAGCCTCACTGTTGAACGCAAAGGCCAACAACTTTGTTTTACCGTGGAGGATACCGGCTGTGGAATTGATTTACAGGATCAACAGAAGATATTTCGTCCTTTTATTCAAACTTATGATCATGGGCAAGGGACGGGTTTAGGGCTGACTATTGCGGATAATCTGGCAAAAATGATGGGAGGGCACATTACGCTTTACAGCAAGCCAAATTCCGGGAGCCGTTTTTCATTAACTCTACCCTTTAATGGAATAACCCCAGCGATACCTTTTAAGGGGGAACTCTATGCGCCCCTTTCACCATTACAGGCGCAATTATCTGCTTGGGGTATAACCTGCCAATCGAAGAATAACCAATCTGATTTTCTCCCACTGACGCTTTTTGCGGAAAAAGAATTATGTTACTTACCAGGCCGTTTATATACCAAAGTAAAACAGTATCTGGACAATAAAAGACACGCCACACCTTATCAGCCAGAAATACGACATACTCTCCCGTTACAACCTTGGTGCATGAGTATATTGCTGGTCGATGACGCAGAAACCAATCGTGATATTACCGGTATGATGCTGCGGCAATTGGGGCATAACGTTACGCTGGCGGAGAGTGGCGAAGTGGCGCTGCGTATCGGGCAGAACCAACATTTTGATTTGGTGCTGATGGATATTCGTATGCCGGATATGGATGGCCTGATGACAACGCAGCGCTGGCGTAATGATGCAATTAATCTGGATAGACGCTGCATGATAACAGCACTTAGTGCGAACACTAATCCTGACGAAAAAATAAGGGCTTATCATGCAGGGATGAATCATTATATTTCTAAACCCGTGACATTCGATCAGTTGGCTAAGGTTCTGGATCTAACAGCACAATTTCAACTCGAACGTGGGATTCATCTCATTCCCCAAATAACCACACCCCAGCCATTATTGAACCTGGCTGACGGCTCACTTCGCCTGAAAGTATTAAAATCAATACAAGATTTACTGCAACAATCAAGAAACTCGCTTACTCATACTCCCACATTATCGGACCACCTTCACACCCTAAAAGGCTGTGCCGGACAAGCAGGGTTAATTGAATTACAAGACGCCGTTATCCAACTGGAAATAGCCATTGAGGCTAAGGAAGTGATTACACAAGAAGATATCAACCGCCTCGACGAGATAACCCACTGGCTATTCCAGCCATAAGGCCCCCGTGACACTATTTAAATCATCAGGTAAAGGATTCACTTTATGAACACAAAACTATTAATTGTCGACGATCATGAGCTGATTATTAATGGCATTAAAAATATGCTTATTGCTTATCCACGTTATCAAATTGTCGGCCAGGCAGAGAATGGGCTGGATGTGTATAACTTGTGTCGTCAAACCGAGCCAGATATTGTCATTATCGATTTAGGGTTACCCGGAATGGATGGCCTTGATGTCATTATTCAACTTCTTCGCCGCTGGCCCACCATGAAGATCCTGGCATTGACAGCTCGCCATGAAGAGCATTACGCCAGCAGGACTCTCAATAATGGTGCGCTAGGATATGTTCTGAAGAAAAGCCCGCAGCAAATCTTGCTAGCCGCTATTCAAACTGTTGCTGCGGGTAAGCGCTATATTGACCCCACGCTGAATAGCGCCTTGTTGAGTAAACTGGCTCAGGGCGACCAGACGACTCAAACCATCCTGACACCCCGCGAGCGGCAAATATTAAAACTGATCACTGAAGGTTCCTGTAATCGTATTATTGCCACTCAGCTTTCAATCAGCCAGAAAACCGTTGAAACCCACCGCCTTAATATGATGAAAAAGCTGGATGTACATAAAGTCGCTGAACTGATTCACTGGTCATATCGCTTAGGTTTAAATGAATAATGTCCATAAATTAACTACATGCTTATTTTCTGTAGAAATGTCCAATAAAAACCCCCTGTTAGTATCGCTCCAACAGGGGGTTTTTACCGGTAGCTATTTTTGACAAATAAAGAGCTTAACAGCTAGTTTTGAACCGGTGTTTGTTTCGGTGCAAACAATGCTTTCTCATAAGCCAGGGCTTTCTTATCATCAAACTGATTTTCCCATTTGGCGATAACCAGCACCGCTAACGCATTCCCCACCACATTTAGTGCGGTACGCGCCATATCCAGAATACGGTCAACGCCAGCAATAAAGGCCAAACCTTCCAACGGAATACCGACACTGCCTAATGTCGCCAGCAGGACAACAAAAGAGACGCCCGGAACACCGGCGATACCTTTTGAGGTCACCATCAAAGTCAGCACTAGAATAATCTCTTGCCCAAGTGACAGCTCAATACCATAAAGTTGAGCAATAAATATGGCCGCAATACTTTGGTATAACGTAGAGCCATCTAGGTTAAATGAATAACCCGTCGGTACCACAAAGCTGGTAATCGCTTTTGGCGCACCATAAGCTTCCATTTTTTCGATAATTCGTGGCAGTACAGTTTCAGAACTGGCCGTGGAATAAGCCAAAATCAACTCATCCTTCAAAATACGAATCAATGTCCAAATGCGTAATTTACATAATCTGGCCACTGTGCCCAGCACCACCAATGCAAAGAAGAGAATGGCGGCGTAAACCAGAACAACCAACTTGGCGAGAGGAATAAGCGATGCAAAACCAAAGTTGGCGACTGTCACCGAGATCAAACCAAACACCCCGACCGGCGCATAACGCATAATCATGTGCGTGACTTTGAACATGCTTTCAGATACAGCTTTAAATACATTCAACAGTGGTTCTTTGGTTTCTTTTGGCAATGAAGACAGCCCTAAACCAAACAACACTGAGAAGAAAATAATGGGTAACATATCGCCTTTTGCCATAGAGGCAAAGACGTTGGCAGGGATCAGCGACAAGATGGTACTGACCAGACTGTGGCTACCACTTTGCACTTGTTCAGTGGTTTTTTCATACTGGGAGATATCAACCACGGTCAAGGCAGACATATCAATGCCGTGCCCGGGTTGTAACACATTCGCCAAGGTGATCCCGACGATAATGGCAATAGTTGTGATAACTTCGAAGTAGATGATGGTTTTCAGACCAATTCGCCCAAGCTTCTTCGCATCACCAACACCTGCGATGCCCACAATCAAGGTTGAAATAACGATCGGCACTACAATCATTTTAATTAAGCGGATAAAAATATCGCCCGCTGGACTTAAAATATTACTAACTAACCACTCTCTTGATTCAATTTGGTTATGCAAAATTGCACCAACCAAAATACCCAACACCAGTGCAATGAGTATTTGCCAGGCCAGACTTATTTTTATACTTTTCATACCCTAAAAATTCCTCAAAGCATTCCATAAAACGCAAGTTACCAAGCATCTCAAATAGAATACTTAATCATTAAATACGGGGCTATAGTTGATGAAACTTGTGGTTCAGCCTCCCGCCAGCCGTCCACGTTATAAATCAGTATCATTTCTAGGCACTCCTCTGCAAGCCTTGTTTACACTAAGCCTACATGAGACCTGCATCTGATTTTGGTGGGAGTAATCATTAATTTCCAGTAAACATTTGTTATTAAAAAAGTAAAATACATCAATGGCAAATAACAGCTTAACTGGATAGTAGGAAAAATGAGCTAAATTAAATTATTGTATAATCCATTATTATGTTTGTTTTTGTGCTTTGTTTTGTTTGTATTTTGTTAAAACCAATTTCAGCAATTCTCCGCCTATTGGGGATATTACACAACCAAATTTGCTTTTTATTAAGAAAATTCTCAAGGGTAAATTAAAAAAATAAAAATATTAAAATGCATATTTATGCCATTAGAGATTTTATTTTTAATGGCATATCTCAAGAAGAAATATATATAGAATTTTAATTACAGAAAGATATTAGAATGATATTTATCGTTCAGACGTAAATTAATATATTATTTTCTAGTTAACTATTAATACCATGGGGTGTTAATCACGCTGCGTTAATATTCCTGGTCAGGTAAGTCTATCAATATCCCCTTTTCATACTGAAAATGAGCCGACGAGCACATTTTCTTTCCTTTATAGCCTGGCCAGATAGGGCTTCTTCTATCATTAAGATATCGATTCACCACTCAACGCATTAAGTAAGTCTCTAAATCAACATCTTTTATGCGTGATCTGCCGCCCAAAAAAGAAACAAAACATTCATTCACACTATAACTAACTATTTATTGACATATTATTAACAATCTCAAGGAGAATGATGATGAGCCAAATACATAAACACCCTATTCCAGCTGCAATTGCAGAGCATGCCCTGATAAATCCAGAACAATATCATCAATACTATCAACAATCGGTGCAGAACCCAGATGAATTCTGGGGTGAACATGGCAAGATTATTGATTGGATTAAACCGTATAAAACGGTGAAGAATACCTCTTTCGACCCCGGTCATGTCAGTATCCGCTGGTTTGAAGACGGCACATTGAACCTTGCGGCAAACTGTCTAGACCGCCACCTGGCAGAGCGCGGTGATCAAACCGCAATTATCTGGGAGGGCGATGACCCTAATCAGTCCAAAACCGTTACCTACAAGCAGCTTCATCATGATGTTTGCCAGTTCGCCAATGTGCTGAAAAAACTGGGCATTAAGAAAGGTGATGTTGTCGCTATCTATATGCCAATGGTGCCAGAAGCTGCTGTTGCGATGCTGGCTTGTGCTCGCATTGGTGCCGTTCACTCGGTCATTTTTGGTGGGTTCTCACCTGATGCTGTCGCTGGCCGTATTATCGACTCAAACTCAAAACTGGTGATTACTGCTGATGAAGGCATCCGTGCTGGCCGCGCAATTCCACTGAAAAAAAATGTCGATGAAGCACTGAAAAACCCTGCCATTACCAGTATCAAAAATGTTGTTGTATTCCAACGCACCGGTAATGCTGGTTATTGGAAAGATGGGCGAGACCTATGGTGGCACGACCTAATTAAAGATGCCTCGGCCAACTGCCCGCCAGAAGAAATGAATGCAGAAGATCCACTGTTTATCCTTTATACCTCCGGATCTACCGGTAAACCGAAAGGGGTATTACATACCACCGGCGGTTATTTGGTTTACGCGGCACTCACCTTTAAATACGTTTTTGATTATCACCCTGGCGATATCTATTGGTGTACCGCAGACGTCGGCTGGGTTACCGGCCACAGCTATTTACTGTATGGCCCACTGGCCTGCGGTGCTATTACTTTAATGTTTGAAGGTGTACCGAACTATCCTGGTGTCAACCGCTTAGGTCAGGTTATTGATAAACATCAAGTTAATATTCTATATACCGCACCAACCGCTATCCGCGCTTTAATGGCGGAGGGTGACAAAGCCATCGAAGGGACGAAACGTACTTCGCTGCGCATCATGGGGTCGGTTGGCGAACCTATCAACCCAGAAGCATGGGAATGGTATTACAACAAAATCGGTAACAGCAAATGCCCGATAGTTGATACCTGGTGGCAGACTGAAACCGGTGGTTTCATGATAACGCCACTCCCGGGTGCTACCGAGCTGAAAGCTGGCTCGGCAACTCGCCCATTCTTTGGCGTTCAACCGGCGCTAGTAGACAATTTGGGTAACCCGCAAGAAGGTGCAGCCGAAGGTAATCTGGTCATCACCGACTCGTGGCCAGGTCAGGCTCGAACACTGTTTGGTGATCATGATCGCTTTGAACAGACCTACTTCTCAACCTTCAAAGGCATGTATTTCAGTGGTGATGGCGCACGCCGTGACGAAGATGGCTACTACTGGATAACTGGTCGAGTTGATGATGTGCTGAACGTTTCAGGCCATCGTCTGGGCACCGCCGAAATTGAATCAGCACTGGTTTCACACCCCAAAATTGCCGAAGCCGCTGTTGTGGGAGTTCCGCACAATATTAAGGGGCAGGCTATCTATGCTTACATCACCTTAAATCATGGCGAAGAGCCAACACCAGAGCTGTATACCGAGGTGCGCAATTGGGTGCGGAAAGAAATTGGCCCAATAGCTACACCCGATATCTTGCACTGGACTGATTCATTGCCCAAAACGCGTTCGGGAAAAATCATGCGCCGGATCCTGCGCAAAATCGCTGCTGGCGATACCAGCAACTTAGGGGATACCTCAACGCTCGCCGATCCGGGTGTCGTAGACAAATTACTGGAAGAAAAACAATCAATGCAAGCACCGTCGTAAATTATGCCGCCTGCGGGCGGCACCTTATTTAATGCCTCAAAGGAGAGACTCTGATGAATGACAACATTTATCAAGAGATTGAAAATAACCCGCGTTTCAAAGAGTTGGTGCACAAGCGCAGTCGCTTTGCCTGGCTACTGTCGCTGATTACCTTGGCGCTGTATGTCGGTTTCATTTTCCTTATTGCTTTCGAACCACAATGGCTCGGCACCCCGCTATATGCAGGTGCGACCATTACTCGCGGTATTCCTGTGGGCGTGGGCTTGATTATTATTTCTTTTGTTCTTACAGGTATTTACGTTATTCGTGCTAATGGCGAGTTTGACCGTCTGACGGCAGAAATTCTTCGTGAGGTGAAGCAATGAAGACTCGCCATTGGTCCGTACTTTCCCTATTAGCTCTGCCAGCGCTGTCACAAGCAGAGGCAATTACCGGCGAAGTCCAGCGCCAACCACTTAATATTGAAGCGATTGTGATGTTCGTGCTGTTTGTCGGCGCAACACTCTATATCACCTATTGGGCATCAAAACGCACCCGTTCACGTGGAGATTATTACACTGCGGGTGGCCGTATAACGGGTTTCCAAAATGGTTTGGCGATTGCCGGTGACTTTATGTCTGCGGCCTCATTCCTCGGTATTTCCGCATTGGTCTATACCTCCGGTTACGATGGTCTGATTTACTCCATCGGGTTCCTCATCGGGTGGCCAATCATTCTATTTTTAATCGCTGAACGCCTACGTAACTTGGGCCGCTATACTTTTGCCGATGTAGCATCTTACCGGTTAAAACAAAGACCTATCCGGACCTTATCTGCCTGTGGCTCATTAGTCGTCGTAGCTTTATACCTGATCGCACAAATGGTTGGCGCAGGTAAATTGATTGAACTGCTATTCGGTTTAAACTATCACGTAGCCGTGGTGTTAGTGGGCTTTCTGATGGTGCTGTACGTCCTGTTTGGTGGCATGCTCGCCACAACGTGGGTGCAGATAATCAAAGCAGTATTGCTACTGGCTGGTGCATCATTTATGGCTATCATGGTCATGAAGTCGGTTAACTTTAACTTCAATACATTATTCAGCGAAGCCGTTAAAGTTCACCCTAAAGGTCTATCAATCATGAGCCCTGGGGGATTGGTATCTGACCCGATATCTGCCTTGTCCCTTGGACTGGCATTGATGTTTGGTACTGCCGGTTTACCACACATTTTAATGCGATTCTTCACCGTAAGTGACGCCAAAGAGGCCCGTAAAAGTGTGTTCTACGCAACAGGCTTTATCGGTTACTTCTACATATTGACCTTTATTATTGGTTTTGGCGCAATTCTGTTAGTCGGTCCAAACCCAGCCTTTAAAGATGCCGCTGGCGCATTGTTGGGCGGCAACAATATGGCAGCAGTTCATCTGGCTGATGCTGTAGGTGGTAGCTTCTTCTTAGGCTTTATCTCAGCAGTGGTCTTTGCAACTATCCTGGCAGTTGTCGCCGGCCTGACATTGGCGGGCGCCTCTGCGGTTTCTCATGACCTTTATGCCAGCGTCATCAAGAAGGGCAAAGCAAATGAGCGCGATGAATTGAGAGTGTCTAAAATCACCGTCGTAGTTTTAGGGTTTGTTGCAATCGGCTTAGGTATTCTGTTTGAAAAACAAAATATTGCCTTCATGGTTGGCTTGGCATTCTCTATCGCAGCCAGTTGTAACTTCCCCATTATTTTCATTTCGATGTATTGGGAAAAGCTGACTACTCGCGGCGCAATGATTGGGGGCTGGTTGGGGTTACTGACTGCGGTGATCCTGATGATTTTAGGCCCAACAATCTGGGTCACGATCTTAGGACATGCAAAACCAATCTATCCATATGAATATCCAGCATTATTCTCAATGATAGTGGCATTTGTCGGGATTTGGTTCTTCTCCATCACAGATAACTCAGTTGAGGGCCAGCAAGAACGCCTGCGCTTTAAAGCCCAGTTTGTACGGTCGCAAACTGGCTTGGGCGCCTCTCAGAGTAGCTCTCACTAATCCTCGTTAATTCACAAAAGGCCCTAAGGGGCCTTTTTTATGGTTGTGGCCAGCAGTCCGACCATAAAAAACCTATCTTACTATTCTTGGTAAAAGACATGCCCCAATACTGGGCAATTACGGGTGTTCAACTGTGACTCTGCATTTTGTAAACAACAAGGCTTGTGCTTGGTTACTCAAGCATTCAATCAGCTTAGTGATAAGGCCATGACCGAATGCCAGTATATGCGATTCATATTTCATTAGGTCACGCCTAAATTTCAGATATAAAAAAGCCCTCTGCACGGCAGAAGGCTTTTCTCTTTATCCCATAGCAAAAACCCCACGCTTTTGGCATGGGGTCTCGGCTTGATTGAATACCGGGCACGGCACGAATGACTTTCCTGCCCTTCGCCCTGCGGACCGTTGCAAGCAATGTTAAAAATCTTTCCCGACGATTTTTCCCACGGCATTCGTCTCATCATGATGAGTCCCACTCCGATGGGGCCCGCACAAACACGATTCAAACTGCCTGCGCAGTTTGTTGTATCCCATGCGCGAATAGCTCTCTGTACACCCCATAAGCAAAAAAGGCCACCCGTTAGGGTAGCCTCTTTTGTTTATTTGATGCCTGGCAGTGTCCTACTCTCGCATGGGGAGACCCCACACTACCATCGGCGCTACGGCGTTTCACTTCTGAGTTCGGCATGGAGTCAGGTGGGTCCACCGCGCTATGGCCGCCAGGCAAATTCTGTCTAAACTAACCCGCTCAGTATCTCTACCTCGCCAGTCAGCCCAATCTCGGAACTTCGCTGAAAATATCAATCAATCTCTCAAATACAAAACACCTTTGGTGTTGTAAGGTTAAGCCTCACGGATCATTAGTACTGGTTAGCTCAATGCATCGCTGCACTTACACACCCAGCCTATCAACGTCATAGTCTTTAACGTTCCTTCAGGGGGCTTAAAGCCCCAGGGAAGACTCATCTCGAGGCAAGTTTCCCGCTTAGATGCTTTCAGCGGTTATCTCTTCCGAATTTAGCTACCGGGCAATGCCATTGGCATGACAACCCGAACACCAGTGATTCGTCCACTCCGGTCCTCTCGTACTAGGAGCAGCCCCTCTCAATCTTCCAACGCCCACGGCAGATAGGGACCGAACTGTCTCACGACGTTCTAAACCCAGCTCGCGTACCACTTTAAATGGCGAACAGCCATACCCTTGGGACCTACTTCAGCCCCAGGATGTGATGAGCCGACATCGAGGTGCCAAACACCGCCGTCGATATGAACTCTTGGGCGGTATCAGCCTGTTATCCCCGGAGTACCTTTTATCCGTTGAGCGATGGCCCTTCCATTCAGAACCACCGGATCACTAAGACCTACTTTCGTACCTGCTCGAGCCGTCACTCTCGCAGTCAAGCTAGCTTATGCCTTTGCACTAACCTCACGATGTCCGACCGTGATTAGCTAACCTTCGTGCTCCTCCGTTACTCTTTGGGAGGAGACCGCCCCAGTCAAACTACCCACCAGACACTGTCCTCACCCCGGATTACGGGGCCGAGTTAGAACATCAAACATTAAAGGGTGGTATTTCAAGGTTGGCTCCATGCAGACTGGCGTCCACACTTCAATGCCTCCCACCTATCCTACACATCAAGGCTCAATGTTCAGTGTCAAGCTATAGTAAAGGTTCACGGGGTCTTTCCGTCTTGCCGCGGGTACACTGCATCTTCACAGCGAGTTCAATTTCACTGAGTCTCGGGTGGAGACAGCCTGGCCATCATTACGCCATTCGTGCAGGTCGGAACTTACCCGACAAGGAATTTCGCTACCTTAGGACCGTTATAGTTACGGCCGCCGTTTACTGGGGCTTCGATCAAGAGCTTCGCCTTGCGGCTGACCCCATCAATTAACCTTCCAGCACCGGGCAGGCGTCACACCGTATACGTCCACTTTCGTGTTTGCACAGTGCTGTGTTTTTATTAAACAGTTGCAGCCAGCTGGTATCTGCGACTGGCTTCAGCTCCGGGAGCAAGTCCCTTTACCTAATGCCAGCGTGCCTTCTCCCGAAGTTACGGCACCATTTTGCCTAGTTCCTTCACCCGAGTTCTCTCAAGCGCCTGAGTATTCTCTACCTGACCACCTGTGTCGGTTTGGGGTACGATTTAATGTTACCTGATGCTTAGAGGCTTTTCCTGGAAGCTTGGCATCAACTACTTCATCACCGTAGTGACTCGTCATCACACCTCAGCGTTGATAAGCAACCGGATTTACCAAGTCACTCCGCCTACATGCTTAAACCGGGACAACCGTCGCCCGGCTAGCCTAGCCTTCTCCGTCCCCCCTTCGCAGTAACACCAAGTACAGGAATATTAACCTGTTTCCCATCGACTACGCTTTTCAGCCTCGCCTTAGGGGTCGACTCACCCTGCCCCGATTAACGTTGGACAGGAACCCTTGGTCTTCCGGCGTGCGGGTTTTTCACCCGCATTATCGTTACTTATGTCAGCATTCGCACTTCTGATACCTCCAGCAACCCTCACAGGTCACCTTCAACGGCTTACAGAACGCTCCCCTACCCAACAACGCCTAAGCGTCGCTGCCGCAGCTTCGGTGCATGGTTTAGCCCCGTTACATCTTCCGCGCAGGCCGACTCGACCAGTGAGCTATTACGCTTTCTTTAAATGATGGCTGCTTCTAAGCCAACATCCTGGCTGTCTATGCCTTCCCACATCGTTTCCCACTTAACCATGACTTTGGGACCTTAGCTGGCGGTCTGGGTTGTTTCCCTCTTCACGACGGACGTTAGCACCCGCCGTGTGTCTCCCGTGATAACATTCTTCGGTATTCGGAGTTTGCATCGGTTTGGTAAGCCGGGATGGCCCCCTAGCCGAAACAGTGCTCTACCCCCGAAGATGAGTTCACGAGGCGCTACCTAAATAGCTTTCGGGGAGAACCAGCTATCTCCCGGTTTGATTGGCCTTTCACCCCCAGCCACAAGTCATCCGCTAATTTTTCAACATTAGTCGGTTCGGTCCTCCAGTTAGTGTTACCCAACCTTCAACCTGCCCATGGCTAGATCACCGGGTTTCGGGTCTATACCTTGCAACTAGACGCCCAGTTAAGACTCGGTTTCCCTACGGCTCCCCTATTCGGTTAACCTTGCTACAAAATATAAGTCGCTGACCCATTATACAAAAGGTACGCAGTCACCCAACAAAGTAGGCTCCCACTGCTTGTACGTACACGGTTTCAGGTTCTATTTCACTCCCCTCGCCGGGGTTCTTTTCGCCTTTCCCTCACGGTACTGGTTCACTATCGGTCAGTCAGGAGTATTTAGCCTTGGAGGATGGTCCCCCCATATTCAGACAGGATGTCACGTGTCCCGCCCTACTCATCGAGTTCACAGCAAGTGTGTTTTTGTGTACGGGAGTATCACCCTGTACCCTGCGACTTTCCAGACGCTTCCACTAACACACAAACTGATTCAGACTCTGGGCTCCTCCCCGTTCGCTCGCCGCTACTGGGGGAATCTCGGTTGATTTCTTTTCCTCGGGGTACTTAGATGTTTCAGTTCCCCCGGTTCGCCTTGCATGGCTATGTATTCACCATGCAATAGTGCAACGAATTGCACTGGGTTTCCCCATTCGGGTATCGTCGGTTATAACGGTTCATATCACCTTACCGACGCTTTTCGCAGATTAGCACGCCCTTCATCGCCTCTGACTGCCTAGGCATCCACCGTGTACGCTTAGTCGCTTAACCTCACAACCCGAAGGTGTCTTTGCAGACAACTTGCGTTGCGATTATTTGAGAGACTCTAATACAGGTTAATCCTTACCTCAGTACATCTACGGAGAGATAAGTTTCAGCTGTATTGTTTCAATTTTCAGCTTGTTCCAGATTGTTAAAGAGCAATATCTTAAACACGACTCGTTAAAGTCATCTTTAAGATATTCAGGTGATAATGTCTTTCACACATTATCGGAATGGCGTCCCCAAGGGGATTCGAACCCCTGTTACAGCCGTGAAAGGGCAGTGTCCTAGGCCTCTAGACGATGGGGACACAAAAATTTCTACTAAATCACAGATTCAGTATTTTTGTGTAAAGGTGAGAATGTGGTGACACATTCGAACGACTGATGCAGTGAAATCTCAATATCGAGGTTTTACAACACAAGTCATCACCCTCATCAACAGGTGCTCTTGCTCATTTACATTCATCAGACAATCTGTGTGGACACTGCGCAATGCGTATCGTTAGGTAAGGAGGTGATCCAACCGCAGGTTCCCCTACGGTTACCTTGTTACGACTTCACCCCAGTCATGAATCACAAAGTGGTAAGCGCCCTCCCGAAGGTTAAGCTACCTACTTCTTTTGCAACCCACTCCCATGGTGTGACGGGCGGTGTGTACAAGGCCCGGGAACGTATTCACCGTAGCATTCTGATCTACGATTACTAGCGATTCCGACTTCATGGAGTCGAGTTGCAGACTCCAATCCGGACTACGACAGACTTTATGTGGTCCGCTTGCTCTCGCGAGTTCGCTTCACTTTGTATCTGCCATTGTAGCACGTGTGTAGCCCTACTCGTAAGGGCCATGATGACTTGACGTCATCCCCACCTTCCTCCGGTTTGTCACCGGCAGTCTCCCTTGAGTTCCCACCATTACGTGCTGGCAACAAAGGATAAGGGTTGCGCTCGTTGCGGGACTTAACCCAACATTTCACAACACGAGCTGACGACAGCCATGCAGCACCTGTCTCACAGTTCCCGAAGGCACCTAAGCATCTCTGCTAAGTTCTGTGGATGTCAAGAGTAGGTAAGGTTCTTCGCGTTGCATCGAATTAAACCACATGCTCCACCGCTTGTGCGGGCCCCCGTCAATTCATTTGAGTTTTAACCTTGCGGCCGTACTCCCCAGGCGGTCGACTTAACGCGTTAGCTCCGGAAGCCACGCCTCAAGGGCACAACCTCCAAGTCGACATCGTTTACAGCGTGGACTACCAGGGTATCTAATCCTGTTTGCTCCCCACGCTTTCGCACCTGAGCGTCAGTCTTTGTCCAGGGGGCCGCCTTCGCCACCGGTATTCCTCCAGATCTCTACGCATTTCACCGCTACACCTGGAATTCTACCCCCCTCTACAAGACTCTAGCTTGCCAGTTTCAAATGCAGTTCCCACGTTAAGCGCGGGGATTTCACATCTGACTTAACAAACCGCCTGCGTGCGCTTTACGCCCAGTAATTCCGATTAACGCTTGCACCCTCCGTATTACCGCGGCTGCTGGCACGGAGTTAGCCGGTGCTTCTTCTGCGAGTAACGTCAATGCTCAGTGCTATTAACACTGAACCCTTCCTCCTCGCTGAAAGTGCTTTACAACCCGAAGGCCTTCTTCACACACGCGGCATGGCTGCATCAGGCTTGCGCCCATTGTGCAATATTCCCCACTGCTGCCTCCCGTAGGAGTCTGGACCGTGTCTCAGTTCCAGTGTGGCTGGTCATCCTCTCAGACCAGCTAGGGATCGTCGCCTAGGTGAGCCATTACCCCACCTACTAGCTAATCCCATCTGGGCACATCCGATGGCGTGAGGCCCGAAGGTCCCCCACTTTGCTCTTGCGAGGTCATGCGGTATTAGCTACCGTTTCCAGTAGTTATCCCCCTCCATCAGGCAGTTTCCCAGACATTACTCACCCGTCCGCCGCTCGCCGGCAAAGTAGTAAACTACTTCCCGCTGCCGCTCGACTTGCATGTGTTAGGCCTGCCGCCAGCGTTCAATCTGAGCCATGATCAAACTCTTCAATTTAAGATTTGTTTGATTTGCTATGAGTTAACATAGCGATGCTCAAAGATTACTTTCTGCAAATATGCATTCGAACCGAAGTTCAAATGTGTACTGCTTTGGTCACTCTTCAAGACTTTGATATTTCTTCTGCCTGTCGAAACAGGCTTCGATATCGTCTTGCGAGTGCCCACACAGATTGTCTGATAAATTGTTAAAGAGCGTTCGTTACCCGTTTGCCTTTCGGCGAATCTTACGGTAACGCGGGAGGCAAATAATACGCTTTCCCGCTGAAGAGTCAAGGATTTATTTGTTTTCTTTCGAAGTCAAAATCATTCTTTTCTCTTCCTGACCTGGCGAAGTGTGTTTCGTTGTTCCCGGTCAGTGGAGGCGCATTATAGGGAGTTCCTGACAGCCTGCAACCCCTAATTTGAAAAAACTTTTCAACCGTGTTTTTTTTCAACAACTTGCGGTGATAACCACCATTCTCGTCACTTTTTGTACTGTAGCGCTGAGAAATCTTGAGCAAAACCGCTCACCTGTTGCCAATCGGTATACTCGACTTCTTTGCTGGTATCCGTTTCTCCGCCCGTCATTCGCATAATAAGTTGAATCATGACCTTGTCTATCCACCGATAGCGGGGATAACGCAGGGCTCCTGCGAATACCGTACACAATGTGGGTTGCCAAGGTGTGCCGAGTAAGAACTTGCGAACATAAGCATTAGTCTGGGGAGAACGTTTCTCTGGTTTACGCGCGGTCAGATTGACGGCAAAGAACGCACTCGGTATTTGATTAAGCTGTTCAACATGTTTATTGACGAATTTACTCAATACCGGGCTGAAATGGCCATAACGTACAGAGGCGCCAATCATTACTTGCTGATACTGCCTCAGGTCTATTTTCTCCACATTGGCCAAGTCCTGTATTTCACACGTGGCACCGGTGGATAATTCCTTAGCTATATAAGAAGCGATGGTTTGCGTTTGACCATCTCGGCTGGAGTAAAGTATCAGTACTTTCATAGCAATGTTCCTTATGCAGAATTACTCACGCCAGAATGTTGGGGTGAAAAGAACCAGCAAGGTGAAAACTTCCAACCGGCCAAATAGCATTGTTATCACTAATATCCATTTAGCAGCCGGGTTCATAGAAGTGAAGTTATCCGCGACTACGCCCAAACCGGGCCCTAAATTGTTCAATGTTGCGGTCACTGCCGCAAAAGCAGAAAACTCATCAACACCCGTTGCGATGATAGCCAACATACTGATAATGAAAACCAATGCATATGCAGAGAAGAAACCCCAAACGGCTTCCAGTATCCGTTCCGGCAATGCTCGTCGCCCCAGCTTGATGGTGTAGACCGCGTTTGGATGAACCAAGCGTTTTAACTCACGCGAACCTTGTAGATAAAGCAACAAGATACGGATAACTTTCAAACCGCCACCGGTCGACCCCGCACACCCCCCGATAAAAGCAGAACATAATAAGAGTATCGGTAGGAATAACGGCCACTTGGAAATGCTGTCCGTCGTGAAGCCCGCCGTAGTCGCCATAGAGACCACTTGGAAAAAGGCCTGATTTAAGGTTTCTATCCCCGACTTGTATACACTGTGTTGCCAGAGCACTAAGGTACAAACGATAACCAGCGTCAATTGTACAAAGATAAACATACGGAATTCGGGATCACGCCAATAAACTTTCAAACTGCGGCCACTGAGCACAGCAAAGTGCAGGCCAAAGTTACACCCCGAGATTAGCAAGAAAATAGCAATAATAGTGTTAATCGTCGGGCTGTTGAAGTAACCGATACTGGCGTCATGAGTAGAGAAGCCGCCTATTGCAATCGTAGAAAAGCTGTGAGAGATAGCATCAAACACCGACATTCCGGCAGCCCACAGAGAAAGCGCACAAGCAATGGTCAGCAAGACATAGATAAGCCAAAGTGTTTTCGCTGTTTCAGCAATCCGGGGGCGCATTTTATTATCTTTCAACGGCCCAGGCATTTCCGCCCGATAGAGCTGCATCCCCCCAACACCTAAGATAGGCAAGATGGCCACCGCCAACACAATGATCCCCATGCCACCAAGCCATTGCAGCATTTGTCGATAGAATAAAATAGCTTTAGGCAGCGAATCCAATCCCACCAGCGTAGTGGCTCCGGTAGTTGTCAGCCCAGAAAATGATTCAAAGAATGCATCAGTCAGCGAAAGATTAGGTCGCTCAGAGAATAAAAACGGTAATGCCCCGACACTGCCCAACACTGTCCAGAACAGCACGACGATCAAAAAGCCCTCTCGGGGCTTTAACTCATGCTTCTGTTTTCGGTTCGGTAGCCACAGTAAAAGGCCTATTGCCAAGGCAACAAAAAAGGTTTCGCTGAAGGCACGGCCGGCACCATCACGATAGATCAAGGCCACTACCCCAGGAATAAACATTGTCCCGGAGAATAAGATAACTAGCAGGCCGACAATACGGGTTATGGCACGAAAATGCATTCCGGCACGTTCCTTAGCAATTCACTTGGATGGGGATTATTGCGAAATGGGTGTCAATTGCAACGTACCACGACTGAGATCCCGCAATTTATCCCCGACCTGACTGGCTTGAGTTGCTGGCAAAGAGAGATGGAGTGTCACAAATTGTGCGTAATCACTCTGTAAAATCTGGCCTTCAACCTGCTGTAATAATGTTTCTACTATGGACAACTGCGCATAGTCACACTGCAAAGTATATTCTACCTGTGGGACTTTATATTTTACTTCAATTTGCTTCAACGCCTGTTGAACACCACTGCCATAAGCCCTGACTAGCCCACCAGTACCCAACTTGATGCCACCATAATAGCGCACAACCACCGCGGTTATTTCACCTATGCCACTGCCCATCAGTTGGGCAAGAATCGGTTTACCCGCCGTGCCCGAAGGCTCACCATCATCGGAAAAACCTAATTGCTGTGAATCTATAGGTGCTCCGGCAACAAAAGCCCAGCAATGATGCCGGGCTGTTGGATGCTGTTGCTTTATCTGCTGAATAAAATCTTTCGCTTCATTCACCCCACTGGTATGCGCCAGCAAGGTGATGAATCGACTTTTTTTAATCTCTTCGCTGATAGTCACCGGCGCCGTAGGGATTAGATACGGCTGCATTAGGCCAGCTTCAGGTCGCGTGTCATGTTCTCGACCCGATTATCGTGAATAACGATATTGTCTTCTATACGAATACCACCATAAGGTTTCAGTGTTTCGATAAGATCCCAATTGAAATGCTGACTGAATTCACCGGAGCGCCAAGGTGCCAATAAGGATTCGATAAAGTAGAGGCCAGGTTCAATGGTCAATACCATGCGCGGTTGCAGAATACGAGTGCAGCGTAGGTAAGGATATTTGGATGGCGCGCTGAGATGCGTCCCTTTATCATCCTGCATAAAACCAGCAGTATCATGAACTTGCAACCCTAGAGGGTGACCCAGCCCGTGTGGTAAGAATGGGCAGGTAATACCTTGTTCGACCATCGCCTCTTCACTGATACCCGTCACCAAGTTATGAGTACGCAGCAACTTCGCAATACGCTGATGCATCTGAACATGATAATCGGTATAGCGCTCACCACTTTTAATGGTTTTAATCAGTTCAAGCTGTTCATTATTAAGGTCTTTGATCAATGCGGCAAAATCGTTTTCACTGTCTGCGGCATAAGTGCGGGTCAAGTCAGCAGCATAGCCATTATATTCCGCGCCCGCATCCATCAGGAAACTACGCATTTCTGCCGGTGGCTGGTGTTGTAGCGTAGTGTAATGGAGTACAGCTGAATGTTCATTTAGCGCAACAATATTATCGTAGGGCACATCAGTATCACGATGACCGGTAGCCATCAGATAAGCGAGGTTGATATCAAACTCACTCATACCGGACTGGAATGCTTCATGAGCTGCGCGATGCCCGGCAACTGCCGTTTTTTGCGCTTCACGCATGCAGGCCAGTTCATAATCTGTTTTATAAGAGCGGTAGAAATGCAGATAATCCAACACTGGCTGTGGATTAATGTTTTCTGCACTGAAACCCAAGGCCTGGGCGCGTTCTTGAGCATATCCAATGTACGCAACTCGCTCGCGCTGTGCCGGTAACAGTTGTGCAATATCATTAGCGTTTGCCAATGGTTGGATATCAATGGCCTTGGTCCAGAAGCTGTCTGGAAGTGGCTCAACACTGTGCCAATAATCTACTGGGGAGTAAAACCATAACTTCGGCGTATTAACGCCATCAACCCATAACCAGCAGTTTGGAACTTGCGTCACTGGCACCCAAGCTTTGAATTGGGCATTAACTTTAAAAGGATAGTCACGGTCATCAAGGAAAATACGTTGCAACTCACCGGAATGAATCAATAAAGCATCTAACTGATGACGCTCTAACACCTCGCGAGTGCGTTGTTGTAGAGTGGACAAATGTTCGTTATATAAAGAAGCCAGCGTTTCCATCACAGTACCCTTCGCTATTAGAACTTAATTTTTTAATCTTATCATAGTCACCGAGGCCATGTTTCGTCGACACTCATTCCATGATGTGATAACAACAATATCCAAAATAACTGACGCGATAACTCGCTCGCAAGTAAGCAATAAATCCATTTTTCATCCCCTCGAGACGCCTCGAATAAAATTGATGAAAATCAATTATGCCATCCGATTGACTGTGATCTTCACTGCAAAAAATCAATCTCTTGTTTGCAATTAATTAACAAAATATCCACACTTCCTGAATATCTGGTCATACCAGATCACATGCGCTTATTCAGGAGATAGATATGCTCTACCAAAGCGAAACATTAAAGCTTCATTGGCTGGAAAACGGCATAGCAGAGTTGGTGTTTGAAGCACCGGGCTCAGTTAATAAACTGGATACTAAAACTGTAGCCAATCTGGGTGAAGCCTTGATTGTGTTGGAAAACCAAAGCGAACTCAAAGGGTTGCTGTTGCGCTCCACCAAGGCGGCCTTTATTGTCGGTGCTGATATCACTGAGTTTCTATCCCTGTTTAATGCCCCACCGGAAAAATTGCATCAATGGTTGGTTTTCGCCAACGACATTTTTAACCGTTTGGAAGATTTACCGGTACCGACCATATCTGCGATTAATGGATATGCGCTGGGTGGCGGGTGCGAATGTATTCTGGCCACAGATTTCCGCGTAGCTTCACCAGAAGCACGTATCGGCCTACCGGAAACCAAGCTCGGAATCATGCCAGGTTTTGGCGGTTCAGTTCGCTTGCCACGGTTATTAGGTGCTGACAGTGCGTTGGAAATTATCGCAGCTGGCAAAGATATTATTGCTAAAGATGCTTTAAAAGTTGGCCTGGTTGATGCCGTCGTCGCCCCTGAGAAACTGGCTGATGCAGCTTTAGCCATGCTGAAACAGGCTATTGACGGTAAACTTGACTGGAAAGCCGCTCGCCTTCCGAAATTGGAGCCTCTGAAGCTCAACCCTACCGAAGCCGCTATGTGCTTTACCATTGCTAAAGGCATGGTCATGCAAGTCGCAGGTAAACACTATCCGGCTCCCTTGACCGCGGTCAAAACCATCGAGGCCGCCGCAAAACTTGGCCGAACCGAAGCATTGAAATTAGAAACCACCAGTTTTGTCCGTTTAGCCGGATCCAATGAAGCACGGGCATTAGTCGGTATTTTCCTAAATGATCAATATGTTAAAGGGCAGGCTAAAAAACTGTCCAAAGGTGTCAGCGCACCCAAACAGGCGGCAGTGCTGGGTGCGGGGATTATGGGCGGTGGAATTGCCTATCAATCCGCACTAAAAGGTGTGCCGGTCATTATGAAAGATATTAATGAAAAATCCCTCACACTAGGGATGAATGAAGCGGCCAAGTTGCTGAATAAGCAGCTGGAGCGCGGCAAGATAGATGGCCTGAAAATGGCAAATATCTTAGCAACCATCCAACCAACATTAGATTATGCCGGTATTGAACGTGCCCAACTCATCGTGGAAGCGGTGGTAGAAAATCCAAAAGTCAAAGCGGCTGTACTGGCTGAAGTTGAAACATTGATCGGCGAAGAAACTGTTTTGGCCTCTAACACTTCCACAATTCCGATTGATCAGCTCGCCAAATCCCTTAAACGCCCAGAAAACTTCTGTGGCATGCATTTCTTCAATCCAGTGCACCGGATGCCATTGGTTGAAATTATTCGTGGCACCAAAACCTCAGATAAAACTATCGCTGCCGTAGTGGCATACGCCACGCAAATGGGTAAAACCCCGATTGTAGTCAATGATTGCCCAGGCTTCTTTGTTAACCGTGTTTTATTCCCGTATCTGGCTGGATTCGGCATGTTACTGAGAGACGGCGCGGACTTCCGCCAAATTGATAAAGTGATGGAAAAACAATTTGGCTGGCCAATGGGCCCCGCCTATCTATTAGATGTGGTCGGCATTGATACCGCACACCATGCACAAGCCGTAATGGCGGCTGGCTTCCCGGAACGTATGAATAAAGATTATCGCGATGCGGTTGACGTGATGTTCGATAACCAACGATTTGGTCAGAAGAATGGCCAAGGTTTCTACCGTTATACTCAAGATGCCAAAGGCAAACCGCGTAAAGAAAATGATGAGAAAGTGGATGAGTTACTAGCACAAGTCATTCAATCAGTTCAGAAATTTAGCGATGAAGACATTATTGCCCGCACCATGATCCCGATGATCAATGAAGTCGTGCGATGTCTGGAAGAAGGTATTATTGCCAGCCCAGCTGAAGGCGACATGGCGCTGGTGTATGGCATTGGGTTCCCGCCATTCCACGGTGGCGTTTTCCGTTACCTTGACACCATCGGCAGTGCAAATTATGTCGAAATGGTTCAGCGTTATGCGCATCTTGGCCCGCTGTATCACGTCCCTGTAGGGCTGAGCGCTAAAGCTGAACATAACGAAAGCTATTATCCTGTAGCAACAGCGCTGCCTGATATTTCTACCAGTCAACCGGCATGAGGTCTGAAAACATGGAAAATGTAGTCATTATTGATGCCGTTCGCACACCGATGGGCCGCTCCAAAGGCGGCGCATTCCGTCAGGTTCGAGCCGAAGATCTTTCTGCTCACTTAATGCGGGCGATTTTGATCCGTAATCCTAAGTTGAATGCCGCCGAAATCGACGATATCTATTGGGGCTGTGTGCAACAGACTTTGGAGCAGGGCTTTAATATCGCCCGCAATGCTTCTTTGCTGGCCGAAATTCCTCATAGTGTCCCTGCGGTGACAGTTAACCGCTTGTGTGGCTCATCAATGCAAGCTTTGCATGATGGTGCCAGAGCTATCATGGCGGGTGATGCGCAAGTCAGTTTAATTGGTGGTGTGGAGCATATGGGTCACGTACCCATGAATCACGGTGTTGATTTCCATCCGGGCATGGGCCGTACTGTGGCTAAAGCTGCAGGAATGATGGGGTTGACAGCCGAAATGCTGGCAAAAATTCATAATATCAGCCGCGAGTCTCAAGATGAGTTTGCAGTCCGCTCTCATCAACGGGCCTCTACCGCCACACAGGAAGGCTATTTTGCCAAAGAGATCATCGCTACCAATGGGCATGATGCTGATGGCATATTAAAACGTTTTGATTTTGATGAAGTTATTCGCCCTGAAACCAATTTGGCAGGTTTGACAGCTCTACGCCCAGCCTTTGATCCGGTGAATGGAACAGTGACTGCCGGGACATCATCAGCACTTTCCGACGGCGCCTCTGCGATGCTTATCATGAGCGAATCTCGTGCAAAATCATTGGGTTTAACACCACGAGCCCGTATTCGCTCAATGGCAGTGGTCGGTTGCGATCCCTCAATTATGGGTTATGGCCCGGTTCCCGCCAGCCAACTGGCACTAAAACGTGCCGGGCTTAAGCTCGAAGATATTGGTTTATTTGAATTAAATGAGGCATTTGCCGCTCAATCACTGGCTTGCCTGAAAGGTTTGGGTTTGCTGGAAAGCATGGATGACAAGGTAAACCTGAACGGGGGCGCTATTGCACTCGGCCATCCATTAGGCTGTTCAGGCGCGCGTATTTCTACCACGTTACTCAATCTGATGGAGCGTCGTGACGTGCAATTCGGCCTGGCAACCATGTGCATTGGCTTAGGCCAAGGTATTGCTACCGTCTTTGAACGTGTATAACCCAAAAAACATTAAGGGCCTGAATTCAGGCCCTTAGACTGGAGTTTAGTTGCCGTTTTCCCGCCTGTCAGGGGCGGGCTTTTTACTCAGATAAAAGCAAAGGCATCTCCATAGATATTGGATTCCAATGCGCCGCGTTCTGCACAAAAACGCTCACGAGCAATCTTTGCCATTTCGAAGCGACCCGCAATATAAATATCCTGCTCGGCAAGAGAACCGTAGTCTTGCAGCACGGCACTCAGAACCGTTCCGGTACGGCCGCGCCAATCCTCTTCCGGCTGCTCAACCACAGGGATAACTTTCAACTGCGAATATTTTATCGACAGCGCTTCCAGTTCGCTGAGATCATATAAATGTATAGCTTCGCGCCCTCCCCAATAGATGGAAACTTCGCGATCAGGTTGCTCAGCTAATGCCGCCAATAAAATGGAACGCGCATAGGAAAAACCTGTACCACCGGCAATCAGAACCAATGGACGATGACTGCCCTCACGGAACCACGCCTCACCATGTGGGATATCTACATCCAGCGTTTTCTCTTTCAGAATTCTATCCATCACCGCCATAGCATACAGATTGAGCTCCGAAGCCCCGATATGCAGCTCGATGAAATCTTTTTCCAGTGGCGTAGACGCCATAGAGAATGGGCGTTTATCACGTTCGTCCATGACGACCATCAAATATTGTCCAGCACGGAAAGAAAATGCAGATGCAGGCACCAATTGCACCCGGTACACCGTATCGGTAATGGCCTCTACGGAGGTTACTTTACAGCTTAAAGTTGTCATGCCTTCCCTCTGTCGGGTCATCAAATGCAAAACTAAGGACAAAATGGACGCCGGTTAGCGTTTCGTCTCTTTGTCACTGAAAATGGCGAGCTCGTCCCAAATAGCATCAACGCGGGCGCGGACTTCTTCATCCATTTTAATTGGACGCCCCCATTCACGCGGAGTCTCTGCTGGCCATTTGTTGGTGGCATCCAGCCCCATTTTCGATCCTAAACCGGAAACCGGCGAGGCGAAATCCAAGTAATCTATTGGCGTATTTTCAATTAATACCGTATCGCGGGAAGGATCCATTCGGGTCGTAATCGCCCAAATAACATCATTCCAATCACGAGCATTAATGTCATCGTCACAGACAATAACAAATTTTGTATACATAAACTGACGTAAAAATGACCAAACACCCATCATCACGCGTTTAGCATGACCAGCATACTGTTTTTTGATTGTTACCACGGCGAGACGATATGAACATCCCTCGGGTGGTAGATAAAAATCAACAATCTCGGGGAATTGCTTTTGCAAAATAGGAACAAATACTTCATTCAGCGCAACACCCATCACCGCCGGTTCATCCGGAGGACGGCCAGTATAAGTTGAATGATAAATCGCGTCTTTACGTTGAGTAATATGTGTGACGGTAAAGACAGGGAAGCTATCAATCTCGTTGTAATAGCCGGTATGATCCCCGTAAGGGCCTTCCGGTGCCATCTCACCCTGCTCAATATATCCTTCCAATACAATTTCTGCACTTGCAGGAACTTCAAGCGAGTTGGAAAGACATTTTACGACTTCGGTTTTATGCCCGCGTAATAAACCAGCAAAAGCATATTCAGACAGTGTATCTGGCACGGGCGTTACTGCAGCCAAAATAGTTGCAGGATCAGCCCCCAGTGCGACGGCTACCGGGAAACGTTCACCGGGATGTGCTTCACACCATTCTTGATAATCCAAAGCACCGCCACGATGGGATAACCAGCGCATAATCAACTTATTTTTTCCCAGAACTTGTTGGCGATAAATACCCAAATTCTGGCGCTCTTTATGCGGCCCACGGGTAACCGTCAAGCCCCAAGAAACTAATGGAGCAGCATCCTCAGGCCAACAGTGCATAACAGGGATTCGGCTTAGATCGACATCCGCGCCCTCCCATACTTGCTCTTGGCACGGGGCGGAGCTTAAGCATTTCGTCGGCATATTCAATACCTGCTTGAATTTCGGCAGTTTATCGAATAAATCGCGAAAACCTTTTGGCGGATCGGGCTCTTTCAGGAAAGCTAACAGCTTGCCGACATCGCGCAGTGCACTGACATCTTCTTGCCCCATTCCCATAGCAACCCGTTTGGCCGTGCCAAACAGATTACACAGCACTGGCATACTGTAGCCTTTCGGATTCTCAAAAAGTAATGCAGGCCCACCAGCACGCAAAGTGCGATCGGCAATTTCTGTCATTTCCAGATAGGGATCAATAGGCTGGCTAATACGTTTAAGTTCACCCCTCTGTTCCAGCAACGAGAGGAAGTCACGTAAGTCACGGTATTTCATGCTGATCATTTCGGCGGCTAGGTGATGCGCCATTATAGGCTGTCTTTATAGCAGTTGCTGTCTTTTTGTTAAAAATGAATGCAGGCGAACTCGAAAAAATATCATGTCGTTATTGACTATTTGTTATCAATATTCACAAAAAAAGATAGCGGACTCTCGATAATAAATATGATTAAATTCTTATATAACAAATAGATATAATAAAACATACTTTTCCCTTACTGTATATGTATCCCCATTTTTGTTATGCTGTCAGGTAGTAGCTAAAGGCATATGAAATTATGAAACACTGGCATTTGTTATATTGTAAACGCGGTCAACTTTTGCGTGCTAAAGAGCATCTAGAGCGACAAGAGGTGAATTGCTGGACACCAATAGTCACTATTGAAAAGATAGCCCGTGGAAAACGAACTGAAATGACGGAAGCACTATTCCCAAATTATCTGTTTGTGGAGTTTGATCCGGAACATATTCATACCACAACAATAAGCGCCACCCGAGGGGTTAGCCACTTTGTGCGATTTGGCGTACAGCCCGCGGTAATCCCAGCGATCGTTATTACTGAGATGCAATCCCATACTGCGGATAAAATAATTGATCCAGGAATGCCCACTCCTGGCGATGTCGTGACAATTACTGAGGGTATTTTTTCCGGTTTACACGCGATTTATACCGAACCGGATGGCGAAGCTCGTTCAATGTTGTTACTGAATATGCTCAATAGCCAAGTGCTACAAAGCTTGGATAATCGTCAGTTCGAAAAACAGTAAAACTCTTAATTAACAAACCCAAGATAGGTATTTCAGTACCTACCTTGGGGCTTTTATTACTACCAAAGCAATTAACGCTGCATATGATCGTCATGCAACCATTGGGCAACTTGCTTGGCAAAATAGGTTAATACTCCATCCGCACCCGCGCGCTTAAAACACAGTAACGACTCCATAACGGTTGGTTTTTCTTGCAGCCAGCCATTTTGGATTGCTGCCATATGCATCGCATATTCACCGGATACCTGATAAGCAAAGGTCGGAACCCCAAAGGTATCTTTCACCCGGCGAACCACATCCAAATATGGCATCCCAGGTTTGACCATCACCATATCGGCTCCTTCCTGCAAGTCTTGAGCGATCTCTTGTAAAGCTTCATCACTGTTAGCCGGATCCATTTGATAGGTTTTTTTATTTCCCCCTTTCAGATTGCTGCTAGAACCAATAGCATCGCGGAATGGACCGTAGTAACAAGAGGCATATTTTGCTGAATACGCCATAATTTGCGTGTTCACCAACCCTTGTAGCTCTAACTGATCGCGAATAGCACCAATACGGCCATCCATCATATCGCTCGGGGCCACAATCTCAGCACCCGCTTCTGCATGTGATAATGCCTGGCGCACCAAAATCTCTTTGGTGATGTCGTTAATGACATAACCGTCAGCGTCAATCACACCATCTTGCCCATGGGTTGTGTATGGGTCGAGGGCAACATCCGTGAGAATGCCCAGATCTGGCACCGCATCTTTTAATGCTCGTATAGTGCGTTGTACCAGTCCATCCGGGTTATAAGCTTCTTCCGCATGTAATGATTTCATATCTGATTCAATGACTGGGAATAACGATATGACCGGAACGCCAAGCTTGGCAATGGTTTCAGCTTCTTTCACCAACAAATCAATCGTCATGCGTGAGACGCCCGGCATAGACGAAACGGCTTGCTGATGGTTTGTTCCTTCCATGACAAACACCGGATAGATCAAGTCATTGACTGTCAGCTGATTTTCAGCGACCAGTCGACGGCTGAAATCATGACGGCGCACACGGCGCATACGGCGACCAGGGAAGGTGCCCGGGAATGCATAGCTCATATTGTTCTCCTAACTCAAACCAACCGGAAAATCCGGCGGGCGTTTTCATCAGTTTTCTGCCCTAGCCATTGAGGGTCTTCTTGTCGCCAGACAGCAACCTGCTGGACGATATGAGGCAGAAAGCAGGGTTCATTGCGACGAGATGTAGGTTTAGGATGTATATCCCGTGGCAATAAATACGGGGCATCGGTTTCTAGCAGTAATTGCTGGACAGGAATACGCGGCAACAACGCCCTCAATTCAAGGCCACGACGTTCATCGCAAACCCAACCAGTGATACCGATAGATAAGCCCAATGCCAGACAGGCATCCAATTCATCAGCAGTGCCGGTAAAACAATGCACAACAGCTGCGGGAATTTTATCTAGCCAGGGTGAAAGTAAAGCAATGAAACGATCATGCGCTTCTCTGCAATGTAAGAACACCGGTAAAGAGAGTTCAGCCGCTAAGGCAAGCTGTGCGGTAAAGGCAACTTCTTGCTCAGCTGAAGTAGAAAAATTGCGGTTAAAATCCAACCCACATTCACCGATAGCAACGACTGCGGCATGTGCTGCCAATACCCGAATTTGCTGCTCCACACCTTTTTGCCAAGTGCTCGCATGATGGGGATGAACACCGGCGGTTGACCAGCAATATCCCGGGTAGGCTGCCGCAAGCTCAAGGGCAGCCTGGCTTTCTTTTGCATCGGTACCGGTAATCAGCATACCGGCGACCCCTGCATCTTTTGCGCGTGCCACGACTTGAGGCCAATCTTTTACAAATTGTGAACTGGTTAAGTTCACACCGATATCAAACATAAACGTCCCAAAACAGAAGCCGCCCAGAGGGCGGCTAAAATATCAAAGTAGAAATTTAAGACTCTTTAGGATGATTATCGACTTCTTCATCCTCTTCCTCAATAACGGTGCGGCGTTGTTTGCCGGTATAAAAGCGGGCAAAGAACACGCCCACTTCAAATAACAGATACATCGGAATCGCTAACAGTGTCTGTGACAGTACATCCGGTGGGGTAAGGAGCATTCCTACCACAAAAGCTCCAACAAACACATAAGGCCGTTTTTTCTTCAATGCTTCAGGTGTTGTCACCCCCGCCCAGCACAAAAGAATTATCGCAATCGGAACTTCAAAAGAAATACCAAAAGCCATAAAAAGCGCCATAACGAAATCAAGATATTTGGTGATATCCGTCGCGATTAACACACTTTCCGGCGCTGTTTTGGCAAAAAAACCAAAAGCTAATGGGAAAACAATAAAATAGGCAAATGCCATTCCCAGATAAAATAAGAAGCTGCTGGATATCAACAGTGGAACCATCAAGCGGCGCTCATGCTTATACAGAGCAGGGGCGATAAAAGCCCAAACTTGATAGAGGATCATCGGCGCTGAAACAAATACTGAGACCATCATGGTCAATTTAATCGGGGTAAAGAACGGCGACGCGACATCTGTTGCAATCATACTAGAACCAGCAGGCAGTTGTTTGATCAAAGGCGCTGAAACCAGGTGATAAATATCATTGGCAAAAAAAACCAATACGCAAAAAACCACTAAAATAGTGATGATGCAATTCAATAACCGCTTACGCAATTCTATTAAATGAGTAATAAGGGGTTGGGTATCATCAACAGCCATGTTTACCGATCGCCGCCATGTTGGTGAGTTCGAGGTTGGTCAGCACGAAGTGAATCTGTGCTATGGGTGTCAACTGTGGCAGTTTTTGCCTTAGTTACAGGAATGCTAGTAACAGGAACAGGTTCCCTATCTACAGAAAGGGTTGATGCAGAAAACACCTCAACCTGAGCAATGGATTTTTCATCGTCATCTGGAGCAGTTCCAACCGCTACCGGAGTGATCACTTTATCAGTATCAGTACTCGGAGCTTGAGGTGATGCCTGCACCTGCGTCGCTGATTCAGCAGGTGTAACACCATCATGAATCGCTTCTGGTTCGGTCACTAGTGGATTATGGATCGTATGTGGTGCTTCCGAGCCGATGTCAGAATGATAAGAACGTTTTAGCGCTTCAGCGGCTTCTTTCAGTTCATCCATTGAAGCTTTCAGCTCAGGTGTCAAGTTCTGCAAACCCGCCTCTTCTGCTTTTTTCAGGCTATCTTGCAACTCTTGTATCTTCAGCTCTTGTGCTAATTCGTTTTGCACTGTTGCCGCAAGTGAACGCAATGTACGAATCCAACCAGCAACCGTCCTTACCGCTACCGGTAGTCGTTCTGGCCCAAGGACGACCAGCCCGATCACCAGCACCAGTAGCAGTTCACTAAACCCGATATCGAACACAGCTTATCCCTGCTCTTTGTCGTGGCTCTTAGACTCTTCAGCTTTAGCAACTGGCTGCTGCTTTTCAGTAATCGAGTTTGCAAAATCAGCATCGTTACTGGTTTTATTAGCATCCGTTGGTGGAGTTTGTGGCTCATCACCTATAGCCTTTTTAAAACCTTTGATGGATGCACCCAAGTCTGACCCTAATGTCCGCAGTTTGTTAGTACCAAACAGTAGAACAACAATCACGGCAATGATTAATAACTGCCAAATACTTATACCACCCATTACATTCACCTCTATATACAAGGGTTATTCCACAGAGGGCCGCATTATACGCCATATTACCTCTGTGAAGATCTATCTAACTTACCGCATTTTGAACTAGCGCATAGCTTCTTGAACAAATAAGTGACTTGTTGAATAACTTTTACATCAATCACCTACCATACAATAATCTATCTACAGCTTCTTTTAGCAATAAGTCATTAACTAGTTCGTCGCCAACCAATAAGCCAAGCCAATACTCCAGCGACAATGAATCCAGTTGAAATTTCTGCTGCATCGGCCAAGAATAAAATGGTACCACTGACTAATAGTGTAGCGCCAACACCGAATAAATACCGTGATTGCCCCTGACGTTGCTGCTGACCTTGCATTTGAGTTGTGAGCTTATCGACACTTTGCTGTAGTAATTTATGCTGCTGCAAGCTGTCATAAACAAGCTCTGGTAACTCAGGGAACTTTTCCGCCCAGAATGGTGCCTTCTCTTTCAATGCACGAATAACCGCAGGAAGCCCGACCTGATCCCGCAGCCAGCTTTCCAGGAAAGGTTTTGCGGTCGTCCAGAGATCAAGTTGCGGGTAGAGCTGACGCCCTAAACCTTCAACATACAATAGCGTTTTCTGTAGTAAAACCAGCTGTGGTTGAACTTCCATATTAAAGCGACGTGCTGTATTAAAGAGATTCAACAACACATGGCCGAATGATATTTCTGCCAATGGTTTTTCGAAAATAGGTTCACAAACGGTACGAATAGCGAATTCAAAATCTTCAACATTAGTGTCACGGGGAACCCAACCGGAATCAACGTGCAGTTCAGCAACGCGTCGATAATCCCGATTAAAGAAAGCAATAAAATTTTCAGCGAGATAGCGTTTATCTGCTTTATTCAGTGAACCGACGATACCGCAATCAATACCGATATAAAGTGGGTCGTGAGGATGCTCATAACTGACAAAGATATTCCCCGGGTGCATATCTGCATGGAAAAAACTGTCACGGAAAACCTGAGTGAAGAAGACTTGAACCCCGCGCTCCGCCAACAATTTCATATTGGTGCCTTGATTTTCAAGGGCTGTAATATCTGACACGGGAATACCGTAAATTCTCTCCATCACCAATACGCTTTCCCGGCAATAATCAGAATAGACCTCAGGAATATAGAGCATTGGACTAGCTTCAAAATTACGGCGCAACTGAATAGCATTAGCGGCTTCACGCAGTAAGTTCAATTCATCAAGCAGTGTTTTTTCGTATTCACGTACCACTTCACGCGGGCGTAGTCTGCGACCATCAGGTAACAGCTTAGGGACCCAACCAGCCAAACGATACATCAAGCGTACATCTGCTTTGATAATCGGCAAGATATCAGGACGAATGACTTTGAGTACAACTTCCTGGCCGTTTTCTTTTAAACGCGCAGTATGTACCTGAGCAATGGAAGCAGAGGCTAAAGCTTCCTGCTCAAAATCATCAAACCATGTTTCTAGCGGCCCGCCCATCGCAATTTCAATATACTTGCGTGCAAGCGCACCATCAAATGGAGCGACTCTATCCTGTAATAGAGCAAGTTGATCGGCAATTTCAGGGGGGAAAAGGTCACGGCGAGTCGACATCATCTGACCAAATTTGATCCAGACAGGTCCTAGCTCCTGCAAAGCAAGACGTAAACGCTCCCCTAGCGGCTTATCTTTATGACGATTAGGCAACCAGAAAAATAAATGACGTCCAATACGCAATGGCAGCGTCAAACGTATATTCGGGATTAACTCATCCAGCCCGTAGCTCAAAAAAACCCGAATGATAAGATACAGGCGCCGAAGTTCTCCTGGCGTCATTGTTTTGTCTCCATGGTGACCAATCTGGCAGTCAAAGCCTCGGTTGCTCGAGCGGTGGCATCAACCTCTTCGTTAAACCACACAACTTCCAGCGGCGCTGGCGCCATTTTCCATTCTTCGGTTATTGCTTCAGCCAAGTAATTTTGCTGCTGTTGCAACTGCTTACTGAGAAAACGGCTACTTTTTTGTACTGCCTGCCCAATGGTTTCTGCTGCTATATCTCCAATATAGGGGGCCAGCCATTCTGCTGGCTCCCACTCGGCAAGATCTAATAACGTAACAAGCTGTTGAACCACCTGAATATCACCTTCGACAATCAGCTCACTACTACGCATCAAAGATGAAAGCTGCTGACGGTCACGCAATTTCACCAGCACAGCAATATCTGTTTTCACTATGCAGTCCGCATCACCATCCCATTGACTTAAAACATCAACCTGCCGTTCGCTAAATACTAATAACAGAGGAAAGCTCACCTCACGTAACTCGATACGCAGGACTTTCCCTGCTAAACGTAAACGTGCAGCTTTTAGGCTTTTATCGCGAAAGAGCACACTATTTAGTGACGTTTCTATAGCAGCTGTTATTAATGGCGACAACAAAGTTGGTTTCAATAAAAAAGGTTTAAATATCAGTGACTTTAGCAGCATAACCATATTCCCTGTTAAAACTTGAAACCCCGATGTAACGCAACAATACCACCGGTTAAATTGGAATAGGTTACGTTTTCAAAACCGGCATCTATCATCATACCTTTGAGTGTTTCTTGGTCAGGGTGCATCCGAATAGATTCTGCCAAATAACGGTAGCTTTCAGAGTCCTGCGCCACAAGTTCACCAATCTTAGGCAAAATATGGAAGGAGTAAGCATCATAGGCTTTGCTCAATGGTGCCAAAAGAGGTTTGGAAAACTCTAGAACCAACAAACGGCCTCCGGGCTTTAATACCCGGAACATAGAACACAGGGCCTTTTCTTTTTCGGTTACATTTCGCAAGCCAAATGAAATGGTTATGCAATCAAAGTAATTATCAGGGAAAGGCAAAGCTTCAGCATTAGCCTGTACATAGCTGACATTACCAACAATACCTTTATCACGCAGCTTTTCACGGCCCATTCGCAACATTGACTCATTGATATCGGCCAAAACCACTTCACCCTGCTCACCTACCAAGCGAGAGAATTTAGCAGTCAAATCTCCGGTGCCGCCAGCCAGATCCAATACCCGTTGACCGCGCCGAACACCGCTACAATCAATGGTAAAACGCTTCCAAATACGATGAACACCGAATGACATAAGGTCATTCATCAGATCATATTTGGCAGCTACGGAATGAAAAACTTCTGCCACCATGCCTTCTTTCTGTTCTTTGGCTATGGTGCGAAAACCAAAATGAGTGGTTTCCTTCTCCTGATCTACCATTTTCTGTGCCTGCTTTTCAGTCAATTTTTCGAGGAATTGTACCAGAACTCCGATGAAAGCCCCATCTCACTTGGTATTAAGGTAACTGCTTAATCACAGCTTTCTCAACATCATACAGAAGAGGAACATGCAACTAACCCTGATACTTCAGCGGTGCAGAATCATTCATTTCGGACTCTACATCATCGGATAGCGCTAAATCGCCCTCAGGTTGATCTTCCATACTGGCTTTCTCTGCCAGTGTTGGACTAATAGGCCGTTTTACCTCGACCCCCAGAGTACGAAAACCTTCAACTTGCCCTATCAGGTTACCACGGCCTTGCGACAGTTTGTTCATTGCCTGACGATAACTTAATTGCGCTTTATCGAGGCTTTGTCCCAACGACTCCATATCATCAACAAATAAGCGTAATTTGTCATAGAGTTTGGCTGCTCTCTCCGCAATACGTTGTGCATTTTGGCTTTGGTGTTCGTAGCGCCATAAGTTAGTAATAGTTCGTAAGGCCACCAGCAGTGTTGTTGGGCTAACCAACATAATATTGTGCTGTAGCGCTTCGCTGATCAATTCTGGTTGGCGATCAATAGCGACCAAAAACGCAGGCTCAACAGGAATAAACATCAGTACATAGTCAAGGGAACGTAAGCCAGGAAGTTGCTGATAATCCTTGCGGCCCAACATCCTGATATGGGCACGCAGTGATGATAAATGTTCATTTAATGCCGCTTCGCGCTCAATATCATCTTCACTATTAAAATAGCGCTCATAAGCTACTAACGACATTTTAGCATCGATAACGACATCTTTACCCTGCGGTAAGCGCACAATGACATCCGGCTGCATACGGCTATTACCATCAATTTTTACGCTAACTTGGGTTTGATACTCATACCCCTCACGTAGCCCTGAAGCTTCGAGCACCTTAGCTAAAACGACTTCCCCCCAGTTACCTTGAGTTTTATTATCCCCTTTGAGGGCCCTTGTCAGGTTTAGAGCTTCCCGCGCCATTTGAGCATTGAGTTGCTGTAAGTTACGGATTTCATGGGTCAGAGTATGCCGTTCACGAGCCTCTTGCCCAAAGCTATCCTGAACCTGCTTTCGAAAACCATCTAACTGTTCTCGTAGAGGTAACAATAAGCGATCCAGACTGTGCTTATTTTGTTCGTCAGCCCGACGACCCGTTTGTTCAAAGATGCGATTTGCCAGATTTTCGAACTGTGTGGTTAGCCGTTGCTCACTATTAAGAAGTAAACGCTGCTTTTCTTCTGCACTCAGCCGTGTTTCTTCCAAGCGAATAGTCACTTCGCGCAATTCAGCCTCTTGTGCACTATTCACTTCTCGTTGAGCCCGTAATTCCTGATTGAGCTGTTCACATTCATTATGCCAATGAGCTAATTGCTGTAGTTTTTCAGCATTTGCCGCTAACTGGCTGTGCAAATTACGCTGTTCTAACTCACCTTGCCGTAATTGTTGTTCATTACGTTGCAAAAGGGACTGTAATTCTGAGGTATTTTGCTGAAACTGTTGTAATGACTGCTCAAGTAACCGCCGCTCAATATCCTGCTGCGCTTTATTGCGCTGCTGATACAAGCTAGCAATCAGCCAACCAATAAGCCCACCGAGTAGGCAGCCTCCCAGGCCATAAAATAAACTGATATCCACGCTTATCTCCCCATTAACCTATTGTCAGTCAAGGTAAGGGGATACTGTATGGATGTCCAGAGTGTTTTTCCGTTACATACCATCTTGCGAAGCTGCACGCATAAATAACAAGCAGATAAAAAACCACTTACTTTGCGACAAAAAAATGCGTTAAAACTGTCAGCCACAAAATATAGAGCAGCTTCAGGACTCACGTAAAATTAATCTATCCAGTGGGAAAGCCACTGAATACCGAAAGCGCCAGGAGCTAGAATACCGAATGCCCAGATGATGGCAGAAGTGATATTAGCCAACTGGAAATAGAACTTTGGCATAGCACATATTCCGGCAACCAGAGGAACGACGGCACGTAGTGGGCCAAAGAAACGGCCAATAAAAGCACCAAAAAAGCCCCAGCGCTCAAAGAAAGCATGGCCGCGAACAAGTAGTTGGGGGTTGCGGGAAAGTGGCCACAAGGTACCGACACGATTTTTGTAATGATCGCCAACCCAATAGGATACCCAGTCGCCAAAGAAGGCCCCTGCTACAGCGGCGGCCCAAATCGGCCAGAAAGAAATTCCGCTTTCACCAATTAATGCGCCTAATCCGAGCAAGATAACCGTTGCGGGTAGCAGTAAGGATAGAAAGGCTAGCGATTCACCAAAAGCGAGGATAAACACGATAGGCATTGCCCATATTTCATGTTCACGAACAAAATCAGTAACGATAGTAATGACGTCATTTAAGGTCACAGGCATTTCCCTGTTATCAATAAAGTAGCCGCTAGCATACTCAATATGTCGACATTTTTGCTTAACAAAAAATAAACGGCCAGAGGATTCCGACCGTTTATTAGAACTAAAGCTATTAACTTGGATATCAGGCGTTGGCAGTAATCACTTTATTGCCAGCCATTTCGGCTGATCTGCGAATCCACAGTTCACGCCATTTTTTCAGTGCTGATATCAAGATAATTACGCCCAGAGTCATCATAATGATAGAAATGATGCCATTGAACAGATTGTAACCTTTCGCTGCTGAATTGAAGTACACATGGGTGATCATCCAGTAGCCTGCATAGTTTACAGTAACAAACAGATAAGCCAGTGGGATCACACAGGTCAGCATATAAACCCGTTTGGTTGCCAAGCGCAGTATAATAGTGGCACCAATGATTAAGCCAACAGAAGCCATTAACTGATTTGATACACCAAACAGCGCCCAGACCGAGTTAATATCACCAGAGTTAAGGAGATAACCCCACAACGCACAAGCAATAACGCTGCATGCCAATGTACCTGGTAACCAATCAGTGCGTTTTAATGGAGCCCAGATATCACCCAGGAAATCTTGTAGCAAGTAGCGAGCCACACGAGTACCAGAGTCAACGGCTGTCAGGATGAATACAGCTTCAAACATCACAACAAACTGGAAGAAGTAAGCGGCCAGACTACTGAACCATGGCACACGAATGAAGATATCTGTCATACCTACAGCCAGGGTTACAGCGCCACCGGTACGGCCATACAAGTCTAAGCCAATTTCCTGGCTCAGTTTTGGCAGGTTAACCACTTCCATACCGAGCGCACTCCAAGCTTCGGCTGAAGAGTTAATCGCGAAGTAGTCGGCTGGATGCAAAGAAGTTGCAGCGATCAGGGCCATTACCCCAACCATACATTCGGCCAACATCGCACCAAAGCCGACAGGTAAGATGTCACTCCATTTGTCGATTTGTTTTGGTGTAGTACCTGAACCAATGAAGGCGTGGAAACCAGAAATAGCACCACAAGCAATAGTAATCGAAATAAACGGCCAGACTGGGCCAGCCAGAACTGGGCCACCACCGTGAATAAACTGTGTTACTGCTGGGAATTGAATTTCAGGGTTAATAAATACAACACCCACAATCAGTGCGCCGAATACACCGATTTTCATAAAACTAGAAAGATAACCGCGAGGAGTTAATAACATCCAGACAGGCAAGGCCGTTGCGAAGAAAGCATACATTGGCAGAATGATACTGACAGTATCCGCTTTCAGCATTAGCCATTCACCAAGCCAAGTACCTTCAATGTAAGGGCCGACGAACACGCACACCATAATGGCAGCGATACCGACATAAGAAGCCCCTTTCATGCTGCCGGTCATGCGCTCCCATAAACCAACACAAATCGCGATAGGGATTGTCATGAACACCGCGAAAGTACCCCAAGGGTTACGTTCCAGTGCATGTACCACAACCATCGATAACCCGGCCATGGTAATAGTGATAATAAATAACATAGCCAGACCGGTACACCAGCCTGCGACTGGCCCGAGCTCTGATTTAGCCACTTCAGACAGAGATTTACCCTGATGTTTCATGGAAGCGAACAGAACAACGGTGTCGTGAACGGCACCACCGATAACACAACCAATCAATAACCATAGAAAGCCAGGTAAATAACCATATTGGGCTGCCAGTACAGGGCCAACTAAGGGGCCAGCCGCAGCAATAGCTGCAAAGTGGCTACCAAAGTTCACCCATTTTTTAGTTGGAACGTAATCTTTACCATCTTCAAAGGTGTGGGAAGGTGTTACTTCACTGTCATCGACGCGCAGAACCTTACGAACAAAAAAGATACCGTATAGACGGTAGCAGATCACAAGGACACACGCGGAGGCGATAACAAAGGTAATCGCATGTTGCATGAGCATTCTCTCCAGGGAATTTGTCAGGCGTTAACATACGCTTGGTTCCTAAGAGAAATATCAGCGAACTGGTTAAGCGGTAGTTTGCATCATTAAGCGGTTAAAAAGAGCCGCCCAGTGGTGGCTCAATACACAATAAATCAGAGAAGCTGCATCTTGGGGAACAACTATTTCAAGAAATATGACTGCTACTCCAAGAAATATGACTGCAATTTTTCACGCTCAGTGCTGCCAAGACCAAATTCCTGCCGTAGCCACTGCTCGCGGCTACCATAATGCTCTTGAATACTGCGCAGTGCCGTTTGGATAAACTCTTCCCGAGCTGACAGCACAAAAGCGAACTGCCCTAATGCCTGATCGTTTAGTTTTAACGCCAGTTCCGCCAACATATGCTCACGGAAAGGTGCCAGTGTCGTTTCGGTCAGTAGATAATCTTCCAATACGGTCGATTCATCAGCACCTAGAGCAAACAGCACCAAAGCCGAACCCACACCGGTACGGTCTTTACCGACGGCGCAATGTTGTATCACACCCGCAGCAGCATGCTCTGGCGAAGCACTATTTTGCAGCAAACTGACCAACTGTTTATAAGCCTGATTATTAAATGGCAAGCGGCGATACAGTTCTAACATAAAGGCGCGGGCATCAAATGTTGCTAATGTCTCGTTAGTCAGTTTCTCGAGATTGGCGTTAACTTCACTACTAAGTGGATTGGCTGGAGTATTGTGATAACTGGCACCCTGCCAAACGATATCGGGTTTGGCCTGGACTTCATCCGCATCGCGGTAATCAAGAATTTGAGTGACGGAGCCACTGCTGAGAACAGCGCAATCTTTGGTACTCAAACGGTCAAGCGAACCCGAGCGAAACAATAACCCACGCTTGATTCGCCGGCCATCCGCGACAACGTTACCACCGAGATCACGAAAGTTGATACCACCATCCAGTGGCAGTAGGGAAGGATGAGATAGAACAGGTGTCGTCATATTTTCCTCTTATTATTGTCCATTATAAGAGCTACGACATTAACAGATACTCAGCCAAAATAAAGAACGGGCCAGTAAACTGACCCGCTCATATGATATTCGTTTATTTATTTACTGTGGGTGATTTCCCCATCAGATGGATGAATTACAGCAAGTGGCGAGCTGCTTCCACAACAATTTTTACTGCATGACTTTCAGTCGCTTTCATGGTTTCTTCGTTCGGGATCTCTTGCTGGGTGCGGTTAACAATTACCCCGGCGACCATACCGGCACGTAGACCCTGACTAGCACACATGGTCAACAAAGTGGCAGATTCCATTTCATAATTCATCACGCCCATTGCTTGCCATTCTTCCATGGAGCCTTTGAAACGCTGGACAACACGACCAGAGAAGGTGTCGTAACGTTCTTGCCCTGGATAGAAAGTATCAGAAGAAGCTGTGACACCAATATGCGTCTTCGCACCGACTGATTTAGCGGCATTAACCAATGCTGTGGTGCAATCAAAATCGGCCACTGCAGGGAATTCCATCGGAGCAAAATGCAGGCTGGCACCGTCTAAACGCACGGCTGCGGTAGTGACTAATACATCGCCAACATTAATATGTGGCTGAATGGCACCGGTAGTACCAATTCGCAGGAACGTCCGCACACCAAGTTGCGCCAATTCTTCAACCGCAATAGAAGTTGATGGGCCACCGATACCCGTTGAGCAGACAATCACAGCTTTACCATCGAGCTCAGCACGCCATGAGGTAAATTCACGATGCGAAGCCAGATGTACTGGGTTATCCATCAATTTAGCGATTTTCTCAACACGCTGTGGATCACCCGGAACAATCGCCAGAGTCGCCCCTTGCAGATCATTTTTAGTCAGGCCCAAGTGAAAAACGTCGGATTTAGCCATGTGTGAGACTCCTCTTTCATGAGAGATGTTATAGGGGGTACAAAGGATTACTTTACTCAAAATCATCACATTATTTCGTGACATCGGTCACTCTGATAAAAGAAATGATAACTTTGAATACATTTATTATGTGATTTTTATCACATAATAAGCTTATTGAGTTCGATTTTTAGACAAAAATAGACCGCGGCAACGGTGATTTTGTATATGAATAACAATAGTAGGACTCATTGATTAATGTTGGATGAATATCTTCTTATCATCGGCTTATTGAGCAGACGTCCACATATCGCAATAAAATACTTAATTACTGCAAACCTGATCTCATTAATCTTAAAGATTACCTATAGTTAAGATCGTCAACAGCAAATATCAGGGCAATGGATAGCTCAACCCAATAAGACTTTACCGAGTCATACTTTCCTCATTTCGTAAGGAGACCACAGTGACAACTGATCAATCTATGACTCTCAAACAGGTGGCAAGCGGTTTCACGCCGGCAGTCGGTCCTCTGGCCTCGACGTCCCGCCATACCGACCAACAAGGTATTCACTGCACAGAAACCACTATCCCTTCTCAAGGCGATGAGCTACCGGCTTATGTTGCTAAACCAGCCCAACACTCGGGGCCATATCCTGTGGTTATTGTTGTGCAAGAAATCTTTGGGGTGCATGAACATATTCAAGATATCTGCCGCAGATTAGCGAAACAGGGCTATCTGGCCATCGCCCCTGAGTTGTTCTTTCGCCAGGGTGATGCTAAAGAATATGATGATATTAATGCACTGGTTAAAAATCTGGTCAGCAAAGTACCCGACCGGCAGGTTATGGTCGATCTTGATCATACCGCCCACTGGGCATCCCGTCATGATGGGGATACCAGCAAATTAGCCATTACTGGCTTTTGTTGGGGTGGGCGAATTGCATGGCTGTATGCCGCCCATAACCCGCAATTAAAAGCGGCGGCGGCTTGGTATGGCAAATTGGTGGGAGAAAAAACCTTGCTGTTGCCGAAATATCCGGTTGATGTGGCAGTCGACCTCAGTGCCCCGGTGCTCGGGCTGTATGGCGGAAAAGACGGTAGTATCACGCAAGAACATATCGACACCATGCGCCAGGCATTACGAGCAGCAAATGCCGATGCTGAAATCATTGTTTATCCAGATGCAGGACACGCGTTTAATGCTGATTATCGCCCCAGTTATCACGCTGAGTCTGCACTGGATGGTTGGCAGCGCATGCTTGACTGGTTTTCGCAGCACGGAGTCGCAGCTAATCCTGTGCAGGAAGTGGGTAAGTAATAGCGATAAAAAAGGGCGCAAATATGCGCCCAAAGTTTCACAACATAGAGTAAACCGTTATTAATCAGGCCTGTTCTTCACGCAGACGTTGCGCCGCCAGAACCATGTTTGCCAGTGCCTGGCGAGTTTCCGGCCAACCACGAGTTTTCAAACCACAGTCCGGGTTAACCCACAGACGTTCCGCTGGGATACGCTGAGCCGCTTTGCGCAATAGAGCTTCAATCCATTCCACACTTGGCACATTCGGTGAGTGAATGTCATAAACACCGGGCCCAATTTCATTCGGATAAGCGAAATCTTCAAATGATTCCAACAGTTCCATATCTGAACGGGAAGTTTCTATGGTAATCACATCCGCATCCAGCGCAGCAATGGAATCCATGATGTCATTGAACTCGCAATAACACATATGGGTATGAATCTGAGTATCATTTTGTGCAATCGCAGCATTCAATTTAAAAGCATCAACCGCCCACTGTAGATAAGCTTGCCAGTCCGCACGGCGCAGCGGCAGGCCTTCGCGCAGCGCTGGCTCATCAATCTGGATGATACCAATACCGGCTTTTTCCAAGTCTTCCACTTCATCACGCAGTGCTAATGCAATTTGTTTAGCAATGGTTTCACGGCTGACATCTTCGCGCGGGAATGACCAGCACAGGATAGTCACTGGCCCAGTCAACATGCCTTTTACCGGCTTGTCCGTCAGAGATTGAGCATATTTAGCCCACTCAACGGTAATAGCTTCAGGGCGGCTGATATCACCAATAATCACCGGCGGCTTAACACAACGTGAACCGTAGCTCTGCACCCAACCATTTTGCGTAAAGACAAAACCGTCCAGATGCTCGCCAAAATATTCAACCATATCATTACGTTCAGCTTCACCATGCACCAGCACGTCCAGGCCCAAACGCTCCTGTTCGGCAATAGCTTGCTTGATATGCTCGCTAATACCGGTGCGGTAGTTTTTGCCATCCAAACGGCCTTGCTTGAAGTCCAAACGTAAACCACGAATTTCAGTGGTTTGTGGGAATGAACCAATGGTGGTGGTCGGCCAGGCTGGCAAATTAAAACGCTTACGCTGCGCAGCTGCACGCGCTTCATAAGGCAGTTGGCGTTCAATATCTTGCGCAGTGATGGCCGCCAAACGCTGTTCTACTTGCGCGTTATGCACACGGCTGGAAGCACGGCGAGCACGGATTGGTGCGCTATAAGCTGCCAACTCAGCCAGTTTAGCTTCAGTGGGGGCATTCAGTGCTTGTGTTAGCAGCGCCAACTCGGCACATTTTTGCAGGGCAAAAGCAAACCAGCTTTTGACTTCTGTATCAAGGCGAGTTTCTTCACTTAAATCAATTGGGCTGTGTAATAAGGAGCAAGAGCTACCCAGCCACAACGGGCGACTATTCACCAGTGGTTGCAAGCGCTCGAACCAGTGGCTCAAGTCTGCACGCCATACGTTACGGCCATTAATTACACCCAGTGATAACAACCACTCTTTTGGCAGTTTTGCATTCAGGTCAGTAATATCATCCTGACCAGCAACGACATCAACATGCAGACCTTGCACTGGCAGATCGCGAATGGTGTCCAGGTTATGGCCAATGCTGTCGAAATAGGTGGTCAGTAACAATTTCACCTGACCTTGTAGCGCCTGATAAGCCGGTTGGTAAGCATCCAACCACTCTTGTGGCAATTCCAGCACCAGTGCCGGTTCGTCAATTTGTACCCACTCGATACCGCGGTTGGCCAATTCAGCCAACACTTGCTGGTAAACCGGTAGGATGTCTTTCAGCAATGAAAGGCGGTCAAAGTGCTCGCCTTTCACTTTACCCAGCCACAAATAAGTGACCGGGCCAAGCAGTACCGGCTTGATTTTGTGGCCTAATGCCAGCGCTTCGTCCACTTCATCCAACAGTTGAGTCCAACCCAGCTTGAACTGCTGGCCCTGTTGGAACTCTGGCACCATGTAGTGATAGTTGGTGTTAAACCATTTGGTCATTTCTGCCGCCGCCGCTGGTGTCCCGGTGGGTGCACGGCCACGGCCAATACGGAATAAGGTATCTAAATCAATCGAACCGTCAGCATTCTGATGGCGCTCAGGGACATTACCCAGCAGCAAACTGGTGGTCAGGACATGGTCATACCAGGCAAAATCACCGACTGGCACTAAATCAACGCCAGCTTGCTGTTGCTGTTGCCAATGGCGGGCGCGCAATTCACGACCCACATTGAGCAATTCTTCTTGCGTGGAGTTGCCTGCCCAGTAACTTTCTTGTGCTTTTTTCAGTTCACGTTTCAGACCTACACGCGGAAAACCCAGTGTGTGATTTAAAATTGTCATCGTCTTATTTCCCATTTAGCCATCCAGATGTTTACACATCCATAATCAGCAGGTACTGTATTAATCACAAGCGCAATTTGTTCACTATCACTGTGAAGGACTCTCATGATCGAACTGAAACACTTACGCACCCTACAAGCTTTGCGTAATACCGGCTCCCTGGCGGCGGCGGCAACACAGCTTCATCAGACCCAATCGGCCTTATCCCACCAATTCAGTGATTTGGAACAGCGCCTGGGTTTTCGTCTGTTTGTGCGTAAAAGCCAGCCGTTACGTTTCACGACTCAAGGTGAGATCCTGTTACAACTGGCGGAACAAGTGTTGCCACAAATCAAGCAAGCGCTGCAAACCTGCAACGAACCACACCAAACCGCGCTGCGTATCGCCATCGAATGCCATAGCTGTATTCAGTGGCTCACACCGGCGCTGGATAATTTCCACAAAAACTGGCCGCAAGTATCGATGGATTTCAAATCAGGCGTGACATTCGATCCTCAGCCGGCCTTGCAGCAAGGAGAGCTGGATTTAGTACTCACATCTGATATTTTGCCGCGCAGTGGCCTGCACTATTCGCCGATGTTTGATTTTGAAGTGCGCCTGGTGCTGGCTCCCGACCACCCATTGGCCAATAAAGCCCGTATTGAGCCGGAAGATTTGGCGCAAGAAGTGTTGATGATTTACCCGGTACAGCGCCAACGGTTAGATGTCTGGCGGCATTTCCTGCAACCGGCGGGGATCAGTCCCTCACTGAAAAATGTCGATAACACCTTACTGCTCATTCAAATGGTTTCAGCACGGATGGGGATCGCCGCCCTACCACACTGGGTGGTCGAGAGCTTCGAACGTCAGGGATTAGTGGTTACAAAAACACTGGGAAATGGTTTGTGGAGCCGGTTATACGCCGCTGTCCGTGATGGAGAGCAGCGCCAACCGGTTACTGAAGCTTTTATTCGTTCGGCCCGGCAACACGCTTGCGATCATCTGCCGTTTGTAAAGAATGCGGAGCGATCCAACGGCGGTGCACCCATAACGAAGCCATTATCACAATTGCCCCAATGATAAAGCTGGGCCAATGGGGTTTCTCTTGCCAAATGGCCAGATTCACCAGTAGCCCAGCCGGAACATGCACGTTATTCATGATACCCAAGGTGCCAGCATCCACTTGTGTCGCGCCATAGTTCCACATGAAGTAGCCCAAAGCAGAAGCGCCGACACCGAGCCACACCAACACCCCCCACTGCAATGAGGTGGTCGGCAGTTTTTGTGGATTGCCGAAAATAAACCAGGCGATGACGGCGACGACCAGAGCGCCGACATAAAACCATGAAAAAGCCACATGCTGCGGGATCGGGTGCACTTCCATCAGCCTTTTGTAACCCACTTGTCCGATGGCAAAACAGATATTAGCCGCCTGAACCAATATCAATCCCCACCAAAAATGTTCGCTTAAATGGTCATAACGAATGATTGCCGCCCCGACCACCGCCAGCAAAGCACTCAGGGCATAGCCCCACCGCAAGCGCTGACGCCGCAATACATCATAGATTAATGTGACATACAGTGGGGTCATTACGGTGAATAGCAGGAACTCCGGCACACTCAGGTAGAGATAGGCACGGAAGACAAACAAGTACATGATTCCTAACTGAATTGCACCCACCACCATATACAATAAAATCACCCGCCAGTGAATATTGCGCCAACGCAGGAATGGCAAAAAGACCAGCGCCGCCAGCCCGACCCGCATTAGCACAGAGAACCAGCTATCCACCTGGCCGGCCAGATATTCGCCAATCAGGCTAAAAGAAAAAGCCCATAAGATGGTGGTGATAATCAGTAAAAACACAATAAATTGGCTCAATAAGATGACAATGCGCCATTGTAGCGGAAGCGGAATATAATTTTTGCGCGGAGTAGGTTTACATCTGATCAATAATAAGCCAAACGAATCCTGTCCGCAGGTAGGGACATGATTCGCTGGTGAAAACTTATCTTCTGCGGTTAAGGCATTCCGACGCCAATAATGGTCAGAATCAATGGGGTGGTGACTGCGGCCAAAATCGTCGACATCACTAAACTGGCGGCGGCAGGGCCGGTTAGCACATTAAATTGACGTGACATCAGATAAACATTTACGCCAGTTGCCATTGACCCAAGCAATACCACCACCTGTGTTTCCAGCACCGGTAAATCCATCGCCCACGCCAGCGCCCATATCACCATCGGCTGCACTATCAGCTTAAGAAAACAGATCGCACTGCTGATTTGCCAGCCCTCACTCACGCGGTATTCCGCCAGCCCCATTCCTAGCACAATCAATGACAGCGGCGGAGCCACCTGCCCCAGCATAGTGACCGGTTGGTCGATAAATTGCGGCAATTGCAAACCGGTCAGGCTGAATAATGTGCCGGAAATAATACCTATAATCAATGGGTTGGTCAGCACGCTGCGGGCTGTCTTGGCAAACCCGGCTAATGTCGGCGAACCATTGCGCGCCCACTCCACTGAAATGGTCACTAATGTCCACAAAATCAGTCCGTTAAACACCAAGACCAGCGCCACTGCCGGGATAGATTTCTCCCCCAGCATAAGGGTGGCAATGGGCAGCCCCAACATCACATTATTGGAAAAAATCCCGCCGAGGGCAAACACCGAGCCGGACACGCCATCCAGATGAAATACTCGGCTGGCCACAATGCGCCCGATGATAAATACCACCAGGCAACTGCCAAAAAAGGCAATCAGTAAGCGAGCATCAACCGCCGGGCGTTCGGAGAAATCGCACATCATGCGAAACAGCATGGCAGGTAACGCGAGGGAGAACACAAAGCGGGTCAAACCATCAGTAATCGTGGACGGCCACTGACCAAATCGCACCAAACAGTAGCCCAGTGCGAGTAGAACAAACAGCGGTGAAGACAAGACAATCTGGTGCCAGAGCGAAATAACAAAGGCGGGCATGGTTCACTTCCTGTCAAACCGGGCCAGATCAGCCCGTAAATGTAAGAATGGCTGACCTGCTCTGTTTCCTGTTCTGTTTATATCAAAGTCATTGGAGTTCGAGGTAGGCAGCAAACGAGCTAACCCCGATGAGCATACTGACTTTAAAATCAACGACAAGTATGTGATTCGGGTGAGTGAGCGCAGCTAACGCCCCTGTAGCTTCAAGGACGAGGATATATTAAATCTATACGGTCAGTACAGATACAATCAACGCCCCAACTTAACAATTCCTGCGCCCGCGCCGGTTGGTTGACGGTATACACTAAAATACGCAGCCCAGCGGCTTTGAGTAACGCCACCCGCTCGGCGGTCAGTTGTTTGTGATTGATGTGCAAAGAGACGCAATCCAACTCGCGGGTCATTGCCAGCCAGTTGTCATCCCATTTATCCAGTAATAAACCGCGCGGCAGCTCAGGTGCAGCTTGCTGTGCTGCGGCTAATGCATCAAACGAAAATGACGATAACAAGGGCGGAATCGCCTGACCTTGCCACAATAGGCGCGCCGCCAAAGCAATGGCACGGCCGGTGGGGATTTCAACCCCGATGGTCGGTTTAATTTCAATATTCGCCGCCATGCCGTACTGGGCACAGCGAGCCGCCACCTCAGAGAGCAGAGGCAAGCGCTCCCCCTGAAATGCCGGGCTGTACCAGTCACCGGCATCCAGCTGAATCAGCTTTTCCCAGGGTAAATCTCCAGCCACACCCCAGCCATTGCTGGTTCGCTCCAGTGTGTCGTCATGCAGTAGGAATATCTGGCCGTCTTGCGATAACTTGGCATCAAACTCAATCATTTTGTGGCCGTGACGCGCGCCCACATCAATTGCTGCCAAGGTATTTTCGGGTGCTAATGAGCCGCCGCCGCGATGGGCAACAAGGGTAGGATAAGGCCAGTTTTTACTCATGATTCCATCCGTAGTCCGCTTTCTGAATCAAAAAAGTGCAACGCCGCAGGCGGCAGATACAAGTGCAACACACTGCCCACCGCGGGCATTTCTTCATGGGATAAACGGGCGATAAGACTCTGACCGCCCCACAAACCATGGGCCAAATTATCCGCGCCCAATAATTCGAGTGTTAATAAAGCCAGCGGCACACTCTGCGCTGAGGTTTTTTGCTGAGATACCCTTTGCTGAATATGCTCCGGACGGATACCCAGGGTCAAGCGCCGATCGGCCCATTGCGGCCGTGGTACTTCCAGCGGCAGGGTCATACCATCAGATAAAATAAAGGCGCGCCCATCCGGACTGACAGTTCCGGCTAGCAGGTTCATCGCCGGTGAGCCGATAAAACTGGCGACAAACAGAGTCGCGGGCCGCTGATAGACTTCACTTGGTGTGCCAATTTGCTCCGCCACACCTTTGTTCATCACAATCACCCGCTGCGCCAGCGTCATAGCCTCAACCTGATCATGAGTGACATATAAACTGGTGGTTTTTAACCGCCGATGTAGTTGTTGCAGTTCAAGGCGCATCTGCACTCGTAACTTGGCATCCAAATTGGACAGTGGCTCGTCGAATAGAAACACCGCCGGTTCGCGCACAATGGCGCGGCCCATCGCCACTCGTTGGCGCTGACCGCCGGATAGTTCGCGCGGCTTGCGCTTCAATAGCGGGCCTAGCTCCAGAATTCGGGCGGCCTCATCGACGCGCTGGCGGATCTGTTCTTTGCCAAAACCGCGAATTTTCAGGCCATAGGCCATATTGTCAAACACACTCATATGGGGATATAGCGCATAGTTCTGAAACACCATGGCGATGCCGCGATCTTTGGGTTCCAGATCAGTTACCCGCTGATTATCAATATAAATATCGCCGCCGGTGGTGCGTTCAAGCCCCGCGACCATACGCAGCAATGTCGATTTGCCACAACCGGATGGGCCGACCATCACGATAAACTCGCCATCCGCGACATCTAAATCAATCTGCTTTATCACCGGCGTCACACCGTCATAAGATTTGGTTACTGCTTGAAGCTTTAAACATGCCATATCAGGTTACTTCTCACTGTCTACCAGGCCGCGAACAAACCAGCGCTGCATCAGAAGGACCACCGCGACCGGTGGAATTAATGTCAAAATCATTGCTGCCATCACCTGATTCCACTGGGTTGGAGCGCCCGAGCTGGAAATCATGCTTCTTATTCCCGCCACCGCCGTGCCCATTGAAGCATCACTGGTAATCAGGATTGGCCAGAGATATTGGTTCCAACCATAGATAAAAGTGATAACAAACAGAGCCGCCAAATTGGTTTTGGACAGCGGCAAGACAATGTCCCAGAAGAAGCGCATGGCCCCTGCGCCATCAATACGAGCGGCTTCCAATAACTCATCCGGCAAGGTCATGAAGAACTGGCGGAATAAGAAGGTTGCGGTAGCGGACGCCATCAGCGGCAGAGTCAGGCCGGTGTAGCTGTCCAGCATATCCAGGTTGGCAATCACTTGAATAGTCGGGAAAATGCGCACTTCCACCGGCAGCATTAAGGTCAGAAAAATCAACCAGAAAAACAGATTGCGCAGCGGAAAGCGGAAGTAAACGATGGCATAAGCAGACAGCATCGAGACCGTGATTTTGCCGACGGTAATCGCAAACGCCATCACAAAGCTGTTAAACAGCATCAGCCCAAAGGGGGCGCTGTTATTGCCCACACCGGTATGCCAAATATGGCTGATGTTTTGCCATAAATGCGGCCCAGGGATCAGGGTCATGGGCACCTGAAACACCTGAGTGTCATCCAGAGACGCCGCGACAAAAGCCACATACAACGGGAACAGGATCAATAGCACGCCGATAATCAGCATGACATGGCAAAAGATATCCAGCCCACGGCGATTCTCAATCATTGGTAACGCACCTTACGCTCAACAAAGCGGAACTGGATAACCGTCAAACCAATCACCAGCAACATCAGCACAACTGACTGAGCCGCTGAACTGGATAAATCCAACCCGGTAAAGCCTTCACGGTAAATTTTATAAATCAGGGTGGTAGTCGCCTGTACCGGGCCGCCGCCAGTCGCCGCATCAATCACAGGGAAAGTGTCGAAGAAGGCATAAACCAAATTCACCACCAGCAGGAAGAAGCTCACCGGTGAAATCAGCGGTAACACCAAATTGAAGAAACGGCGCACCGGCCCCGCCCCATCAATAGCCGCCGCCTCAACCAATGAGCGCGGGATAGATTGCAGTGCCGCAAGGAAAAATAAGAAGTTATAACTGATTTGTTTCCACACCGAAGCCAGCACCACCAAGAACATCGCCTGCCCACTATTTTGTGCGTGGTTCCAGTTGTAGCCCAGTGTGGCAAGGAAATGGGTTATCAATCCCAGCCCCGGATTGAACAAAAATATCCACAATACTGCGGCCACAGCAGGGGCCACGGCATAAGGTAAAATCATTAAAGTTTGATAGATGCGGCTGCCACGTAACACGTAATCCACCATCGCCGCCAGAAATAGCGACACCACCAGACCGATACCCGCCACCAGACCGCTGAAAATGAGCGTGGTATAAAACGAGGCCAAATAGTATTCATCGTGAAACAGCGCAATAAAGTTACTCAACCCGACAAACTGGCTGGAGAGGCCGAATGGGTCCAGCATCTGCACCGAATACCACAGCGCTTCACCCGCCGGCCATAAGAAGAAAACAGCGGTAATGGCCAGTTGCGGTAATACCAACAGGTAAGGTAACCAACTACAGGAAAAACCGGGACGGGAAGATGACATAGAATTAACCGTTTATCGGACGTGGGTCAATTAGCTCTAGAGCACCAATCGAAAACACCACGTTCAGATTCAATACAGTACCAAACTATTTGGCGTGACTGGCACAGCCAGTTTGGGGGCGAAAATCACCGGCCCAAACTGGCAAATAAAGTCGCCAAATAATATTACTTGTTGGTTTGCTCGAAGCGGCGCAACAACACATCACCTCGCGACACAGCGGTATCTAATGCTTGTTGTGGCGTTTTCTTACCCGTCCAAACACCTTCCAACTCTTCATCTACCACGGTACGAATCTGTGGCATATTGCCCAGACGTAAGCCCTTGGTGTACGGCAATGGCGGCTTGTTCAACATTTGGCGAGTAGCAACATCAGCACCTGGATTCTTGTCATAGAAACCCTGTTGCTTCGTCAACTCATAAGCGGCGGTGGTGATAGGCAAGTAGCCGGTCTTCTGGTGCCATTCGGCAGCAATTTCCGGTTGAGTCAGGAATTGCAGGAATTCAGCCACACCCTTATAAGTATCTTTATCTTTACCATCCATCACCCACAGGCTAGCCCCACCAATAATGGCGTTTTGTGGCGCGTTTTTCTCATCGGCATCGTAAGGCATCATACCCACGCCGTAGTTAAATTTGGCGTAATGGCGGATATCGGCAAGAGAACCGGAAGAGGCGGTGGTGATGGCACAGTCGCCGTTATAGAACTTGGCTGTCGATTCATCTTTGCGACCAAAATAGGTAAAATCGCCTTTTTTGTTCATATCCGACAGCAATTGGATATGTTTAACCTGCACTGGTTTGTTGAATTCCAATACAGCATCAGTGCCATCAAAACCATTATTACGGCTGGCAATTGGCTGACCATGCCAGGCGCTGAAGTTTTCAATTTGAATCCACCCCTGCCAACCGCTGGCGTAACCACAAGTTGCCCCCGCAGCACGTAATTTTGCGGTGTCTTCGGCCAGTTCTTGCCATGTTTTAGGCGGTTGATCTGGATTCAGACCGGCTTTCTTAAATGCATCTTTGTTGTAATACAGCACCGGTGTAGAGCTGTTAAACGGCTGAGATAATAAGTGGCCGGTTTTGGCATCGGTGTAATAACCCGCAACCGTTGGGACGAAGACGGATTCATCAAACTTAATATCGGCGTCTTTGAATACCTGGAATACCGGCTTGATGGCCTTACTCGCCATCATGGTCGCGGTGCCCACTTCATAGACCTGCAAGATAGCTGGGGCTTTCCCTGAACGGAAAGCAGCAATACCCGCCGCCAGACTTTGTTCGTAGTTACCTTTATAGACCGGTACAATTTTGTAATCGGTATGCGACTGGTTAAAGCGATCAGCTAATGAGTTAACTTCGACCCCTAACTCTCCCTCCATGGAATGCCAGAAAGGAATTTCAGTGACCGCCATTGCATTAGCACTGAATGCCAAGGTTAGCGCGACACAAATCGACGTTTTACGAATAGTGTTGTTAAACATATCTAGCCCCTGAATAAATCTGTCTGGCTCATCTCAATTAACTGCGGTGGATGAGCGAAATAAATCAGTTTTTGTTCGAAAGCAAACATGACATCGTTTCATGACAGAAATATAACTTTCAGATGACATAAAAATGACAAAAAGTAAAAATAAATACCAAAACCTCTTTTAATTTCGCCACTATTCGCTAATGAAATGAGTTTTTTAACAAAAGTAACAACAATTCAATCAGGAATTTCCCGATGAAAACAATAAAAATATAAATATCTATTAGATATTTATTTGATCGTTAAATTACTATTGATTTTATTTCCTTAAATTGGTTGTATTATTATTGATGCTCCTCTAACTCACATGTTAATGTTTGTTCGCCTTGTGAGCGCACTATATTAACATGATTATATTAACACCCTCGTTATTGTTATTTTATATAACTCACAAGAGCGACCCAAGGAAATAATGCCCATTCATTTCTTGAATGGGGTTTAATACAAAGGACTCTCAGGTATCTATGATGAAAAAAACTCTATTATCTATTATTACTGTAGCAGTATTGGCCAGCAGTACTATTGTTTGTGCACAACCATTCAATAAAGATATACCGGTTACAGCAGAAATTAATGGTTCAATCAGCATGACAAAAGGTAATGGTGATGCATTGAATGATATTGCCTTGGACTATGATCACGCCAGCAATGATGGCACTTATGAATATATGGAGAATGTTACGATAGTGAGTAACACTGGGGCTAAAGTCAACATCAAGCTCAGAAACCCACTGGTTCTAGAAGGTGATGCTGATGGTGAGGTAAAAACATTTAATGATGTAGTTGTGCAATTAGGGCGATCCCAACTCAATGGGGCGGGGACAAGTTTCGTTTTAGGTGCTCATAATGAGCTAAACCAGGCGTTAACTATAAGAGCTAAAAAACCCGCAGAAGCCCTATCTGGTGAAACATATACAGGCACGCTTCAGCTTACTATCGAAGATGATATTTAATCACACATCAGTTAAATAAATATATGCAGTCAGGCGGTTAACCGTCTGACTGCATTATCCTTTGACTTAAATATATATCATCATGGTTTAATGAAAACCATCAACGCATAAAAATATATTCGTCTGAGGAGATCTGTTTCTATAAAAAACAATCAATAATGGAATGGAATCCAATGAAAAAAAACATGAGTATTAATCAGATAGCTTTATTTGTTTTACTACTCCCAACATTTAATTCAACACATGCAAAAAACATAACCCTGGAGTATTTAGTTCCAACAGGGTTTTCAGCTATTGAAAGTCATGACACCATGAGGTTACTAGGTATATTTAATGGGAAGATATTGCCCACCAAAATATTTTTCTCGGAACAGAAACAAACTTTAAGCTTCAACCATCAGCAATATCGCGATAATAATATTGATGAGCAGTCAATCATATTATTAGAACAAGTCTTGCTCCAAATACCCTATTTACAATGCCAAAATGGCTGTGACTATAATGTATCCGGATATAACGTCATTCTGGATAAGATAAATCAGGTTGTCACCATTACCAATAATAACAGCCGCTACCTGATGCCAACCACTACGTGGGGGTTGGTTCACAACCAATCTTTTGACCTGCGCATGACGGCGAAAAACTACCGTGCTATGTCTGCCCGCGGGAACGGCTACCTCGGGCTTCCTTTGCAATCTTATGGTTTTGTACAATGGTTCTATAACACTACCCGTTCGAAGAGAAATTATCAGTTCTCGGATCAATCACAATACCAGCAGATGACTCAAAGAGGTATTGACAGTTGGTATCTGCAAAAGAACTTTCAAACCCTTTATTTACGAACAGGTAAGCAAAATAACCTGGATAATAGCGCAGGCAGTATCCATACCCTGATTAATCCAGCGTTAGAACAATTTGTGACCTTGGGTAGCCAAAGTTATTTAGCTCTTGATAAACCCTCGGCCGGCAACTTGATACTGTACGCAATCTCTGATGGCGATTATGAAATCTACCGAGATAACCAGCTTATCCGCCGTATTCCCGCACAAATTGGCCGCAATGAAATTGATTATAGCCAACTCCCAGGAGGCTATTACAATATTGATATTCGCTTAGTGGATAACACTGGGCGCGTCGTCAGCCAAGAAAGTCAAGCCATCAGCAATTTAGGTACTCAAACCAATGATGGTTGGTTTCTGACTATGGGCAAGGTTGCGCCACGTAATAAGCACCATTCCCATCATTTGGCGCAATTTGGCCGTAGTATGAAAATTAAAAATGTTCAAACTAATATCTCTTTACTTAAAGATAATAACCACCACTGGGCAGCAGAAGCGAACATATCGCGCCCATTAGGATTTTCTGGCTTTAATATCACACCCACCTTTAGCATGATGTCTGGTGAAAAACACGGTGGGGGGTATCTGCGTTTAGAAGGGGGGAATTCCGCAATAGGATATTTCACTGCGGCCCGCTATCAAACACCAGATGTGTCGATATATGCACCAAACTCTGGCAGTACCTCAGCATCCTATAGCCGCCGTTTTGGGCCAACTCAGCTTAGTTATCAATTCAACCAATATAAAAGTCATCATCGGCATCGTATTCAGAGCAGTTGGGATTGGCGGCGACCACAATTTGGCCTGAACTTGTCCCTTGGTGTGCAAAAAGGTGGGCAATGGCATAGCCGAAACAACTATGGGTTATTTCTTAATACCACATTATCTTTCCGCCAGAGTCGCGCCAACATCAACAGTGCTTATACTCAGCAAAAATTGAACACCAGCGCCAGTTATCAAAAAGAGTTTACCGATAGCTATGGCAGCAGTTCTTTGGGTATCAATGGCAGCACCAATGGCAAAAACAATGGTATCGGCACATTTGCCCAACGCAGTGGAAGCCGTGGGGATATTTCTGCCCGAGCAGGTATCGATAACAAGATAACCAACGGGGGGATCAGCTACAGAGGCATGTTAGCCATCGGCCCACAAGGAGCCGCACTAGGCCGCAGCAGTTACAGCGGCTCGGCATTACTGATAGAAACGCCGGAACTATCAGGTACACCTTATAACTTCCATGCAGAAGGCGTCCCAATAAGTGGCGGAGGAACCTACGCGATACCAATTCCCCGCTATCAAGACCGTTTCTTTGTTCGCACTCATAACAATAGCAGTGACCTAGACATGAACATTCAGTTGCCGGTCAATATTATCCGCGCACATCCAGGACAAGTGTTTGTCAGTAAAGCCAATATTACCCTCGACATACTTTACAGTGGTTTTCTTAAAGACCAAAAAAATCAACCTATTACAGGAGTAATTGAGGAAACTGGCGATACTGTTCACCCCAATGGTCTATTTGCTATTAATTCTGACGTCATACTAAAAAATATCACGGTTCAAAATGGCGCTGTCCGTTATCACTGCAATATGCGTCAGCAACATGAGCATATTTATCACTGTCACCCCGACCAATATCAACAGGAATGACCATGAAATATAATAAGTTACTATCGGCTATTATCTTGCTGCTAGCCCCTATTACTGCAACTTATGGGCAGTTAATGGCCCTTCCCACTCGCACGACAGTCGAAGCTTTGGAGCAACATCGCACGGTACAAGTTTATAATAGTGGCGATAAAGCACTTTATTTGGATATCTCGTTGCAACGGGTGGATAACCCGGGGGTGACTCCAGAGAAAAAGACGCTAATTAGTGATATTTCTCAACCTGAAATGATTTTCAACCCGAACCGGATTACGTTAGGGCCGAAACAAAAGCGCGACATAAAATTGTTGCCATTAAAATCGCCCACTCAAGAAACACTTTATCGCTTATATATCGATCCGGTCGTCGCGACTAAAGTCTCTGGGGGAAACGAAGATAAAAGCAAAGTCCACACCCCAATGACCATCAGTATTGGCTATGGCGTACTTATCCATCATATCCCTCCCGCAGCCTCACAGACTCGTCATTGGCAGCATGAATGTATGCCTGACCGCAGCTTAATACTCAGTTCCACAGGAAACATTCACAGTAAATTCACGCAGCTAAAATCGCCTGATAATTCCACATTGGCGGGCAACCTGAATCTGTACCCAGGCGCGCCAATCACCTTGTCAGTCAACCACCTGAGTGGAGAGGCAAATAATGAAACCTTTGCTATTCGCTGTAGCTAATTTATTGCCACTGAATGTCTTTGCCACCATCGATATTCAGCCGCATGTATTGGAAATGCAGCAATCCAAAGCCGTGGTCAATGTGATTAATCGAGGTGTAAACACAGAGTACATTAGGGTGCAACTGTCTCAGTTAAATAACCCAGGAGAGTCCCCCAAGCGCGAGTCATTAACTCCTGTCGGGGAGCAACCTCATCCGATGCTGTTTGCCACGCCGTCCAAACTGACACTTGGCCCAAAGCAAAGCGCGAGAATAATCATTAAAGCATTGCAATCACCCGATAAAGAACACGTTTATAGATTATCTGTCGCGCCTGAGAACACTCTGAAAGTCACCGGTGGTGAGGGTGCCATTGTCGGCGTACAGCTAAGTTATATGGGGTTAGTCAGACATTTGCCGGCCTCACTTCGGCCGCAGTGGATGCATCACTGTATTGACGGAAGATTAGCATTAGAAAATACCGGAAATACCCGCTTACAGTGGCATCAGTTGAAAAACTCATTGGGAGGAATAGATGATTTTAATCTCTATCCCGAGCAATTCCGACAACTGCCAATCAGCGATATACAAGGGATGATTGAGGATAAATTCTTCAGCTTGCAGTGCCCTGCTGAATAAAGATTAAGGAGCGTTATGAACATGATAAAAATAGCAGCCATTTTACTGTTGTTTCCTTGGCAAGTTGCTTCGGAAAGTATTCCACTACTTCTAGGGGATATTGACGTCAAGTTAGACGTTATCGCACAGCCCATAATTGAAGTCGAAAAACCGCAGGGCGGCTGGTATGACAATATTAAACTCCATCCTGGCTTGGAAAATCATAAAATTTATCAATCTGAAGTTCCTATAACAGTAAAGCTACGACGGCAAGAGGGGTTCCGAATTTCAATTAAAAATCCGTTGATACTAATACGTCAGACGAATAATTCTGGTGTGCCGGAAGTAGCATTCTCACCTGCTGAAATACGCTGGGGGCGTGACCGCACGGCTTTGCGGCCACTATCGGCTATCCCCGAAATATTCATCATAGATAAGGGAACAGCTCATTCGGTGGGCACTGACTATATATTGCAAATTTCAGCATTGGCTCCTGACGAGCCAGATATCGCCGGGAAATATCACGGGCAACTGACATTAATATTCGAAACAAATAGCTAAAACTCATCGTTGACTGTCATGGAGAGACACGAAATGAATACTAAGAATAAAAAATTATTAATGGGGTTATTGCTGTTAATATTGCCCCCCACTGCTATGGCTAATCCTTATTTTTATGACTATGTCCAAAACTATTCTAACTGCTCAGCAAAACTATTAGATGATGGCAGTGTGAAAGTTTCATTTCAAGCAAATTTGATTGATGGTTTATATGGTCTGACTGCGGGTGGACATCGAATAAAGTGGAAAGAGTTAATCAAAATCCCTCATGAAAACCTTAAAAACACATCATTGCACTCACGCAAGGCTCTGCTTTCCCTCTATTTTTATAATGCTGATGGCTCGCCAAATTTAAATGTTAAGCTACAAGACTTTCATGATATTTCTCTTAATGGAATTTACTATGACCGGTCGAGTAATAATATTAAAGAAATTAATTTTAATAGTCATTCGAGTGTATTTAACAACTCTCACTATTATGTGTCATTTACGATTAATGCACATGCCCTAAAAAACATCAGAATAGGTGCAACTGTGGGTGGCGTGCTCATTTCTAATAAACAAAAATACTCTTTGCTTTCTTCCAACGGCGTTTCTTTTAATCCATCAGGAAATCAATGCGAAGCTTTTGATCCTCAAGCAAATATTGCACCACAACCCCTAAAAGTTGATCCTAGATTTCGTTTAGCTACTGCAACATGGCAATTGAAAAATATCGATTTAGATAATTTACTTGATAAAACTGCCGGTGGCGGTGGCTTACATGCCCCGCTGATAAATCCAGCAGCCAATCGTTTTTGTATTAGCTATCGAGCAATAGGAATACAAAATACCCGTTATATGATCAGTGCCAGTAATATAAATGGGCTAGCGCAGAATAACCGACATTTTCAATTAAAAGAAGATAAAGGGAATAACATTATTAACTATCGAGTGATACTTAAAAATGATGAATATGCCAAAACAGATTTTTCATTGCCAGCTGATAAAAAATTCATACAGTTGAAAGCTGATAATAACACGGGTGAAGAGAAAATGTGTTGGTCACCCAAAATACGGCTTTATCGTACTGATACTACTGATAAAGGGAGTTATAGCGATACACTGAACTTTACTATCACGCCTTTAGCATAAACATATAGATAAGGCCCAGAACTGGGCCTTAAAAAATATTAATACAAAAACATTGAGACTTAACCGCCCAGATAAGCAGAACGTACCGCTTCATTCGCCAACAAAGCAGCGCCGGTATCTTCCAGAACAATGCGACCATTCTCTAGCACATACCCTCGGTCAGCCAATTTCAGCGCTTGATTGGCATTCTGTTCAACCAAGAAGATTGTCATTCCCTCTTCCCGTAGCTGTTGAATAGTATCGAATATTTGTAAAATAATAATCGGAGCCAGCCCAAGAGACGGCTCATCCAACAGCAACAATTTAGGCTGGCTCATCAATGCGCGCCCAATCGCCAACATTTGCTGTTCACCACCAGACATGGTGCCAGACCGCTGCACCCGACGTTCAAACAACCGTGGAAATAAGTCGTAAACTCGCTCAATACGCTGCTGATATTGCTGACGATCAGCAAAAAAACCACCCATAGCGAGGTTCTCTTCAACCGTCATCCGGGAAAACACCCGTCGCCCCTCCGGCACGATGGCAATCGCCTCACGCATAATACGCGCGGTCTGCCAGTTCGTAATATCCTGCTCACCGAAAATGATGCTACCTTCGGTTGCACGAGGTTCGCCACACAATGTGCCCAGGAGTGTGGTTTTACCCGCGCCATTAGCACCAATCAAGGTGACAATTTCGCCTTGTTGGATGTGCAGACTAACCTGATGCAATGCCTGAATTTTGCCGTAATGGGCGGAAACTTTATTAAATGACAACATGTTATGTTTATGCCTCGCCCGTTTTCATTTACCTAAAAATACGTTTACTTAAAAATAAGTTATTCGCCCAGATAGGCCCGGATCACATCCGGATTATTACGGATTTCTGCCGGTAAGCCCTGTGCCAACGGAGTTCCCTGATTCACCACATAAATACGATCAGAAATCCCCATCACCAATTTCATGTCATGCTCAATGAGCAATACCGAAACTTGATGTTGGTCGCGCAGCTCCATAATTAACTGATTCAGTTCATCAGTTTCTTTCGGGTTCAGGCCTGCTGCCGGTTCATCTAGCATCAATAGCTCAGGGCGGGTCACCATACAACGGGCAATTTCCAAACGCCGTTGTTGACCGTAGGCCAGATTCCCTGCCTGCCGGTTAGCCAGTTCCAATAATCCGACCCGCTCTAGCCAAGTTGCGGCACGCTCCAATGCATCGGCCTCTGCGCGCCGAAAACCCGGCGTTTTCAGCAGGCCGGCAAATACACCGCTTTTAAGATGCTGATGCTGTGCCACCAGCAAGTTCTCGACCACCGTCATTTCACGGAACAAACGCACGTGTTGGAAAGTGCGAATCACCCCCATTCGTGCAATAACCTGCCCAGGGAGCCCTTCAATATGGCGATCACGTAATTTAATTGTGCCGCCAGTCGGGCGATAAAAGCCAGTCAGGCAGTTAAAGATCGTAGTTTTACCGGCACCATTCGGGCCAATCAGTGAGACAATTTCTCCTTGATTGAGATTCAGGCCGACATTGTTCACCGCCAATAACCCGCCAAAGCGCATCGACAGCCCTTCGACCGCTAACAAAGGTTGCGTATTCATGCTTGTTCCCCCTGTTTAGCTTTGATATCGGCGACTTTCAGCTTCAATTGCGGCCGTTTCATCGGTAATAGGCCCTGCGGACGCCAGATCATCATCAACACCATCAATGCACCCAACAACAACATACTGTACGCATTGAGATCTCGCATTAACTCACGCGAAACCACCAGCAATACGGCCGCCAGAATAACCGCGAACTGTGACCCCATCCCGCCTAATACCACAATCGCCAATACAAAAGCCGACTCCACAAAAGTGAAGGACTCAGGGCTGACAAAACCTTGTCGCGCAGCAAACAGCGTGCCCGCAAAACCGGCAAAAGCAGCACTGATGGTAAACGCGGTCAGCTTGATTTTTGTCGGGCTTAAACCCAATGAGCGGCAAGCAATTTCATCTTCGCGCAGTGCTTCCCAAGCCCGGCCTAGCGGCATGCGGAGTAACCGATTAATCACAAACAGAGTCAGAACCACCAATAACAACGCCACCAGATACAGGAAAATGATGCGGTCACTTGGGTCATAAGTCAGGCCAAAGAAATTGTGGAAAGTATCCCAGCCTCCGTCTTTCGCGGTGCGGCTGAACTCTAAACCAAACAGTGTCGGTTTAGGAATTTGGCTAATCCCATTTGGTCCACCGGTGATTTCAGTATTATTGAGCAGCAAAATACGCACAATCTCACCGAAGCCCAATGTCACAATCGCCAAATAATCCCCACGTAGACGTAAAACAGGGAATCCGAGCAGGAAGCCGGACAGTGCCGCGACAATTCCCGCCAGAGGCAAACTCTCCCAGAAACCCAACCCGTAATAGTGATTCAGCAGAGCATAGGTATAAGCACCAATAGCATAAAAACCCCCGTAGCCCAGAACCAGCAAGCCTGATAGCCCGACCACAACGTTCAAACCCAGCCCCAGCATGACGTAAATCAGTGTCAGGGTGGCGATATCTACCGAGCCTCGGGAGACCAAAAATGGCCAGGCTATTGCGGCAATAATAATCGCAGCCGCCAATAACTTCTGGCGCGGGGTGGTGCCGTCAAAACTGGGTAATACCCATGCTGGGCCAGAGACCTTTTTAATCCCTTGCTGGATGAGCGGCCGCACTAATTGGAAGAAAAACACTACGATACAAGCTGCGCCAATCCACAACCAACGCACCTCTGAAGCCCCTTGCACGATGAGCTTGGTGCCGTCTAACTGCAACTGTAATCCCATCACAAACGAGGCAAGGACGAGCAAAACAAAACTGGAAATAATGGCGTTAAGGAAGTTGAGTTGTTTCATACTTTTTCAACCTCCGGACGGCCTAAGATCCCAGTAGGCATTACTAATAACACAACAATCAGCAGCGCAAATGAAACTGCATCTTTATATTCTGTGCTGAGATACGCAGAAGTTAATGCTTCAGCCACCCCCAGAATCAAACCACCGATCATCGCGCCCGGAATACTGCCGATCCCGCCTAACACTGCGGCGGTAAATGCTTTCATACCAGCCATAAAGCCGATGTATGGGTTAATGACACCATAAAACTGCCCCAACAAGACCCCGGCGACAGCGGCCATCAGCGCACCGATAACAAAAGTCAGTGAGATAACCCGATCAGTATTAATGCCCAGCAGACTGGCCATTTTTAAATCTTCAGCACAGGCACGGCAAGCGCGGCCCATGCGGGAATAACGGATAAATAGCGTCAGCGCTAACATGGCCAGGAAAGTAACTATCCAAATGGTCAACTGCATGGTGCTAATGGTCGCGGCAAAGCCATTGGTTTCTGCCAACGTCCACTGGCCAGTCACCAAACTCGGTAGAGCCAGATCCCGCGAGCCTTGATTGAGGCTGACGTAGTTTTGCAGGAAGATAGACATCCCGATAGCCGAGATCAATGCAATCAAGCGCTTAGAGCTACGAACCGGTTTATACGCCACCCGTTCAATACTCCAACCATAAGCACTGGCAATGACAATTGAGACGAGAAAAGCAGAGCCTATCAATAACCAACTGGCATCAATCCCCACCATCATCAATGCGGCAATCACGATAAAGGAGACGTAGCTGCTGATCATATACACTTCACCGTGGGCAAAGTTGATCATACCGATAATGCCATACACCATGGTGTAACCAATGGCGATCAGCGCATAAGTGCTGCCCAACGTAACCCCGTTGAACATCTGTTGCAGGAAATAAAGAAACTGCTCTGACATACCCTAACCCTTTGATTCACTTGCCTGGCTGCCCTAGCCAACTGCACCAAATCTACTGTGCGCAGTGAGGAAAAATCCCCCCGAGACTTGGGGGGATACAGTTGGTAAAAGGGGCCGGATTGCTGCAACAGCAACCCTACAACTTGATGATTCTAATATTATTGTTATTTGACTGCGGTTGATGAACCATCCGCATGCCATTCAAAAATACCGAATTCAAACCCTTTCAAATCACCTTTTTCATCCCAGCTCAGCGGCCCCATCACTGTTTCCACCGGCTTACCGGTTTTCAGATCTTTGACCAAATCAGCAGGTTCTTGGCTACCACTTCGCTCCATCGCGGTAGTCAACGATTGCAGCGCTGCATAAGTTGTCCAAACAAATGGGCCGGTTGGGTCGAGTTTCTTCGCTTTCAGCGCATCAACAATAGGTTGGTTAGCAGGAACCTGATCATAGCGTTTTGGTAAAGTGACCAACATGCCTTCAGAAGCATCACCCGCGATGTTAGACAGTGAGGAGTTACCCACACCCTCTGGGCCCATAAAGCGTGCTGTCAGGCCCGCTTGCTTAGCCTGACGCAGAATTTGCCCCATCTCCGGGTAGTACCCGCCGAAATAAACAAAATCGACATTCTCTTTCTTCAACCGAGCAACCAAGGTAGAGAAATCTTTATCACCGGCGGTCACACCCTCAAACAGCACAGGTTCTGTACCTTGCTTTTTCAGGCTATCACGCACGGAGCGCGCCAAACCTTCACCATATTGCTGCTTATCATGTACCACCGCGATACGTTTAGGTTTGATGGTTTCAAGGATATATTTAGCTGCTGTTGGGCCTTGGTCAGAATCCAGGCCGGTAGTCCGCATGATCATTTTGTAACCACGGGTAGTCAGATCAGCATTGGTTGCGGCAGGGGTGATCATAATCACACCCTCATCTTCATAAATATCTGAAGCAGGCTGAGTTGAAGAGGAGCACAGGTGGCCAATAACGTAACGAATACCATCGTTAATCACTTTGTTGGCGACAGCTACGGCTTGTTTCGGGTCGCAAGCATCATCATATTCCACACCGACCAGCTTATCGCCATTAATTCCGCCTTTGGCATTGATATCAGCAATCGCCTGACGTGCACCGGTAAATTCCATGTCACCGTATTGGGCAACCGGGCCGGACATCGCGCCAACAATGGCAACTTTGATGTCTTTCGCCAGCACAGAATGGCTCATCGCCATTGCTATACACCCAGCCAGCAACATTTTACCTTTTGTTAATTTCATCCGCGAATTCCCCATCTGTCATTGTGAACGTGCTTGTTGTGTTGGTCTTAACGTTTTATAGCGCCGTAACGTTTTATTCATAAGTAATAATGATTTAGTCTCAAAAGTGATGCTTTTTTCTAATAAGACTTTATTTTTCATGCCATTAAACAGGAGTTTTATGCTGCAAATCAACTAAGACAAGCAGAAACAAGCGGTGTAAACAGCATAAAATTAGGATTAAATTGAATGGGTTTTGCACAAATGCTAGTGAGTTGTGCTGGTTATGTGATCATTTACTCTGTTAAAACTCGGAAAATGCAGTAGCGAAAAAACATTTTCCCCCATGAACGTACAGAAAAACTTACACAACTCTCTGACCTATGATCTAGTACAATAAACCACAGCCTTATAACCCTCACATTTCTGTGGTTTATTGACGATGAAACTGACTATTGAACGTTTAACAAACCTTACTCATCAGGACCTTATCGATTTAGCTAAAATTTGGCCTGAGCAGCAACAAACCTATTGGTTGCAATGGATTAATGACGGCAAGCCGCTCTTCGCTGCGCGATTTAATGAGCGTCTATTAGGTGCAGTGAAAGTGATTGTCGATGGCCAACAGGCCGAGCTTGAGGATTTGTGTGTCAGGGAAGTGACGCGTCGGCGCGGCGTGGGGCTTTATCTCATTGAAGAAACATTGCGTCAGCTAGCGGAAGTGAAACACTGGCAATTGAAGGACGATCAGGTGGCAAGCACAAACCGTAAAGCTGTGGATGGCTTTATGCATGCCTGCGGTTTTAGCCGTGGCACGCAGAACTGGCAGCGGTAGCGGATTAAACAGCCCGCTCATAATTATTTACCATATATGATGGGCGGGTAAAAATTGCAGCAGCCACGCTATCCGGCGAGGATCCACTACTCACAGCTTCATTTTGCCCAGCGAAACTTGCCATATTTTCAGCTAATAACTCCGTTGCAGTGCCGTGATGGAGGGTAATGCAATCAAAACCTCCGCTAAGATCCAATAAACTTTCAGCAAAATTGAAGTCAGCAGGAACATAATAATCATTACCCTCCCCCATTTTTGCCCTACCAATAAATTCCACCTGCAACCCTGGCATGTGATTTTTAAACCAATCAGAGATTGCGTCGTTGAGAGGTTCGATGCTAGACGCATTGGTAATATAGAACATCGAATTATCTTTTTGGCTGGTCCCCATGACACCATTCATATAATTCACATGACGTTTTAAGATATAATGATCTTCCGTATCAACCGCCCCCAATTGTATTTCTCCCACAGAGAAAACACCCGGTGTTTTTATAGGTTGTAGACCAGAGTCTCGTAATTGTTTCTCAATAAGATTGCTAATAGGAAGACGTTGTTGGTGTAGCTGCTGCAACTCAAGCATCGTTTGTTGTAAATCAATTTTATTTTGCTCAGTCAATTTACTATTTGGATCGTCCAGCACCTTTTGTACTAAATTTTTCGCCTCCTGATAATCATGAACCATAACACGCCCATCAGACAATGGACGCATATACATATCAATATGAAACTCCTGTTGACTCACTATAACCAAATCTTCACGAGCTACACCCAGTTCATCAGCAATAATATCTTTAGAGATTTCATTCATTGCGAGAAAACGAATAGCCTGCTGTTCAACTTGCTTATCGCTTAGGAATGAACGAATAAAACCTGCATTCTTAAGCATGATCATCATGCGATTTTTAGCAGCGATATCCGGCTGCCAATGTTGTAATTTTTGTTTGATTAACTTATGACTATATCGTGGTGACCATTGCATCATCGCACTCAGCTCAGAGTAATCTCTTTTATACATACGCAACAATTTCTCATCGTAATTATCAGGTATGTTATCGCCTTTATATGCTACACGATGACGATGATTTGCGGCAGCTATCTGTTCTATCGATAAATTCATCTCATTACCAATATCTGGAATATCAGTTAATGCATCTCGCATATTTGCCAATTCAAGTTTAGCGCGTACAGTCTTGGCTAATAATAAACGGGAAGGATAATCAAGGTGCTCTGGTAATAATCCTGAAGCTTCCAGTAACATTAAATCAATTTGAGGGTCGAATCCCCGCCGAAAGATACTCGATTCTTCACTTGCCAGGCTCAAAGTGAATTCACCGTTATTTTGCATTGCTTCAACTTCGGCCGCCACTCGCTCTGAATCAAGGTAGTTATGCCTTAACGTAGTCTGTATTACCGCATCACGGCCAACCAATGCATAAATTTTACCATTGGCCCGCCGGCCCGTAAGCATATTCCCCCCGTCAATGACAGATAAAGTTTTAACCATATCCAAGTTGTACTTTTTGACTAACTTTTTCGCTGCTGTCCAGCGCTCAAAAGATTGCCCTTGCGAAGGACAATCTTCTAACTCTAAACTATGGTGCCCTTCCTCCTCAGCCCCTGGGATACTCATATCCAAGCTGCTGACAAACTCCTCATACGCAGTGCTCTCCCCATCCCCCATAGGGCTACTCGGCTGAAATACCTGTTTGCCGTCAGCCGATAACCACATATTGTCTTCAGTCCAAAAAGTCATATCTGACTCTTTTCGGATATTAAAGTTATAGCGTTGCCCTAATACATCCAGTTCTTTAGATAAACCATAGCCAGATGTTTCCCCGGAGTGATAAAGATGGGTAATAGGGTTTGTCACATCATCCAGCGACAAAGAGAAAACCAAGTTACTGGCTTTGGACATAGGCAGCGGGATCGCTGAGGACAAAAGATCAACGGATGAGGATTGGCTGCCAACTAAGTTTCGGGTCAGATCATCAATAACATATTTTTTATTATCTAAAAGAAGGTATTCAACTTTATTTTCACCAACATCACTAAAATGATGTTTAACTGTCACAAGGTTATGTCGTGAACTTTCTTTCCCATTCACTCTGGTCCAAAATATTAAATCATTCCCTGACCTTTGTAGTCTGAGTTTTTTAGTTTGTATATTAATGAATTGGATATGGCCATAATGACCACCATTATCGTCAATAATACCGTGGCCATCAGCTACTCCATAATGGCGATACTCCATATTATCAATACCAGAAACTATTGAATCATCCCCTCTAAGCCGTTCAACAGATGTATCTTCACCACCAATAGGCATGGCATTATTTTTATTAGTGCTACGTGCAGCATTTGACATATTATTCTCCTGAAAAAAACTCCAATATTAAATTTTCATTTACATCATTTAAGTTATAAATATAGACTGTTAATAATTAAAAATACCATTATGCAATGGCACAATAAAATTATTAGTGATTAACTAACTTATAATGTTTTATGTGATTTAATATGGCACATTAAATCAATGGATAATTAACAATATAAAAACAGTATCAGCCTACTTGTTTTATTATTTATCGTATTTAGTACTTTGCCGAATTTGGTTTTTTTAGAAAATTATTATTACGGAGTTAACGCCATAGATAATCCGACTGACTGTCGGAATCGAGTGTGTGGAAGACTTTTAAGCCATGATTTAGCTCATATCGTTAAAAATCAGAGACTGCTAAAACGCACAAAGTAAAAGGGCGATATTAATAATTAATATCGCCCTTCATGTTACGTCATATACCCTTTTGATTACATACCGCAGTATATTGTTAACTGCGATGTCAATTATGTAAGGTATATATCAGGCTTCAATAGCCATTCGTAATTTTTTCATCGCGTTCTTTTCAAGCTGACGAACACGTTCAGCAGATACACCGTACTGATCAGCCAGTTCCTGCAATGTAGACTTGTTGTCATCATCCAGCCAACGAGCACGAATAATATGCTGGCTCCGCTCGTCCAAACCTTCCAATGCATAAGATAATTTGTCTGCCGCGTGATTGTCCCAATTATCCTCCTCGATGCCATCTGCAAAGTCTGAGGTTTTATCCTGCAAATACAGGACGGGCGCCATAGATTGGCCGTCACGTGCTTCATCATCTGGAGATGGGTCGAAAGTCATATCCTGTGCGGACATGCGTGATTCCATCTCACGAACATCTTTACTGGTCACACCCAGTTCTTTGGCAACCAGCTCGACTTCATCTTGGTTAAACCAACCCAAACGCTGCTTAGTTTTACGCAGATTAAAGAATAACTTACGCTGAGCTTTAGTGGTCGCAACTTTAACAATCCGCCAATTACGCAGAACATATTCATGAATTTCTGCTTTGATCCAGTGTACTGCGAAAGACACCAGACGCACCCCAACTTCAGGGTTAAAACGGCGAACCGCTTTCATCAAGCCAATATTACCTTCCTGAATAAGGTCAGCCTGTGGCAAACCATACCCAGAATAGTTACGGGCAACATGAGCAACAAAGCGCAGGTGAGACAGGATTAGCTGTTTAGCCGCCCCCAGATCGCCCTGGTAATGCAGCCGTTCAGCCAGTTCCCGCTCTTCCTCTGCAGTTAGCATTGGATAGGCATTGGCAGCCCGAATATAGGCTTCCAAACTACCTTGGGGTACTAAGGCTAAAGTTTGCATTTCTTTGGTCATTCGAAACCCTCTCATTGCATGGTTATACCTGTTATCTTTCAAACCGCAGGTTTGTTGGCTACTTGCGCTCACCCGAATCACTTACTGATGTGAATTCATCGTGATTATGAGCCTCATTAGAGACTCACCCTGCGGGCCAACGCAGGCGCTGTTCAACATGGTTTACAACCAAGTTGTCTCTTACTTTCCGCCTTCCTGCAACTTGAAATCTATGGGGTATATTAAATAGTGCAAATTTCTCTCAGCGCCTATATTTTAGCACCTGCCTAAGCAGATTCAAGCGCTGGGCACCTTATCATTTCACTGTGTTCTTCGACCTGTTATCACCATAAAAGTTCAAACTGGATCACAGTTTCAGCTGTTGAGTTTAGCAGATAACTCGCTGTGCGTATCAGGGAGAGCCTATGGTATTAACGGGTAAACCGCGCCCTTTCCCTGCCTTCACGAGGTACCGCAGGGAAAGAGTATAACAAACATTTTTTACTGCGGTGTAAATCGGCGTAAATGTTGAACCGTCGCCAACCAGGCGGCGATCCAGCCAATCATGGCCGAGATCAACACCAACAGCAGGCATTCATCCCAGCTTAACCCATGTAGCGCAAAGCTGGTGCCGAACACCGTGGCTACCTGTGTCACAACCGAACCGAGCTTCCATACCAGCGCTTCGGAGAGAATTAGTGATAACACCGCACCGCCGAAACCTAGCATCGCGCCACCGTTCAAGAACGGCCGCAGAATAAACCCATCGGTTGCCCCAATCAGTTTCATAACATTGATAGTATCGCGGCGGCTAAAGATACTCAGACGCACACTGTTACCAATGACCAGGAATACAGCTACCACCATCAACACGCCAATCATGGCCGCAACTTGCCCGACCAAGCCGGTTAATGCCGCCAAACGAGCAAACCAGCTATCATCCATACGAACTTCAGCTACCCCTTCGACCTTACTCACCCGCTCGCGCAGGGTATCGAGCGTCCCGGAACTTTGAAAATCTATCTTAGGCGTGATAATGGCAACTGCGGGCAGCGGGTTTTCTTCCAGCATATCCAGCGCACCGCCAAAACCAGACCAGTTGCGGAACTCACCCATCGCTTCTTCCCGCGATAGATAGTTAACTTTCTCAACACCGGCTTCCGCTTTCAGTGTGGTCACGACATTTTCAGCCGCGTTATCATCTAACGCTTTATCCAGATAGACCGTCAATTGCGGCGTTGGATACCATTGATCCGCCGCCTGACTGACGTTCTTCCACACGATATAACACACACTTGGCAGGGTCAGTGAGATGGCAATCACCATCACTGTTAACAACGTTGCCAACGGTTGGCGCATCATATCGGCAACAGCATTAACCCACGAATAACGCCACTGTTCGCGCCAACCGCCTTTCAGCGCCTTGGTTTTTGCTTTCTGCGCACTATTATTCGCCATGATGCGCTCCTGACATCCGCCCCTGACTTAATGTCAGAATCGGGTAGCGCCGCCGAGCAATCAACGACGTGTCGTGGGTTGCCATTAACACGGTAACGCCCACACGGTTAAACTCTTCAAACAAACGCAAAATGCCTTCAGATAATGCATCATCCAGGTTACCGGTCGGCTCATCTGCCAGTAATACCGCGGGCTTGTTCACTACCGCCCTCGCTATACCAACACGCTGTTGTTCACCACCGGAGAGCTGAATAGGGAAGTTTTTCGCCTTATCCAATAACCCCACTTTATCCAGTGCCGCAGACACTCTGCGGCGAATATCTTCGGTGCTGGCACCTGCAATAATCAATGGCATGGCAACATTGTCATAGACCGTTCTGTCCAACAGCAGGTGGTGATCTTGAAAGATCATCCCGATCTGACGACGCAAGAATGGCACTTCGCGATTTTTCAGGCGGCTGATGTCATGACCACCAAACCAGATATGGCCAGCACTGGGGCGCTCGATACCACAAATCAGTTTCAGCAGAGTACTTTTCCCTGCACCGGAATGACCTGTCAAGAACGCCATTTCCGCTGGACGCAGATGAAAATCTACCCCTTGCAGTGCCTGTCGTCCTCCCAGATAAGCTTTACTGACCTGTTCAAAGCGAATCATCCGTATTAATCCTCTCGGGCAAAAAGAGCCTCAATAAAATCGTCAGCCTTAAATGGCCGTAAATCCTCTATACCTTCCCCAACGCCGATATAACGGATTGGGATACCGAACTGATCTGCGATGGCAAATATTACCCCACCCTTGGCGGTACCATCGAGCTTAGTCAGGGTAATTCCGGTCAGACCCACTGCTTCATTAAACAGTTTCGCCTGACTCACCGCATTTTGTCCGGTACTGGCATCCAACGTCAGCATAACCTCATGGGGGGCATCGCCGTCCAGCTTTTTCATCACGCGGACAATCTTCTTCAGCTCTTCCATCAAGTGACTTTTATTTTGCAGACGCCCGGCAGTATCAGCTAACAGCACATCAATACCCCGCGCTTTAGCCGCCTGAATAGCATCGAAAATGACTGATGCTGAATCTGCGCCGGTATGTTGTGCAACGACGGCAATCTTATTGCGATCACCCCAAACTTGCAGCTGTTCTACTGCCGCTGCGCGGAAAGTATCACCCGCCGCCAACATGACAGATTTCCCCTCGGCCTGGAATTGGCGCGCCAACTTACCAATGGTAGTAGTTTTACCCACCCCATTGACGCCAACCATTAAAATAACAAATGGATTTTTACCACTGACATCTAATGGTTTGTCTACTTTAGACAGAATTTCAGACATTTCCTCTTTGAGCTTGCCATACAATGCTTCGGCATCTTTTAGCTGTTTACGACTGGCATGCTCTGTTAGAGAAGTAATAATTTTACGCGTAGTTTCGACACCTACGTCGGCGATCAAGAGCTGTTCTTCTAGCTCTTCAAATAGATCGTCGTCGATTTTCTTGCCACGGAATAGCCCCATAAAACCAGAGCCAAGATTCTGCTTGGTTTTGATTAAGCTACGTTTTAAGCGAGCAAAGAAACCCTCTTTCGTTGGCCGCTCTTGTTCTTGAGCCGTTGCTGCTACAATTTCTTCTTCATTTTCAATAAGTTCTTCAGCTACGATCTCATCTTCAAGGCTAACAAGCTCCTCAATGACCTCGACCGGAGGTTCATCAACAATACCCTGTGGCTCTGGAATATCGACAGCAACATTGCTTTCCGTCAGCGGCAATTCTGGCGCACTGACGGTACCTTCATCCCATGAGTCAACGTGGGCTTTATCACTGTCACTCTGTGAGAAGTGATGCTGTAAATACTGAGGGTCTGCAGCGAAATCTATATTTTCTTCAACTGCTTGTGCAGTTGGCTCTACAGCTACCTCTGGCAAAGTTTCAGCCGCAGCTTCACCAATTGCTGCGCTATCCCATTCACCTGGGGTTACCTGCTCAGGCAGTGCTGCCGCGTCAGAGGCATTTTCTGAAACTATTTCAGCTTGTTTTTCGCCGATAGCTTGCTCTTCAATAGCCAGCTCAGCGGTATTTTCTTTCTCAGTAGCCAATGGCTCTGCTGTGTGTTCTTCATTCTGACGGCCTAAGCCCAGCCAGGAAAAAAATCCACGTTTTTTTTCTTTTGCCATTTTTGGACTCTAATTACTTTGGGTTTACATAAATAAGATCATAGTTCGCAAGTCTATCACTTTCCCCTGAACAGCAACACGCGCACGATGCTGCTTTCTATCGTGAATTCAATCAACAAAGGTTTAACGTTTCCCCCACACTGCACTCATGGGTAGAATAGCGACTAACTTTTTTATTCAGTGCTGCAATACTGGCCAACTTTCAAGCAAAGCGATCTATGGCAAAGCGACCGATAGTCAAAGCAAAACAAGCTCCACAGCAGTCCGCAGGACAAATCCGCATTATTGGCGGTAAATGGCGAGGGCGCAAACTACCTGTGCCGGTTAGCCCAGGGCTGCGCCCTACCACTGATCGGGTCAGGGAGACATTGTTCAACTGGCTTGCGCCCATGATTCAAGGTGCCCGATGTCTGGATTGCTTTGCGGGTAGCGGCGCCTTAGGGCTGGAGGCGCTATCCCGTTATGCAGGTGTTGCTATACTGCTGGAAGCTGACAGGTATGTCGCTAAACAACTGGCCAACAATCTGACGTTATTGAGTGCCGACAACGGGCAAGTGGTCAATACCAATTCTTTGCAATGGTTAGCCCAACCGGGCCAGCCTTTCGATTTAGTCTTCCTTGACCCTCCTTTCCGTAAAGGTTTACTGGCTGAAACCATCAATTTATTGGAGCAATTCAACTGGCTAACGGCTGATGCCTGGATTTATGTTGAAGCAGAGGCAGAAAGTGCCGCCACTGATGTCCCAGCCAATTGGCAGTTACATCGAGAGAAAATTGCCGGGCAGGTTGCTTATCGCCTCTATATTCGTAGCGAAGAAACCCTCAAAAGCACGGTATCCGCTGAAAAACAGGAGTAACACCATGTGGATTAATATCGGCCGGTTATTGATGTTAGGAGTATGGTTTTTCTTATTGTTGAATCTGTTCCAGCCATTTCCTAAACCGTTGAAATACTTTATTGATGTCGCAATGATCTTCATGGTCTTGATGCATGGTTTGCAACTGATATTACTTAAATCTACACAGCCGAAAGATCAGCCAATCAGTGGATGGCAACAATTCAAAATTTTTGTGTTTGGGGTTTTCGAATTGTTGGCTTGGCAAAAGAAACAGCCACCATTGCCTAAAAAATAATAGCCACTGTCGCTACATATATCTTTGTTATAGCGACAGGTTATTTATTGGCCGACTGAATTTGGAGTAAAATCAATATAGCGCGTACCCTGTAAGCGTAGGGTGCCTTTTGCGCCTTGATCTATACGATTATATTCCGGCTGTAGCAGGATAATTTTGATATCACTGCCCTTGGTTACCTCTACGGTACTCAGTAATGGCCGGAAATAAACTTCATAGCGTTTATCTTCGTCAACAATCTCTTCACGTTGACGTGAACGGCGATTTGGTGCTAATACTTCATTTTTATCAATAACTTCGACTTGTAAACTGCGCACAGGTAAGCGGTCATTTTCTGCATCTTGCCGCTTCTTCTGCCAATATTGGCGGGTGGCCAGCACAACAATCAACACCACCACAGCAATAAATAACAACGGAAGTTTATTCATAATAATCTTGCCCGCTAAAGCTCACTCGGCGAGAGAAATTTAAGGTTTATTACCTGGTAGATAAGGGAAGCTCATCACGTTACTGCCCAATTCAGAGATCCGGGCACTGCCCTTTTCAGTTACCGCATCAATACGAATCACTGAATGAAGGGGGATATAGCTGCGGTTAACACCGGAAAATTCTGTCTTCAACTTTTCTGTTGAGGGGTCGACCAACAAGGTCGATTGGCTATCAAAGACAAAATCTGCAATTTCAATAAACCCAAACAAGGTACTTGGGCCGATTTCTCGGACATAGAGCTGATAATTCTTACCATTATTTATAAACTGAATGCGATAAAGCAATTGTTCATTGGCCATGTGCTATTGCCTCTATCCCTTGATTTAGCGAACGGAAATCGGCGTTAACATAACATGTGGACCAGACAAGGCCAAGACTTCAGCAGTTTGCCCCCACAGCTAAATCTGATTATGCGCACTGCTACGCATTAAGTGGCACAAATCATGCAAATCACTGTAGTGCTGCTATCACTCTTGGCTTCCATCCCTTACACTTAATTGATGTATGCTCAGAGTCATTGGCGTTGCGGATTATCATTACAACACAGGTACTTTCACTGAAACCTGTATAGAAAAAAGGATAAATAATGAGCTGGCCATTCCTTGCTGTATTCTTTTCTGGTTGGTTGTTTGTCGATGCAACTTACCGAGGCCCACGCTGGCAACGTTGGGTATTCAAACCCGTCACTCTGTTACTGTTGCTGTTACTCGCATGGCAAGCGCCTATTCTGGGCCCTGCGGGCTATCTGATTGTTTTGGGCTTGCTGGCAACGCTAGTTGCGGATGCCCTATTGCTGCTACCCAGTGAGCGCTTACTTTATGCTCTGGGTGCATTTTTCCTCTCCCATTTACTCTATACCATCAGTTTTGCCAGCCAAATGACATTCACCCTGTTCTGGCCGCTTCCTTTGGTTCTCATTATCGTGGGCGCATTGTTGTTAGCCACGATTTGGACTCGGCTGGATGAAATGCGCTGGCCTGTGGTTGCTTTCGTCGGAATGACATTACTCATGGTGTGGATGGCTGGTGAACAATATTTCGCTCGTAGCACCGACATGAGTTTCTCATTGCTGACAGGGACAGTGTTATTACTGCTATCCCACGCCGTCTGGCTGCTAAACCGCTATCGTTTTTCTTTCCGAGCCTCGGACGCCATTGTCGCGGGATGCTATTTTGTTGGGCACTTCCTGATTGTCAGGTCGCTGTATCTGTAATTAACCCATTACAGCGCAACATTATTTTGCGACGTACTGTTTTACAAAGTACTTTTGCAAGCGGGTTCCAAGGATGGAGCCTGAGAACTCAGCGCAGGATGCGTTATCTTCAGTCATATCCTCTGTTGGTCTCAGCCCCCGTTTAGTAATTATTCTCATTTACCCTCTTGACTCTGGAGTTGACTCCAAGGTGTAGAGTGCAATCATACCGGCTAAATCCTGTATACCTTTTACATTCTGTCCAGGAGGCACCATGCATTCACATTCCGAACATCAGCATTCAACAGATACACAGAGCCAGTGCGGCTGTGGTCATAGTCATGCAAAAAAACAAACAGGTTGCAGTAACCAACAAGCAACCAAGGCTAGCAATGACAGCACAAACTCAGTGAGTGAGCATTCACATCAAGAGGGAGATTGCTGTAGCCAGAGTCATGCCGATGAAGGTGACGAGGAAAGTGACAGACTAGCTCTCGCCACACCTTCTGGTAGTCAGCGTTTTAGCTGGCAAGTTAAAGGAATGGATTGCCCAAGTTGTGCCCGTAAAATTGAAAATGCAGTCAGCAGTCTGAGCGATATTGAAAATGTAAAAGTCCTGTTTGCTACAGAAAAACTGGTGGTCGATGCCCGCTCAGATATTCGCCCCCAAGTGCAGCAAGCCGTCATACAGGCAGGGTTCAATCTGGTCGATACTCAGTCTCACACGGCGAGCAAAAATGCTGCACCAGAATCTCGTATTCGTGAATATTTACCAATCATATTATTAACCACTCTGATGCTCATCAGTTGGGGGATCTCATTATTCAGCATTCAGCTGAGTGAATTTGCATTTATTGCAACTACCATTGTCGGGCTAATCCCCGTTGCAACTAAAGCCTGGAAACTCATCCGCTCCGGCACCCCCTTTGCCATTGAAACCTTAATGAGCGTCGCGGCTATCGGTGCAATGTTTATTGGCGCGACTGCTGAAGCCGCAATGGTATTGCTGCTGTTTATGATCGGCGAATTGCTGGAATCTTATGCAGCAAACCGAGCACGCCGGGGCGTGACCGCGCTAATGGCGCTGGTACCTGAAGAGGCATTGCTGCTCAAAAACGGTGAACGCCAACCGGTGCCTGTTGCCAGCTTGCGCCCTGGCGATATCATTGAAATCTCACCAGGGGGTCGCCTGCCCGCTGATGCGGAATTAATGACTCCATTTGCCAGTTTTGATGAAAGTGCTCTCACCGGCGAGTCAGTTCCTGTTGAACGCGTGCAAGGCGAGAAAGTCGCCGCAGGGAGTTTATCTGTCGATCGCGCTACCGAAATGCGCGTTATCTCTGAGCCAGGTAATAATGCCATTGACCGTATTCTACAACTCATTGAATTAGCTGAAGAACGTCGAGCGCCTATTGAGCGTTTCATTGACCGTTTCAGTCGCATTTATACACCCGTCATTATGCTTCTCTCAGCACTGGTGATGCTGGTTCCGCCTTTAGCTTTCGCCGAACCATGGGAAACGTGGATTTACCGCGGCCTGACATTGCTGCTGATTGGTTGCCCATGTGCGCTGGTCATTTCTACTCCAGCCGCCATTACCTCAGCACTGGCCGCAGCAACACGGCGCGGAGCATTGATTAAAGGGGGCGCGGCACTTGAGCAACTGGGCCGCATTCAAACTGTTGCTTTCGATAAAACCGGTACGCTGACAGAAGGGAAACCGCAAGTCACTGATATTCTGCCAGTATCCGGCGTGAGTGAAGCTCGCCTGTTAGCGCTTGCGGCGGCGGTAGAGGCGGGATCGCACCATCCACTGGCAGTCGCCATCATGCAGCGTGCGCAACAAAATACGCCCCTGTTGCCACTCGCCGAGGAACGACGTGCGCTGGCAGGTATCGGTGTTGAGGGCATAGTGAACGGGATAGTGGTTCGTGTCAGTGCTCCCAGTAAGATATCACCGGAATTATTGAGTGCTGAGTGGCTAGCGCAGCTCGATGAACTGGAAAGTAGCGGTAAAACGGCTGTCGCCGTGTTGGAAAATGAGAAATTCATTGGTTTAGTGGCACTGCGCGACACTTTACGCACTGATGCTAAACAGGCGATTGATTCACTGAAAAAGCTAGGTATTCAAGGGGTTATGCTAACAGGTGATAACCCACGCGCAGCCGCGGCTATTGCCAGTGAACTGGGGATTGATTACCGCGCTGGATTGTTACCTGCCGATAAAGTACAGGCAGTTATGGCGCTAAATGCGACACACCCGACAGTGATGGTGGGTGACGGTATTAATGATGCCCCAGCAATGAAAGCGGCCAGTATTGGCATCGCGATGGGCAGTGGCACTGATGTAGCGTTGGAGACCGCCGATGCCGCATTGACCCATAACCGGCTGACGGGGTTGGCAGAAATCATCCTGTTATCACGAGCAGCCAACGCCAATATTCGCCAGAACATTACTATCGCATTAGGGCTGAAAGGTATTTTTCTGGTGACCACCTTACTGGGCTTAACCGGCTTGTGGCTGGCAGTATTAGCCGATTCCGGCGCAACTGCCTTAGTGACAGCAAACGCACTGAGGTTATTGCGCAAACGGGATGTTTAAAGCAAAGATCAATTTTGAACACAGGGGTAAAAGCCGGGGTTATTCCGCTTTTACCCCTTTCTTGACCAAATAGCGATAAGGCGTCTGTTGGGTATCTTGTGCCAGTAACTGGTGATCCATAAAGCGGCAAAAACCGGGGATATCACGGGTCGTGGCAGGGTCATCAGCAATAATCAGCAGAGTTTGGCCATCCTCCATATGTCGGACGGTTTTACGCACCATCATCACCGGCTCTGGGCAGCGTAATCCTAGTGCATCAAGTGTTTTGTCCGGATGGGCAAAAATATCGGTCATTGCAGTTCTCTTGTGTATCAATAAACAGGCTACGAATAATCTAAAGTGTAAGCGAGCTTACGAAGCGGGCAAACTTATGAAGCGTAATAGTTTACTCCGCCGGTTTTTAGGTGCAAGGGGCACAATAATTTCCGTAGAAAGCCCCTCGATTGCGCTAAAATTAACCATTGCATTCGTTGCGCAAACGCGTATTATGCGGCGCGTCGCAGAAATTGCGGCACATTATGTTTGGGTTCCCTCACCCCAATAACCAAAAAGGCTACATTTATGTTTTCGTTTACTGCCCAACAGCGGATGACCGCTTTGGTATGGCTGGCGCTATTCCATATTGTCATCATTACCTCCAGTAACTATCTGGTGCAATTACCGATCGCTATCTTCGGTTTTCACACCACTTGGGGGGCATTCACTTTTCCGTTTATCTTCTTAGCCACTGATCTGACTGTGCGAATTTTTGGTGCCCCTTTGGCGCGCCGGATTATTTTGTCCGTCATGCTGCCAGCCTTACTTATTTCATATCTGATTTCCGCCCTGTTTTATCAGGGAAGCTGGCAAGGGTTCCCGGCATTAACCAGTTTTAATCTGGTCGTCGCCCGCATCGCCGTGGCGAGCTTTATGGCATATGTGCTGGGGCAAATTCTTGATGTTCAAGTCTTTAACCGCCTTCGCCAACGCAGTGCCTGGTGGGTTGCCCCTACCGCTGCCATGTTCTTTGGCAATATCAGCGATACCATGGCATTCTTCTTTATTGCGTTCTACCGCAGTTCCGACCCTTTTATGGCGGCAAATTGGGTAGAAATCGCCCTGGTGGATTATAGCTTTAAGCTTCTGATTTGTATGTTATTTTTCTTGCCAGCTTATGGCGTGATGCTCAATGTGTTATTGAAATACTTTGCTCGACAGACCGAACAGCAAGCGCTAACTCGAATAAGTCCTGCTCAACAATAGATTTATGAATAATAAATTTATGAATAATAGATTGCTGAATAATAGATTGCTTTTAGCGTCTGAATAAGGTGCGATAAGGTCGCATACCCAAAGTGGTTGGAGTTGCTGTTCCCTCTGCCATCTCAAATCAGAGGGGATATTAATCATCGATAAGGGATTACCATGCATAAAATAACCAAGTTTCTTGCTGTTGGCCTGCTGGTCGTGGGATTAAGTGCTTGCGATGGCGGCAGCGATAACAATGTGGGCCAGCCCGTCAGCTTGTTAGATGGCAAAGTGGCGTTTGTTTTGCCGGCAGATTTGTCTGACCAAAGCGGAAAAATGGGCAACCAAACCAATAACATGCACGTTTACGCCAACAAAACTGGCGATAAAGCGGTTATCGTGATTTTAGGTGATAATACCGATGAAGCGTTGGATGTTCTGACTGAGCGTCTGGCTGAACAGCAACGCGCTCGTGATGCCAACCTACAGGTTGTGACGAACAAAGCCATTAAGGTAGACGGGCATCCTTTCCAGCAATTGGACAGCATTATTACTAGTGGTGGGCAAAAAGCCTATTCGTCCGTATTGATGGGTAAAGTCGATAACCGATTGATGACATTACAAATTACCTTACCGGCCGACAATCAGCAGCAAGCACAGACTGAAGCTGAATCCATTATCAGCACCTTAAAGTTGAGCCCATTATCACTGCCATAAATCTGGGATAGTCTTCCCAATATAGCGCGGATAAAGCCAAATGAAGGGGAAACGCGCCGTTGGGGTCGTAACGGCGTAAGCCGTCGGAGTGCCCCGAGGTGCGGTCAACCCTTCACTCACTAAGCGATAAGCCACTTTGTCATCAGCCTAAGAGCGCGGGTAAACCCGCGCTCTGTCTTTGACAATCACGCCAGTGCTCGTGCCAGTAAGGTAATGGGGTGCTCGCATTTCTTACTGGTCGACATCTCAATCTGCCATTTACAGGTTTCGCAGTCAGTAATCACTAAATCAACGCCACTGTCTTCAATCTGTTGGAATAATGATGCTCCGATCCCTTGGGATGTCGTGTAATTCTCTGATTTAAAGCCATATGTCCCGGCAATCCCACAACATTGGGAATCCAATACCACCAGCTCAATACCTGGGATACGCTGGAGTAGCGCCAAGGTATAAGCCGTCCAGCCCATTTTCTCCATATGGCATGGTGTGTGATAAGCAATGCGCAGCGGTTTGTTTTCGGCCGAACCATTTCCGCTTGAAAACAGTGGCTTGAGTGGTAATTCCCGCCCTTTTTCTAATAAACGGTAGAGATAGCGAGTCGCTAGTTCCACTCTATCGCGTACCGGCGCAGTATCGACATCCAGTAAATGCGGATACTCGTCGCGCAGGGTAAAAGTACAGCTTGAGGAGGTAGCGACCACCGGAATATCGCGGTCAATCACGGCGTCAGTGAGGGATTCCAAATTCACCCGCGCCTGTTTTTTCGCCTGTTCAATAAACCCATTTGCAATCAGCGGCACACCACAGCATTTTTCGCGTTTAAGCAATTGAACACCAATGTTCATCGCATTGAATACACTGACTAAATCCTTGCCCAACTGCGGATGGTTATAGTTGACAAAGCAGCCATGGAAAAATGCCACCTGTTCAGCATATTGCTGCTGTTTCTCTGCTTGTTTGCGATACCAGCGGCGGAATGTGCCAAACGAATATTTCGGTAACTCGCGCCGGTGGTCAATTTTCAGCGCTTTATCCAGCAAGACCCTCACCGGTTTTAACCCCGTGACCGCATTGATGACTGGCGCAAACGGCGTCGAGAGAGTGCCCATGAGATCGGTGTGGCTGAGGATAGCATCACGCAGTTTGGGCTTATTACTGCTGTAACTGGCTTTAGCGCGCTGGATGATGTCACCGATTTTGACATCTGACGGGCAAGCCACTTCACAGCGTTTACAGTTAGTACAATATTTCAGTGCATCATCATACAGCGCCGGATCTTTCAAACGTAGGCGCTCGCCATCAGGGCCAGCTTGTTTTGGCCCTGGATAAAGCGGGTTAACTTTCGCCACCGGGCAATATGTGGTGCAAACCGTACATTTGATACAACTTTCAAAGCTGTTATCCCGTGCCAGATGTTTATTCTGATAGAGAGGCTCATCCTGAGTGCTTTCGTGCAGTGGTAACCCCGTCATAATGTCACCTCCATAGCGCTAACAATCTGCTCTGCCACGAACAATGCACTGGTCAATGAGACCCCGGCACCACAGCCCTGTTGCAGCGGGTCATAGCCGCCGAGAACCGCGCCAATAACATGCAGGTTATCCAGTGCGACACCGCCGCGCAGCGCCCGTAATCGGTTATCGGTATTCACGCCAAATTGCAAATAAGGTTGCGGCGCAAACATATTGCTGTGGCTCCAATCTGCGCGGTTTGGTAGCGATAAAATATCCAGATCCAGTATCGGCTCATAGATATGCTCAAAAGTCGCCACCAGTCCATTGCTGAAGAAACTGCCGCTCGCCAGCACCATCTGGGCTGCCCGTAGCGGAATATCACCATGATTGCGGCTATACAGACCGGTAATTCGATTTCCTACCAGTTCGGCGCGCAATACCGCATCACCCGGCATGACAATACCGCCTAATTGCTGGAAACGACGGCGCAGGGCTTGATGTAGGCGCATACCGAGCAATGACGGCGGCAAGGTTGGCAACAATTGAATCGGTTTTCCCACCGCCGCACGCAGCGCCTCTAATGGTGCTGATTCATCCAGCCCAATGCAGGCAGGCAGTAAAATCATTTCCGCTGTTGATGACAAACGCGCCAGTTCGTCGGCCAGCGGTTGCCGGTTGTCGGGCAAATCCAGCACTCGCGCAATATTCACCGCACGGAATTCACTGGGATTATCGCGTAAACGATCCAGCGCCGGTAAATGCAGATAATCTGCGGTGGCCTCAACGCCCTGATCCTGCAAAGCACTGGCGACCATCTGTGGCTGAAAATCGAGGAACCCTTCAATACCAATCACCGCCACTTTTTGCCACGGCAGCGGGCCGCTCAATGGCGCGACGGGAATATCCGAAGAACTCAGCCAGGTAGGCCGACAACTGCCCAGCGGGGTGAGGCGCAAGTGATTCTCAGCCGCGCTGCCGACCAAATTCAGCCCGCAGCGGCTTAACAGGGATTCAGCTTGATACGCGAGCTCGCCCACCGACTCAGTTTGCCCTATTTTGCTATAAGGATGTTCAGGCGCTAATTCCGCTAACATTTCAAGCGCAGACAGTGGCTGGCTGACCGCCTGCCCATTGGGTAATTTCGCCAACAGATCCAAAGAACCAGAGGAGAAATGCAGCGCATTTTGACCGGCGCTGACAATCGCGCAATATTTACCTTGCTCGGCGAGGCGGATACCGCAAGCCAACCCGGCTAACCCGCCACCGATGATAATCACATCAAATTTCATCGCGTTTCTCCTGCACATTGGCCGCGCTCGGGCTATCATCCAGGCCACAGAGCCCTTGATAAACCCAATGGGTAAACTCACTTTCCCGTAAAGCGTCGCCCCAAGCTATTGGGCGCACCCCTTTCCAGCGCTCATTCAAAAACTGGCTAAGCTGTTCCCGAGATTGTTGCGGTGTGGTCACCTTAAAACGGCTGAGTAGACCCGCAGCGCGGCATGCGCAAAGCTCCCCCTGGCAAGTCCCCATGCCAACGCGAGTGCGGCGGCGTAAATCCAGTAGGTTATTAACTGACAAAGATTCAATGGCATAGCGCACTTCACCGGCGGTAACCGCCTCGCATTCACACACTAAACTGTTGTCCAGACGATTTCCTGCAAGTAACTGGGTCGCGCGGTCGCCGTGACGATACACCGCTGAGCCGCGAATGCTGGCGGGCAGAGAAATGACTTTGCTGAGCGTTTGCTCTGCTGATTGCTGTGAACCGGGAAGGGGCTCTTGGGCCGTGGTGCAGGCGGCGGTCACTCCCAGCTTTTCACAGACTTTATCTGTTGCCCATTCCGCCATCAGCCGGTAGGTCATCAACTTGCCGCCGGTGATGGTGATAAAACCTTCCAACCCATCACGGCTGGCGTGGTCGAGCAAGACGATGCCGCGACTCACATTACGCCCCGAAGGATCATCATCACTGGCGACCAGCGGCCTGACTCCGGCATAAGCCCGTAAAATGCGCGTTTGCGCCAGTTGCGGTGACAATTTTGACCCTTCACGAATTAAGGTATCCACCTCTTGTGCCGTGACGACCATATTGTCTATCTGATCGTAATCAATATGGGTGGAGGTGGTGCCGATCAGTGAAATGGTGTCGCCCGGCACTAAAATGTCGGCATCGGCCGGTTTACGGCAGCGGTTGATCACCATGTTGTTGATCCGATGGCCCAGGATTAACAACGCGCCTTTGGCAGGGAACATGCGAATACGAAGATCGGCATATTCAGCAATGTGCTGACCCCAAATCCCCGCGGCATTGACCACGATTTGCGCATGAATATCATATTGGCGCTGATTCTTACTATCAAAAACGCGCACGCCACTCACCCGATCACCCTGACGTAATAATCCGATAACTTGGTGATAAGTCAGTACATTGGCCCCGTGCTCACGGGCATCCAACATATTGGCGGCGGTTAAGCGGAAGGGATCAACTGTACCATCTGGCACACGAACAGCCGCAATCAGCGCGGGGTTGGCAGCAGGTTCCAGCCGTAATGCTTGTTTGGGATCAATGGCTTCGGCGTCGATCCCCGCATCCTGACAGCGAGCAATAAATTGCGCCTGATATTCCAGGGAGTCTTCCGGCAAGGTGATAAACAAACCATCGGTTTGCTCAATGCAATGGCGGGCAATACGTTTCAGAATCCGGTTTTCTTCAATACATTCACGGGCGGGTTCGCCATCAGTCACAGCATAACGTGCACCGCTGTGTAATAAGCCATGGTTGCGGCCTGTCGCGCCAGTGGCGATGTCATGTCTCTCAAGCAGAGTACAAGCCAACCCCCGTCGGGCGCAGTCTCGAGCAATCCCGGCCCCGGTCGCGCCACCACCAATGATGATGACATCCGTTTCTGTGTAAGGAGAACTGTTCGTCATGAAAGACCCCATTTTATCAGACAGCCGCCAAGCGGCTAATTATGAGTCTATTGAGCCACAGTCTTTATGGGTATTGTTTGATAAGGAACAAAAACGAACCAAAAACGAAAATAATATGGTGTATAAAAACCATGATTGTGATCAAAGTCACAGGTAATTTGTCATTACCGGTTTCAAAATGTTAACCAATCGCTCAAAATTGCCGCCGCTTTCATATAACTGTAACAAATGCGCCATCACTCACAGATAAGTTTCGCAATCTTATCTAGTATGACGTTCGTTATGGAACATAAACGACAATTGCTTCGCCGCTTAACCATCGGCAGCGTTTAACCACCGGGTAGACACCAGGCTATACCGGAGTCAAAAACTACAAAAAAGCCATCGGAGGCACTCATGTTGAGTATTTTTAAGCCCGCGCCACATGTGGCAAGGCTGCCCGCAGACCAGATTGATCCCACCTATCGCCGCTTACGTTGGCAAATTTTCATGGGTATCTTCTTCGGTTACGCGGCCTACTATCTGGTGCGTAAAAACTTTACTCTGGCCATGCCGTATTTGATCGAACAAGGATTCTCGCGCGGGGATCTGGGTTTCGCACTATCCGGTATTTCTATTGCTTATGGCTTCTCAAAATTCATCATGGGTTCGGTTTCTGACCGGTCTAACCCACGGGTGTTCCTCTCCGCCGGTTTGATTCTCGCCGCTGCCGTGATGCTGTTTATGGGCTTTGTGCCATGGGCGACATCCAGTATCGCGGTGATGTTCGTGCTGCTGTTCTTATGTGGTTGGTTCCAGGGTATGGGGTGGCCGCCATGTGGCCGTACCATGGTGCACTGGTGGTCTAAGAAAGAACGCGGCAGTATCGTTTCTGTCTGGAACTGTGCCCATAACGTGGGTGGTGGCTTGCCGCCATTGCTGTTCTTGCTGGGGATGGCATGGTTTAACGACTGGAAAGCCGCGCTCTATATGCCAGCGTTCGGTGCCATTTTGGTGGCATTGATTGTCTTTGGTTTAATGCGTGACACCCCACAATCTGTGGGCTTACCTCCGATTGAAGAGTACAAAAACGACTATCCAGATGACTATAGCGAAGAAGCGGAAGAAGAGCTGACGGCGAAGCAAATCTTCATGCAATACATTTTACCAAACAAGCTGTTATGGTATATCGCGATTGCTAACGTGTTTGTTTATTTGCTGCGTTACGGCATCCTCGACTGGTCACCTACCTACCTGAAAGAAGTAAAACACTTCGCGCTGGATAAATCCTCATGGGCATATTTCCTGTATGAATACGCAGGAATTCCAGGGACGCTGCTGTGTGGTTGGATGTCCGACAAAGTATTTAAAGGTAACCGTGGTGCCACCGGCGTGTTCTTTATGACATTGGTGACTATCGCGACCATTATTTACTGGCTGAACCCGGTTGGTAATCCAGGTATCGATATGGCCTGTATGATCACTATCGGCTTCCTGATTTACGGCCCAGTGATGTTAATTGGCTTACATGCCCTTGAATTAGCACCGAAAAAAGCAGCGGGTACTGCCGCAGGCTTTACCGGTTTGTTCGGTTATCTGGGTGGCTCGGTTGCGGCCAGTGCCATCGTCGGTTACACCGTTGACTACTTCGGTTGGGACGGCGGCTTTATGGTCATGATTGGCGGCAGCATCATGGCTGTTCTGTTATTGATCGTCGTCATGTTCAGTGAGAAAAAACATCACGCTGAGCTGGCCAGACAGGCAGAGCTGGATAAAAAATAATCTCTAAATGATTAAGTAGCTTACAGGCTGTGCCGTTATCTATGGATTAATAGCGACACAGCCTTTTTCATACCCTGAAATTGATAAATGGAGCAATATCAATGAAAACCCATATCAAAACCCTGGTAGCAAGTATGATTCTGGCATCTTCAGTCGCCGGCATGGCACATGCAGCTGAACCCGTAGCCAAAGATAAATCAGCCGATAAAGTGGTTATCGCGCATCGTGGAGCCAGTGGCTACTTGCCTGAGCACTCACTGCCCGCTAAAGCGATGGCCTACGCACAGGGCGCTGATTATCTTGAACAAGATTTGGTGATGACCAAAGATAATGAGTTAGTGGTTCTCCACGACCATTACCTCGACCGGGTAACAGATGTCGCCGATCGCTTTCCTGACCGTGCCCGTCAAGATGGCCGTTATTACGCCATTGACTTTACGCTACCAGAAATCAAGTCACTGAAATTTACCGAAGGCTTTGATATTGGTAAAGATGGTAAGAAAGTGCAGAGCTATCCGGGCCGCTTCCCAATGGGCAAGTCTGATTTCCGTGTGCACACTTTCCAGGAAGAGATTGAATTTGTTCAGGGGCTGAATCATTCAACGGGTAAAAATATCGGTATCTATCCTGAAATCAAAGCGCCATGGTTCCATAAGCAGGAAGGGAAAGACATTTCCACCAAGGTGTTGGAAGTATTGAAACAGTACGGTTACACCACCAAAGCCGATAAAGTCTATCTGCAATGCTTTGATGCCAATGAATTAAAACGCATCAAAAATGAGCTGGAACCGAAGATGGGCATGGACCTGAAACTGGTTCAACTGGTGGCTTACACTGACTGGAAAGAAACCTACGAACAGCAACCGAATGGCGAATGGGTTAATTACAGCTATGACTGGATGTTCAAACCCGGCGCAATGAAGAAAATCGCGCAATATGCTGACGGCATCGGCCCTGACTACCATATGCTGGTAGTTGAAACCTCGACGCCAAATAATATCCAACTGACGGATATGGTTAAAGAAGCCCATGCCAGCAATATGATGGTGCATCCGTTTACTATCCGCGCGGATAAACTGCCTAAATACGCCACAGATGTAAACCAACTGTTTGATATTATTTATAATCAAGCCGGGGTTGACGGGGTATTTACCGACTTCCCAGATAAGGGTGTGCAATTCCTGCAAAAACAGGGGCAGCACCAGTAAGTTAGCTGCCGTCAGTTAAAAATCAGAAGTTAAAAACTGAAATCAAAAAGGGGGACGGTAAGGGTTATCGTCCCCCCTCAGACTGATTACAAAGTTAAATGAAGGGGAATCGTGCCGTTGGGGTCGTAGTGGCGTAAGCCACCGGAGTGCCCCTAGGTATGGTAACCCCTTCACTCACGGAGCTATCAGCCCTTTGCCAATGATTTCCCGTTATTTATCAGTACCTAAAAACATCTTGCGCAGGTAATGGGGGACTGCATCATCAGCATTTGAGCCGATCACTTCGAGGTTCGGCAACATATCTTTTAAGCGCTGATGGGCATCGCGCATAATGCAGCCCTTACCCGACATAGACAGCATTTCCAGATCATTCATACCATCGCCAAATGCGATACATTCTTTCAATGAATAACCAATGATTTTAGACACTTGCTCAAGCGCATGGCCCTTGGATACCCCACCGCCCATGACTTCCAGACAGGTCGGGAAGGAGAAGCTGACATTCACCCGATCGCCCCAACGCGCATTGATGGCTTCTTCCAAAATCAATAATTTATCGTGATCTTCACAGGTGAAGTAAACCTTACACACCCCGTCAGTCGGCAGTAAAGCCGGTTCGAACACTTGATATTTGAACACCGATTCGCGGAAAAACTCTTCCTGTTCAGGGCTTTCGCGGTTCATGTACCATTCATCATTCAAATAGACGTTGGTTAGAATATCTGGATTATGATGTTCAATATTGTACAAATCACGGGCAATATCAGCATCAAGGTTATGACTGAAAATCAGTTCCCCAGCCGTGTTATGCACACGCGCGCCGTTGGAGGTTATCATAAAGGCGCTGATATCCAGGTTGTCGCGTATTTGCGCCACATCAATATGGTGGCGGCCAGTCGCAAACACAAAGTGCACGTCGCGCTGCGTCAGCAACTTGAGTGTCTCTTTGGTATAAGGCGTCAATATGTGGTCAGGTGACAGCAGAGTGCCATCTAAATCGGAAGCAACAACATGATACATAGCGGTATGTTCTAACCTCTGGTGGTGTCGGGATTTACCGGCCGACGGATTATTTTATGTTGTAAAGAAGAGTGATGTTGCGCAAAAAAGCGCAATATGGCGCTTAGCGCCTCAGCACGCAGGGTGTCCCGCTCGAACAGGATCTCATGGCGTGCGCCTTGAATGACCTTAGGCTGCCCCCCTTCGCAAGGGTGCCCCGCCAGAATCATTGCCTGAGAAAATGCATTATGGGCCGGGTTATGCACAACCCGATCATCACTGGCCTGTAGTAACAGAACCGGCGTAGTAATTTTGTCTGCCTGAGCAATAATTTGCTCACCCACCAGCATGCTTTCACGGATCCAATGATAGGTTGGCCCGCCAACACGGATTTCGGGTGTATCGGCATATTGGTGCAAATAGCGGCGATAGCGCTCGCGGCTGTGGGTCAGCATATTGACCAAATACGGCAATGGTCGCCATTGCCCGGTGCCAATTGCGTAATAATCCCGCAGTTTCTGATGCTTTTCAGCCCAGTCAACAATCCGGTGAGCCAGCCAGCCCGGCATCGGCAAATGGATACCAAACATTGGTGCACAGAGTGCCACGGCGTCAAATACCTCTGGCTGCCGCGCCAAAAAGCGCGTCAGAATTGCGCCCCCCATAGAATGGGCCAGTGCAAAACGCTGCTGATAATGGCTACCGGTTATTTCGCGCTGCACCAACTGCGTAAAATCTTCAATGTAATCATCAAATTTGATCACATGGCCACGGTTATGATCCTCCAGCATTCGCCCGGATCGGCCCTGCCCACGATGATCCATCACTATAACATCATAGCCTTGCTGGAATAGATCATAAGCTACTTCAGGGTATTTAACGTAGCTTTCAATGCGACCAGGCACCACCACTACCACGCGGGTATGTTCGGGTGAGCGGAAACGGACATAGCGAATGGGGATATTATCGACCCCCATAAACTCGTCTTCCTCCCGCTGCTGCCAGAAATCTAACAATGGGCCATTAACAAAAGCAGCAAACTGCTCTTCACGGGTCAACCAGCTATTATCTAACGGCATAGTGTGTCTCTAACAGCATAGTGCGTCTCTAACAGCATAGTGCGGCCCGATATAATATAACGTTATAAATCATAGCTAATTGCATCCTTTGGCTGGAGTGACAGGGTACTCTGTGAGCCATAGCACAATGATTAGCAATAGAGTATTGTGGCATAAATTTATGCATTCAGGGAGTTTTGCCAATGACCTTAGATTGGTGGTTAACTTATCTGCTGACCACAATTATTCTCAGTTTGTCCCCCGGCTCAGGTGCCATCAACACCATGAGCACCACCATCAGTCATGGCACGCGCGGCGTGATTGCCTCCATCTGCGGATTACAATTGGGGCTGGCGGTGCATATTGTGCTGGTTGGTGTGGGCCTTGGCGCACTGATTTCACAATCTCTGCTGGCATTTGAACTATTAAAATGGCTCGGAGCGGCTTACTTAATTTGGCTTGGCATTCAACAATGGCGCGCCGCCGGGGCGCTGGATTTGCATGCATTGGCGAACAGCATGCCACGGCGCAAGCTATTTAAACGCGCAGTGTTCGTCAACCTGACCAACCCGAAAAGCATTGTCTTCCTGGCTGCATTGTTCCCACAATTTGTCCTGCCACACCAACCGCAGGTGGCGCAATATCTGATTCTCGGCAGCACCAGTGTGATAGTCGATATTATCGTGATGATTGGTTACGCGACTCTTGCTACGCGCATCGCGGGCTGGATTAAATCACCGCAGCAAATGAAATTATTGAACCGAATATTTGGTAGCTTATTCATGTTGATAGGCGCATTACTGGCCACGGCACGAAAAGTATAAAGCCGTTATGATGCTCCCAACCGGGCAATTCACCGGTTGGGGAATTCGCTAGCGGGACAATATTAGGTGGATACCAAAACCGGTGAATAACACCCCTGCCAGCCCATCAATCCATTTGGATAACCGCTGATAGCCACGGCGCATCACCGGCAAAGCAAAGACGCAGGCCACAATACTGAACCAGACAAAGGTCTCCGCAATAATCAGTACAAACAGGCCCCAGCGCGCACCCGCACTGATGTCATCGCCGACAAACAGTGAAAACACGCTGCCGAAATAGATAACCGCTTTGGGGTTCGATAAATTAGTCAGAAAACCCCGCAGAAAAGTCCGCCCACGCACAGGAAGTGCAACTTGCACCTCACCTTCTGAGACGTTTTGTTTAGAACGGGCGGATTTCAGTAGCTGCCAACCCATCCAACACAGGTATAACCCGCCGCCGACCATAATGATTTCATGTAGCCACGCCATTTTCTGCAAGATGAGATTTAGCCCCATCAGGGCGACTCCGGCCCAGACCACAATCCCCAGAGAAATACCGACTACGCCCATCATTGCTTCGCGGCGCGAGCGGCTAGCCGCAGTTTGCGAGACAAAAAAGAAATCAGGGCCAGGGCTCATCAAAGCCACCAGATGCACCAGTGCGACAGTCAGGAATAGCATTAGCATGAAGAATTTCTCTCTACAGGGAAGGCGACCTGTTAGTCGTCATTATTATCTACGTGGTCGCGGATCATCGCCATAAATGGTGCGCCAAAGCGTTCCAGCTTACGTTGCCCGACACCATTGACACTCAACAACTCGCTGGCCGTGATCGGCATTTGCTCCGCCATCTCCAGCAAGGTCGTGTCGTTAAACACCACATAAGGCGGAATATTACCTTCATCGGCAATAGATTTGCGCAATTTACGCAATTTGGCGAATAATTTGCGATCATAATTGCCGCCATAGGATTTTTGATTAGCGCTGCTACGCACTTTCAAACTCTGAATACGCGGCACGGCTAATTGTAACGGCAATTCAGCACGTAATACCGGGCGCGCGGCTTCGGTCAACTGCAAAGCAGAGAACATCGCGATATTTTGGCTCAGTAACCCAAGGTGAATAAGCTGACGCAACACACTGACCCAATGCTCATGACTTTGCTCGCGACCAATGCCGTAGACAGACAGCTTGTCATGACCAAACTCACGAATGCGCTGATTATTTGCCCCGCGCAATACCTCGACAATATACCCCAAACCAAACCGTTGCCCGACCCGATACACACAGGATAGCGCTTTTTGCGCATCAGCCAGCCCATCGTAGCGCTTTGGCGGATCCAAACAAATATCGCAGTTACCGCATGACTGCTGTTTGCCCTCGCCAAAATAGTTCAGCAACACTAATCGGCGGCAAGTTTGCGCTTCGGCAAAAGCCCCCATCGCATTGAGTTTGTGCCGCTCAATATCCTGTTGTGCGCCGGCCGGTTTTTCTTCCAGACAGCGGCGTAACCACGCCATATCGGCCGGGTCATACAGCAACATCGCCTCAGCGGGCAAACCATCACGCCCGGCACGCCCCGTTTCCTGATAATAAGATTCGATGGTGCGCGGAATATCAAAATGCACCACAAAGCGGACGTTGGGTTTGTTAATCCCCATGCCGAAAGCCACGGTGGCAACCACCACTTGCAAGTCATCGCGCTGGAAAGCTTCCTGTACCTGCGCCCGCCGCTCATTGTCCAGCCCAGCATGGTAAGCCGCCACACTTAAACCACGGCTTTGTAGCCGCGCGGTGGTGTCTTCCACTTTTGCCCGGCTATTGCAGTAAATAATGCCACTTTTGCCGCGCTGGTCTTGAACAAAACGCCACAGTTGATCCAGCGGTTTGAACTTCTCTACCAGCGTGTAGCGAATATTGGGGCGGTCAAAGCTGCTGACCTGAATTAAGGGGTTTTCCAGATTGAGCAGCCGCACGATATCCCCACGCGTGGCTTCATCAGCCGTCGCGGTCAGTGCTATTACCGGTAAATCAGGAAAACGTTGTTTGAGCTGGCCCAGGGCACGGTATTCCGGGCGGAAATCATGGCCCCATTGAGAGATGCAGTGCGCCTCATCCACCGCCAATAGCGCAGGACGCCACTGATGCAGTTGGTCAAGAAAGCTCTCCATTACCAGCCGTTCCGGCGCGATATACAGCAGCTTAATTTGACCACTGCGGCAGCCGTCCATCACCGCCAATTGCTGCTCGCGAGTTTGTGATGAGTTTAAGCACCCCGCACCCACGCCGTAAGCCAGCAGTTGGTCAACCTGGTCTTTCATCAGAGAGATTAAGGGGGAGACTACCAGCGTTAAGCCATCCGTCACTAATGCCGGGATCTGATAGCACAAGGATTTACCCCCGCCTGTTGGCATCACTACCAGACAGTCTTGCCCTGATAGGGTGGCGTTGATAATTTCTTGTTGTCCGGGCCGAAATTGCTGGTAGCCGAAAGTATCTCGCAATACTTGCTCTGCCAGTAACTCCCTATTTATCACTGCGGCGGTTGACACACTATTCCCCAACTATGAGATCTGCACAGGCCGGTGAACCGGCCTGTGTCTGAAACTTTTCTAACGCCGGATGACGTTAAAGGACATCATTCAACATGATACCCACACCCACCCGTGTTTGCCTAAAGTTATAGTCAATCATTGACTCACCATAGCCACTGAACACTTGGGTATAGAAACGGACATGCTTGGTAATCGGGTAGCTCCAGCCCATTTCCGCACCACCATAACCGGTATTCCAGTTATAGCGGCCATCCAGGCTGAACACACTTTCACCCAAAGCATAACCGACTTTTACACGATAATAACCCATGTATTTGTTGATATCCGGGTTGTCATCTTTGCTGTCACTTTCAGGGATGCGATACCAAGGTTTCAGATCAATTTCTAGATTACCGCGTTGCGCCATCAGACGGGTATAAACGCGATCCCAACTGCGAGAAGTTGGATCAGCTTTACCGTTAGACTGATGGTTGTAACCAAACTCTACTTCACGGAATGTCCAGCCAGCCCACTCATAATCGGTGGCCCATGCCAGGAATATCTGCGGTTCATAGTTGGTTTCACGGAATGGCGAAGATTCATCACTATTGGATGCCTGCCACCAAGAACGTTGGGTATAGGAAGCACCCAGTAAGGAGTTATCACCAGCAATACCACGCCAGATAGGGAAACCTAAACTCAGTTGGAATTTAACTTCGTCTTTCTTGGCATTTTCAGCCCAATCATAAGAGCTTATCGCCTCTTTATTGATATCGCTGGTATAGGTGTACAGCAAATAGTTTGTTTCATACGGATAAAGCAAAAACGGATTATCGTGATCTTGCAACATGGCTGCAATAATACTGCCGCGCACCGCTGGCGCATCATGAATCTTCTCAACCGTTGCTTCTTCTGCCTGTGCCAACGTCGGCACCAGTAATAACGCGATTAAAGCCTGCCAAAATCTTCCCATCATTCCCCCATCATTTTACGAATTATTTCTATTTGTAATGAAAACAGCTCATTCTACACACAAATGTTATCTGAGATTAGTGTTGTTTATATTTATGATTTAACGACTGGAAAACAACAAAATAGGAGCATAAAATAAACAAACTAATAACATGAGAAATTATCTTTTAAGAGAAAAATAATGCCTGTAACACCATTAACTCTGGAGAGTGCCCGCAGCCTCATTGGTGATATTTTTGTTTATCACATGCCATTTAACCGCGAATTAGGATTAAAATTAACTCGTTTCGAGCAAGATTACGCCGAAATTACTTTTGATAATAATGACAAGCTGGTCGGTAATATTGCGCAGCGGATATTGCACGGCGGGGTTATCGCCGCAGTGCTGGATGTTGCAGCGGGTCTGGTGTGTGTTGGGAATAGCCTGGTTCGCCATGAGCCACTGATTCAGGAACAACTGCAAATGAAACTGGCGAAAATGGGGACTATCGATTTGCGTGTCGACTATTTGCGCCCTGGCCGTGGTGAGCACTTTATTGCCAGCAGCCGTATTTTACGCAGTGGTAACAAGGTGTCTGTAGCTCGCGTTGAGTTGCATAATGAAAACCAAATGCATATCGCCAGCGCAACGGCGACCTATCTGGTTGGCTGATGCGACCTATTGCGGTGATGAATAATAACGTGAAGTTAAGTACACTCACCGCATCTCCTTTCTTGTTCTGAGCCACACCATGGATAAACAACGAACCCGTCAGGGCATTTTCTTTGCTCTGGCTGCCTATTTTATTTGGGGTATTGCCCCTGCTTATTTCAAGCTCATCCAACAGGTGCCGGCTGATGAAATTTTGACTCATCGGATTATCTGGTCATTTTTCTTTATGCTGATTCTGCTAACTGTTAGCCGCAATTGGCCTCAAGTCCGTAGCGCCATTAAAAATCGTAAACGCCTGCTATTACTGGCGGTTACCGCCGTATTAATTGCCAGTAACTGGTTATTATTTATTTGGGCGGTCAACCACAATCATATGCTGGAAGCCAGTCTCGGCTACTTTATTAATCCGTTGGTTAACGTGTTATTTGGCATGCTATTTCTCGGCGAGCGTTTTCGCCGCATGCAATGGGTTGCAGTGGCACTGGCGTTCGGCGGGGTATTAATTCAGCTGTGGCAGTTCGGTTCACTGCCGGTGATTGGTTTGGGTCTGGCGATTACCTTTGCGTTATACGGATTGATCCGCAAAAAGCTGGGCATTGATGCCCAAACCGGCATGTTGGTTGAAACAATGTGGCTATTGCCGATTGCGGCTGTTTATCTGTTCTTTATTGCTGACAGCCCGACCAGTCACATGGGGGCCAATACCTGGTCACTGAATGTTCTGTTAGCCGCAGCGGGCGTGATTACCACTATTCCGCTGCTGTTCTTCACCGCGGCTGCTACACGTTTACGGCTATCGACACTGGGCTTCTTCCAATACTTGGGGCCGACGCTGATGTTTATTCTGGCCGTCACTTTCTATGGTGAGACTATCGGCAACGACAAAATGGTCACTTTCGTCTTTATCTGGGCAGCCCTGTTATTGTTCACACTGGATGCGCTTTACACCCAACGCAAGCTACGTGCTTAACAGTTAAAATGCTAAAAAAAAGCCCGATAACATTGAGTTACCGGGCTTTTTTATTCATCCATACCCTAAATAATTCGAGTTACAGGAAGGCGGCCATTGAGTAACAAATTGGTCGGGAACCGATTTGAACAGCATTTATGCTAGCCCGCAGGGTGAGCCTCAAGGATGAGGCTCATTCATCCCCAGGAACTTACTCAAGTAAGTGATTCGGGTGCGTGAACGCAGCTAACCCCCCCTGCAACTTTAAGGGCAAAGGTTAGAGCCAGTTTTTGCGTTTGAAATACAAATATGGTGCCAGGCCAGCAATAATCATCAAACTGATCGCCCCCGGATAACCAAATGACCAGCGCAATTCCGGCATAAATTCAAAGTTCATCCCGTAGCTGGATGCCACCAAGGTGGGCGGCAGAAAGACAACCGAGACGACCGAGAAGATCTTGATAATGCGGTTCTGTTCGATGTTGATAAAGCCCATCGCCGCCTGCATCAGGAAGTTAACTTTCTGGAACAAGGATTCATTGTGCGGCAACAGGGATTCGATATCGCGCAGCACCTCGCGGGCCTGTTCTAGTTGGCCACTAGGCAAACGGGCCTTACGCACCAGGAAATTCAGCGCCCGCTGGGTATCCATTAGACACAACCGGACCTTCCAGCCGATATCCTCCTGTTCCGCCAACGTGGAGAGCGCAGCATCATATTCATCGCCCTGCTGGCCTTCCATGATGACGCGGCTTAAGGCTTCCAAGTCGCTGTAAATATTCTCAATTTCATCTGCCAGCTGTTCAATTTTAGTTTCAAACAAATCCAGCAGCAATTCATAGGCGTTGCCGTCAACCAGTGTTTGGTTGCGCGCGCGCATCCGATATAAACGGAATGCCGGTAATTCGCGTTCGCGCAGGGTATACAAGCGGCCATCACGAATAGTAAATGCCACGGTTGAGTTACCGGCGTGGTCTTCAGCATCTTCGTAATAGAAGAAGGAGTGGATATGCAGGCCATCTTCGTCTTCAAAGAATCGTGCGGAGGCCTCGATGTCATCCAACTCTGGCCGCGTAGCCAGGCTTTGCCCTAATTCATTCTGGACGCGTTCCCGCTCACCCTCTTCTGGCTCGACTAAATCGACCCAAAGTGAGGAAGTCAGGTCATCTGATTCATCCAGCTCCAAACGGGATAAGCGATTGTTACTTAATTTAAATGCGCTCAGCATGTGCCAAAACTCCCTTGCGGTGATGGATAGGGAAAACGCATTGAAGCACAGAAACAGGTCAGTATTGAAATACCCTTTGTTTCAGACCATAAGGAGATCTGACTCACAGCGGCGGTTTAGCGGGGCCGCTGACAACCACGAAGGCTATCAGCAAATAAGAGGATAGCCTTAGAAGTTGCACCATATGAACAGGTTATTGAGCCAGTATCTACTGGGTGTGTCCAAGGCGAATGTCCTCATCAAGAATAGTGCGCGCATGTTACGCCGAGAAGAAAAAGGCTGTCAACCGGTTAAAAGGTGTTAATTCATGAGCACAATTTTCAGTTCTGAGTGGCAAGATTTTTTATCCCACAGCGCGCAGCGATATACCCTAAATAATTCGAGTTGCAGAAAGGCGGCCAACACATATGCAGCTTGAAGTATGACGGGTATAACATCAATCTGTTTACGCGAGATTACAGTCAGCCACTCTTAAGGATATTTGACCAGAATGAAGCAAATCACCCAACAAACCCTAGTGCAGTTGAGCCAGCAAGCGCAGCAGTCACCGCGTCAGAGAGCCAATCTTAACTTCCATCCACAGCTCGACGACCCGATACAGCGCCTGGCGATAGCAATGGAGCCAGAGACGTATGTCCGCCCACATCGCCACCCCCACACTTGGGAATTACTGACTGCATTGCACGGCAACTTTATTGTGCTGCTGTTTGATGACGCAGGGAAAGTCACCCACCGCACGCTGTTGGGCCGGGAAACCGCTATTATGGAAATCCCCGCTAATGTGTGGCACGCCGTGCTCTCACTGGAAGAAGGGGCGGTTATTTTTGAAGTTAAACACGGCCCTTACCAGCCCATTACTGCTGAATATTTCGCCCGCTGGTCACCTGCCGAGGGTGAAGAGGAAGTCAGCAATCTATTGGCATGGTATGCGACGGCTGATATTGGGGCGCATTATCAGCAATAAAATCTGCCGGAAATAATATCAGTAAAAAAACCGAAGTCAGCTTCGACTTCGGTTTTGTGTATCCTGCCTCTTTATTGTGCTGATAACTCAGCAAAACTCACAAACAGGCTTTCCCTTGGTATTGGCAAAATAATCAACGTTTTATATTTTTAAACTGCTTAGTAGTATCCGTCAGTGCAATTTCTGTTGGTAACCTCTCCATGGAGCTGGCACCGTAGAAACCATCACATTGCGGGCAATTGTCCAAGATGTATTGAGCATCTTCTGGGGTAGAAATCGGCCCGCCGTGACACAACACAATCACATCTTCGCGCACCGCTTTTGCGGCGGCGGCCCATTGATTAATCAGAGGCACACAGTCAGCCAGCTTCAACGCGGTGTCAGCGCCAATATTGCCGCCAGTGGTCAGCCCCATATGAGGAACAATAATATCGGCCCCCGCTTGAGTCATGGCGACAGCATCTTCGGCACTGAAAATATACGGCGTGGTGAGTAAATCTTTCTCGTGAGCCAAGCGAATCATGTCTACTTCCAAACCATAGCCCATGCCGGTTTCTTCAAGGTTGGCGCGGAAATTCCCGTCAATTAAACCCACGGTCGGGAAGTTCTGTACACCCGAAAAACCCAATGCTTTCAGTTGATCCAAAAAGTGGTCGAACTGACAGAACGGATCGGTACCATTAACCCCCGCTAACACTGGCGTGTTCTTGACGACCGGCAACACTTCTTTTGCCATATCGACCACAATTTCATTGGCATTGCCGTAGGCCAACAGACCGGCCAGCGAACCACGACCGGCCATGCGATAGCGGCCCGAGTTATAGATGACGATAAGATCAATACCGCCAGCTTCTTCACATTTGGCCGATAGACCCGTACCCGCACCGCCGCCGATAATCGGTTCACGGCGGGCGATCATTTCCCGGAATTTAGCCAATATGGCCTGGCGTTGAAATTTTGGCATGTGTTTCTCCAGATATTAAATGGCCCTAACCCCGTCATACTTCAAACTCAAATTATTTAGGGTTGGATGGGCTTTTTGCTATTTCTTTAAAGTTTTCTACCGCAGCCTGGGCAAACTGTGGGTCATTGATATTGAATGGGTAATGCACCAGACGGCGTTTGTCAGTTTGAATCACGGTTTCTTCCAGCGTATGGATAAAAGCTTGCAGTGCTTTTTCGTCCCAGAAAGGTTGGCCCGGCGCATCTAATGCCGAGAATCCGCCCTGTGGAATTAAGAAACGCACCTCGCCTTCACAGCGGTTGAGCTTCTCGCCAATCCAGCGCGCCATCTCAATGTTCTCTTGCTCGGTGGTGCGCATCAATGTGACTTGCGCATTGTGCTCATAGAACAAGCGGTCGGCATATTTCGCCGGAATGGTGGCGGGGCTACCAAAATTAACCATATCTAATGCGCCGCAAGAGCCAACATAAGGAATTTGGGTGTGAGCAATAGCATCAAACCTTTCTGGGCCGCACGCTAATACCCCATCAAATAACAGATCGCAAACCTCGGTGGTGGTCAGATCCAGCGCCCCTGCCAGTAAGCCGCTTTCAGCCAATTTCTCCATCGCTTTGCCACCACTGCCGGTCGCGTGGAACACTAAACAATCATATTCTGCCGATAACGCTGCGCTAACCGATTGAATACAGGGGGTTGTCACGCCAAACATGGTCAAACCCAGCGCCGGTTTGTCATCAGTAGCGGTTTCTTCTTTTTGAGCAAAGTAAACCGCACCAGCAATTTGATGGGCCGCATTGCTGAGCACTCGGCGGGAAATACGATTGAGCCCGGCAATATCGGTGACTGAATACATCATGGCGATATCACTGGCACCGATGTAACCGGAAACATCACCAGAAGCCATGGTGGACACCATCAGTTTAGGAATACCGATAGGTAAACTTTGCATAGCGGGTGTTATCAGCGCCGTACCACCGGAGCCTCCCAAACCTAACAGTGCAGCCACATCATCACGGCTGGCAATAAAACGCTCAAAAGCCACCGCCATCGCACTTATCGCCCGCCCTCTGTCACCACAAAAGACGGCCTGACGCCCATCAGGGTGATGGCTCGCCACCGTTTCGGCCGCAATATCAGCGCCGCCGGCGTGCTGGCCTTCTTTGGTCGATAAATCAACCGTCACCGTGGTCAGGCCGGTTGCTCTAATCAATTCACTGACATAAGCCAGCTCATCGCCTTTGGTATCTGTCGTAGTCGCGATAAAAATATGACGGGGCATCTGAACATCCTTCTATGAATGCGGAATGTCACAAAAATGAGCGAGTTGGTTAAGATAGAATCATATTGAGACTGTAGTATCATTTTCGCAAAGTGTATAACTTAAATATGAGACTATAGTCTCAAAAATAATCTGAATATGAATGGCATTCATGGCGATTTGTGCGAGCGGTTTGTTATAGTGAGCAAAAATGCGCTATCTAGATTATGGAGTGACCGTGAGTCATCAGGATAAACCAGAACGCGCCTCCCCATCGCTAACCACCATCAGGGCCAGAACCCGGCGGTTACTTATTGACACTGCGATGTCGATGTATGAACAAGGCGCATTTCCATCAATAACTGAAGTCGCCAATGCCGCCCAGCTTTCCCGGGCCACGGCTTACCGCTATTTCCCGACACAAAGTGCCTTGGTTTCTGCCATGGCCGGTGATTCACTTCTTTGCCATACAGGCGGCGGCTCTCGGCATAGCAAAGTGTCAGTTTTTGCATAGCGCGGGTGACCCCAACATAGGCCAGCCGCCGTTCCTCTTCCAGACGCCCACTTTCATCCAGTGACATCTGGCTCGGGAACATGCCCTCTTCCATACCTACGATGAATACCTGTGGGAACTCCAGCCCTTTTGCTGAATGGAGAGTCATCAATTGCACTGCATCCTGATAGGCATCAGCTTGGCCCTCACCGGCTTCCAGCGCCGCATGAGAAAGAAACGCCTGCAATGGCATCAAATCCTGATCTTCATCCTGATAGCTGTATTGGCGGGTCGCATTGACCAGCTCTTCAAGGTTTTCGATACGCGCCTGGCCTTTTTCGCCCTTTTCCTGCTCATACATCGACCACAAACCGGAATCGCGCATCACTCGGTCAGTTTGGACATGCAGCGGCATATCTGCGGTTTCATGCGCCAGTGAATCCACCAGTTCGACAAAACGTTGCAAGGCAGAAGCCGCACGGCCCGCCAGCACTTTTTCCTGTAACATGGCGCGGGTGGATTGCCATAAAGTTAACTGGCGATCACGGGCAGTTTGGCGAATCACATCTAAGGTGCGATCGCCAATACCGCGGGTCGGGGTATTCACCACCCGCTCAAAAGCGGCATCGTCATTGCGGTTGGAAATCAGACGCAGATAAGCCAATGCATCTTTGATTTCTTGCCGTTCGAAGAAGCGCTGGCCACCATAAATACGGTACGGCGTGGCCGTCTGTAATAAAGCTTCTTCCAAAACACGCGATTGGGCGTTACTGCGATACAAAATGGCGCAATCATTCAGCGCACCGCCATTGTCGCGCCAGGCTCTAATGCGGTTAACCACAAACCGAGCTTCATCCAGCTCGTTAAAAGCACAATAGAGCGAGATTGGCTCGCCCTCAACGCCTTCAGTCCATAAGTTTTTACCCATACGGCCGTCATTATTGGCAATCAGGGCATTCGCTGCCGTCAGGATATTGCTGGTCGAGCGGTAATTTTGCTCCAATCGAATAGTTTCAGCGCCGGGAAAGTCTTTCAGGAAGCGCTGGATATTCTCCACCTGCGCCCCGCGCCAACCATAGATTGACTGGTCATCGTCGCCGACAATCATCACATTGGAGCGCTCCCCCGCCAGCAGGCGGATCCAAGCGTATTGGATGTTGTTAGTATCTTGGAACTCATCCACCAGAATATTGGTAAAGCGCTCGCGATAATGATTCAGAATATGCGGTTTATTCAGCCATAGCTCATGCGCGCGCAATAATAGCTCGGCAAAATCCACCAAACCCGCGCGGTCACAAGCTTCTTGATAGGCTTGATAGATACGCAACCAAGTAGCTTCGACCGGGTTACCGTAGCTCTCAATATGCTGCGGACGTAGCCCTTCGTCTTTCTTGCCGTTGATGTACCACATCGCCTGACGCGGTGGCCACTGTTTCTCATCTAAATTCAGGGCCTTAACCAAGCGTTTCAATAAGCGCAGTTGGTCGTCGCTGTCGAGGATTTGGAAATCCTGCGGCAGATTGGCATCCATATGGTGGGCCCGCAGCAACCGGTGCGCCAAGCCATGGAAAGTCCCAATCCACATTCCACCCTGACTGGTGCCAATCAAATGCTCAATACGGTGGCGCATTTCAGCCGCCGCTTTATTGGTAAAGGTGACTGCGATAATAGAGTACGGCGAGGCATTTTCTACGGATAACAGCCAGGCAATACGGTGCACCAGCACCCGAGTTTTACCACTGCCCGCGCCGGCCAGTACCAACAGGTTGCAGCGTGGCGCGGCCACGGCTTCGCGTTGTTTTTCATTCAGGCTGTCGAGCAGATCAGAAACGTCCATAGGCACCGTTTATCGGGTAAGGGAAAATAGCCAAATCGCCAGTTATCCGGCGATTTTACCATCATTCCACTGTGAATTTATACAGAGTTATTGCAGAGGATTATAGCAATGCTGTCAGGGAAGCCAACTGCGAAATCTCAATATGGGGTAATAGCCGGCTATCACTGGCCGTCATCAGGCTTTGTTCGCGGTCATTAATCCAGCAAGCTTGCATGCCACAACGTAGCGAACCGGCAACATCCGTGGTCAGGTCATCACCGACATGCAAGATATGTTTCAGCGGAATATCCAGATGATTCGCCGCCTTATGGTACATATCGCGGAAAGGTTTGGCACGGCCATGGGGGCCGGAGCGCAAGACAAACTGGAAATAATTATCCAGCCCGCAAGCTTTGGTGTCCGCATTGCCATTGGTGATAGCCACCAGCGGATAATGCTCTGCCAGTGCGCTCAACGTGTCATGGGTGGCGGGCGGCACATAAATACGGCTACGCCATAGGGCAAAGTTTTCCATGGCCGCATCGGCCCCACATTGCGCTTCTGACTTACTCAAACCATGGCGAATCAACCCCAGTTCGATAGCATGCCAACGCCACTGAGTGACATCGTGGTAAATATCGGGGTCTTGCGCCAGTAATTCACTGCGGAAACCCTGTAAATCTGCGGCTTGTAACTGCGCCAAATTGGGATGATATTGCTGTAGAAATGCCACAGATTCTTGTTCTGTACGGGATATCACCGGCCGATTGTCATACAGGGTGTCATCCAAATCGAAAGTAATGGCGGAAATACGCTCAAGTGGACGATAAAAATGCATCAGGATTTGCCTCGTTTGGCCCGTGGATGAGCAGCATCATACACTGTTGCCAGATGTTGAAAGTCAAGATGGGTATAAATTTGTGTGGTAGTCAGATTGGCGTGGCCCAGTAATTCTTGCACCGCGCGCAGGTCGCCGCTGGATTCCAACATGTGGGTGGCGAAAGAGTGGCGCAATTTATGGGGGTGAATATGGCTACTAACGCCTTGTTTTACCCCCCATTCGGCAAAGCGCTTTTGTACATTGCGCGCGGAAATTCGCTTGCCGGTATTGGCTAAAAATATGGCGTCATCTTGCGGTTCAAACAATTCACGCAGTTCCAGCCAATGCTCCAACCACTTGACCGCCGTCTTGCCAATAGGGACTTTGCGCTCTTTGCTGCCCTTGCCCATCACCCACACTTCACCGCTCGCCAGATCCACATGTTTGCAGTTCATTCCGACCAGTTCAGATAAACGCAGACCCGCGCCATACATCACTTCCAGCATCGCCCGGTCACGCACGGCCAGTGGATCATTCAAGTCGATATCCAGCAGTTTATCGACTTCATCGACATCAATATTTTTCGGCAGATGGCGGCCAGAGCGCGGGGTACTGACCCCTTTGGCAGGATTGACCTGCATGACGCCCTGACTGACCAGCCAGTTGAGGAAACTGCGCAAAGCCGAGAGCCGCAAAGCCAGGCTGGATGAGTGCAAACCAGCGCGTTTACTGCGGGAAACCAAGGAGCGCACCTGAGCGGCATCCAGCGTTTGCCAGTGTGCCAAGCCCATTTGCTCGCCCATTTCCATCAGCGCTTGCAGCTGACGCCGATAACTGATGATAGTCAGTGGGCTGAGTTGGCGCTCAACTTTGAGGTAGCGCAGGAAGGCTTCAACCTGCGGGGCAAGCGAAGCACTAAACTCGGTCATACTGACTCTATCCAGCGCTCCAGCAAGCTCGGCAGTAATGTGGATAACTGATTAAGCATCACAGTGCCCATACCTTGCTGGTAATGCTGCGTATCGCGGCTGCTGAAGATAATCACCCCCAGATCGCCGTCTTTACCCAACAATGATAACGCCACCGACCCAACTTGCTTCGCTTGAGGCAATAACAGCAACAACTCCGGCCCGTTTAAGCTGCCAAGATAATGGCGCTCATTACCCAACCGCTGAATGCGCATCGGCTCGAAAGCATGCCGAGATAGCCCCAAATGAGTGAAATCAGAGGGCGCGCCAGTTTGCCAGCGGTCAGTGAATAATCTGACATTCGCCCCAGCCAGCCCGAAATCTCTGGCCCAGCGCTGCAAGCGATTGAGCATATCTTGCAAGCTACTGGCAGCAGCGAGGTTACTTTGCAGTTGCAGCAAGCGGTTGAATAGCACTTCATTCAGACCCGCCTGCTCCATCAGTAACGTAATCTCTTCTTCCAACTGGCTTATCTGATGACGCTGACGCCCTAGCTGCCATTCCACCAGCGAGACCGTGCCTCTCACCGGATGGGGAATATGCATCTGTTCAACTAAACGAGCATTGCGGATAAAGAAGTCGGGATTTTGCAATAAATACTGCATAACGGCATCGTCATCTAACTCGATACCCGCTAGCGCCTGCTCCTCAGAACTTTTCATGTCACACCCGTTATAATGAACATTCGTACCCTAAATAATTCGAGTTGCAGGAAGGCGGCAACTGAGTAAGTCCCCAGGAGCTTACATAAGTAAGTGACTGGGGTGAGCGAAGGCGGCCAACGCACATGCAGCTTGAAGTATGACGGGTATACTAAAGATGGATGAAGCCATCATACACATGAGTGGCCGGCCCGGTCATATACAGTGGGTGACCCGGCCCTTTCCAACTGATATGCAAACTGCCACCCGGCAATTCAACATGAACCTCTTCACCCAATAATTCTTGCTGAATGCCAACCGCCACGGCCGCACAAGCCCCACTACCACAGGCCTGAGTCTCACCGGCTCCGCGCTCATACACCCGCAAGCGGATATGTTCGCGGCTCACCACCTGCATAAAACCGATATTGGCCCGCTCAGGGAAGCGCTCATGGCTTTCTAATACTGGGCCGAGCAAGGCAACATTGGCAACCGAAACATCATCAACTTGCATCACACAGTGAGGATTGCCCATCGAGACCACGCCACACAATACCGTGTGCTCCGCAGCGCGAAAAATGTAGGTTTTCTCCGCTTTAGTTGCCCGGAAAGGGACCGCTTGCGGATCAAAATTGGGCTCGCCCATATTGACGCAAACCAGTTCATCCTCAGTGACACTGAGTATCATGCGGCCGGTTTGGGTACTGACACTGATATCGCGTTTGTTGGTCAGACCTTTCAGCCGCACAAAACGGGCAAAACAGCGCGCGCCATTGCCACACTGAGAGACTTCGCTGCCATCGGCATTAAAAATGCGGTAGTGAAAATCCAGCTCGGGGTCATAAGGCGGCTCAACCACCAACATCTGATCAAAGCCCACGCCAGTGTGCCGGTCTGCTAATCGGCGGATTAACTCCGGCGAAAAGTAAACATTTTGGGTAACTGCATCGACAACCATAAAATCATTGCCAAGACCGTGCATTTTGGAGAACTGCATTTCATACTCCGCTGACTTTTATTTACCGGCTAAATTTTCGGTATTGGCCCAATCTGGCTGCGCTAGGGATGGTCACTGTGGCCCAGCAATACTCTGGGTCGGTTTTGAATCACCCGGCACACCCTGCTGATTCTTATCGATCTGGCCGCTGTCTTGTTGTGCCGTTTCCACTTTGGGCTTCTCTGACGGTGGGAAATATAACGGGCCTTTCAGGCCACAACCGGCAAGTGTTAACACCATCATCGCGGTAAGCGGCCAATATAATTTTTTTTTCATTTTTTAACGCCTGTAAATTGTTTTGACGCCGGTAAAAGTATTAATGCCTGTGAATCGTGCGCCTAAGGTCTCTATAATCGCAGGTGGATCATGAAAAGCAATAGGAATTGAATATGAACGACAGCGAGTTTCATCAGTTAGCCGATCAATTGACACTTTACATTGAAGAGACACTGGACAGTTTTAGCGGCGATAGCGATATTGATTATGAAACCAATGGTGGGGTGATGACCCTAACTTTCGAAAATGGCAGCAAAATTATTATCAACCGCCAAGAGCCGTTACATCAGGTATGGCTGGCGACTAAAGCAGGCGGTTACCATTTTGATTACCGCGAAGGGCACTGGTATTGTTCGCGCAGCGGCGAAGAATTCTTTACCAAACTGTCCGAAGCCGCTACCGCCCAAGCTGGCGAAGTCGTAAGTTTTAGCTAGTCACAGTCAGTGATTCGGGTAAGAGCGCGCAGCTAACACCCCTGCGGCTTCAAGGACACAAGCTATTCCCCAAAGTCATTGGAGTTGCAGGTAGGCAGCCAGTAAACGCATCCCGATGAGCTGACTCAAGTCAGTGATTCGGGTAAGAGCGCGCAGCTAACACCCCTGCGGCTTCAAGGACACAGGGGAAATTAATGTAGCTGAAACTGCTGCGCTGGCGCGGAGGTTTCTTTATCAGCAATATGCAGATGAGACAGCGCATTGCTACGGAAAGGAATGACCTGAGTTCGGCCATCTAACTGCACAATTTGGTAGAATTGCGGCAGGTTGAAGTTGATAAAGCTGGAACCGTAGGTAAAGCGGTCGTGGGAAGATGAATAAAAACGGCTGACATCCCGTACCAACTCCTCTTTACTGCCCTCGCAATGGTGATAAACCTCAACGCGGTTTGATTCATCCAAAATATAAATATTAAAACCTTTCTCATCTGCGGTGCCTTCGAAGAAGAACTGAATGATCCCTTCGCTAGCAAAACCATCGACTACCGGTGGCAGATGAATTTGATCGGCTTCGACCTGAATCGATAACCCATGCAGCTTGTTATTGGAAATCGCACCATAGAATTCGACCGCATTTTCCAATTTCTGAACCGAGACACTTAAGCGCTCAAAGAATAATCCCCAAGTCTGCCCAGAAACCCGCACTGCTTTGAAACGGCCCGGTTCCTGACGAGTACTCGACAGGCGCAGTTCAATGCATTCAGAAACCAATTGTTGGATACGGGTACGAATCAGGCCACGTAAGTGTTGGCTATAGCAGAACACATCCACGGATTCTGGCGGTGCCGCATCCTGATGCATTTTGCCTAAAATAGTTTTCAGGGCTTCCAATACTGCTTGCTCACCACTGAAATGCAGGGTTCGCACTTCATTCCATGAGTTGCGGTACAGCAAATCGATGCTCCCGACCAGGCATTGCTGCTGTTCGCCAAAACTGAAAACATCCATTTTACGGAAATCAAAATGAACCACCTGATTGCGGAAAGCCGCCGTAGGATCATGTTCCAGATTGACGATAATCGCCAAGTGGCGAATCTCACATGGGCTATACAGCGCTTTAGGTGTTGGTGCGGGCAGCCGCAATGGGAAATGGTGAGAGATATCAGTCACCAACTCTTGCAGTTTCACGGTATCGCACAGATTGGCACTTTTAATATGCAGCCGTGTTTTGCTGGTCAACAAGCCGTTGAAATAGGCCCATGACACCAATTTATTCAGATAACGGTTATATTCCAGCGGCTGATGGCTGACAATAGCATCCATTGACGGCGCTTGATTATACAGATACCAACCAGGGCGGTTTGCGCGCCCTGCGGGCACATGAATAAAGGTCAGATGTTCTTCTGAAAGATCCGGTGAAATTTGCGGGTTAACCAGTGTCACTTTACCCGGCAAGGCTTCAAATGCCGCATACAATTTACGGGTCAGAACCCCGATATCTTGCGGGCTGGCGCTGACACTCAAGTTATTGCGCCGCGCAAAGCGAATCAAATTACGATAGCTTTGCATCATCGCGTCTAACAGCTCGTTATGCGCCTCACGCACCCGTTCAATTTTCCAATTCGCGCGGTTATCCAGCACCGCCAGGTTCTCGTCACTCCAGCCCCATTCACTGACTAATTGGCTGAGAATTTCACGCCGCCAACCGGCACTCGCGGGCGTGCGAGATAATTTCTCACACACTTTCAGATAGAAACAACGGCGCACCAAGTTCAACCGGGTAGTGTCATTGATTTGGGTCAGATAGCGGGTGACGCGATCGAGCATCATGCAGTAAGCATCAAGGCCAAACGCCACAATCTCACCAGCATGCAAGCGCTGCTTGATTTCCATCGCCAATAGTTGGGAGTTAGGATATTCCCACGAATACGCTTCGAGCAGGACGGTTTTCAGCACCGCCTTATAAGGCGAATCAATACTCTTATATAATTGCCACAAACTGGCTCCGAAATACTCTTCCGCTGACAGGGTGCTCAGACCGCCCAAATCCAGCCATTCATTCGGCGTCAGTACGCCCTGCGCATACAGCGACAGCACATAATCATCGTAATTATTTTCTTCTTCAACCGGAACCATATTCCACAGAATACGTTTCCCTGCCAGACGAACCGCACTGCGGTAAAATTCATCCAGCAATAAAATATGTTGGGTGGATCCGCAATCTTCGCCGCCCAGACTGCCGCTGGCATTATGGCGGAAACGGTTTTCATCAATCAGGAAGAAGCTGACCTCAACACCCATTGATGCAGCCCATTTCTCCAGCAAGCTACATTTCTTTTGCAGGCGGTTGCGTTCGTCAGTATCAAGCCAAGCTTGGTGACACACCCAGATGTCCAGATCGGATGTATGGCACTGGCCAATAGATGAAGTGCTTCCCATTGAGTAGACGCCGGTAATCGGCAGTTCACCGCCCACACTCTGCTGCAAAGGCTGGCCCCATTTGGCTTCAACCTGAGAGAGATAATCCTGTTGTGTTTCATTGGGCGTGAAAAGGCAGATGCCATGGGGAACGTTACCATCAAGGTAACCCGGCATCAGTGGGTGATGACAATGTAATAGGGTCGGTAGCAGACTGTAGACCTTTTGGAAGGCTGGCCCCATGGCCGCCAAGGCGCGATCGACTCGTAATTGGTTGATCGCATCCAGTCGCTGTTTCAGTGTCTCGATGTAGAGGTACAAGACGTCTCGCCTGGTTATTCCGGTGCTTAGAATTGTTCCGGTGCTTAGAAAGAAACCCGTGTTCCAGATTCGTTTATTGCTTTTTTTGACTTTCACCCAAAATGTACTTTTTGTTGAACTGACCAAAAAACATTTTGTTTGAAGACATTTTGTTTGAATAACAGTGAACGAATTATTGCTGGAAACGTGATCAATCTAACACCTTGCCGATTGACCGTAAAGAAAGTAAAGCTATCCCTACAATTATAACGTCTGTTTCTTGTCAAGGTCATTAGCGATCCCCGCCACTATTGGGTAAATAAACCCATTGAAGCCCGCCACGACAGCCACTTTGTCAGTAAAAAGGGTGGAAACCCCTTATCCAGACAAGTATTTGTTAGAATAGTGGCTTTCTTATGCTCTTATCCGCCCTGTTGATGTGGCTACCGCACTGACAGTCTTCACCGGTCAATGGTAGGATGGGCCGTAAAATATAAAAACGGTAACAAGCAATGTTAGACAAAATTATTCGAATTGCCACCCGACAAAGCCCGCTCGCCTTATGGCAAGCACATTATGTTCAACATTTACTGCAAGCCAATCACCCCGGCCTGCAAGTCGAATTAGTTCCCATGGTAACCCGTGGAGACATCATTCTGGACACGCCGCTGGCGAAAGTCGGTGGTAAAGGTTTGTTCGTCAAAGAATTAGAATTGGCGATGCTCGATGGCCGGGCCGATATTGCCGTTCATTCGATGAAAGATGTGCCGATCGCCTTCCCCGAAGGGTTGGGTCTGGTGACTATTTGTGAGCGAGATGACCCTCGTGATGCTTTCGTCTCATCAAATTATGCCCATCTGGATGACCTGCCCGCTGGCAGTATTGTCGGCACCTCAAGCTTGCGCCGCCAGTGCCAATTACGCGAGCGCCGCCCCGACCTCATTATCCGTGATCTGCGCGGTAACGTCGGCACGCGCCTTGCCAAGTTAGATAAAGGGGAATACCACGCCATTATTTTGGCTGTTGCTGGCCTGAAGCGCCTCGGGTTGGAAACACGAATTCGCTATGCCATGCCGGCTGAGGAATCCTTACCGGCGGTTGGCCAAGGTGCAGTCGGTATTGAATGCCGTCTGGATGATGATTATACCCGCCAACTGCTGGCACCACTGAATCATCGCGAGACTGAATTGCGTGTGTGTGCAGAGCGCGCCATGAATACCCGCCTTGAAGGGGGCTGTCAGGTGCCTATTGGCAGTTATGCGGAATTGGACGGCAATACATTGTGGCTCCGCGCATTGGTTGGCGCGCCCGATGGCAGCGAGATTATTCGCGGTGAGCGCCGCGGGCCAGCTGAAAATGCAGAGCAAATGGGGGTTGAGCTGGCCGATGAGTTGCTAGCGCGGGGAGCTCGGGAAATTCTGGCTGAAGTTTATCGGGATAATCCACCACTATGACAATTCTGGTCACCCGTCCATCCCCTGCCGGGGAGCAGTTAGTCAGCCGCCTGCGTGCGCTGGGGCGGGTTGCCTATCATGCGCCATTGATTGATTTTTCTCCCGGCGGAGACCTGCCAAAACTGCCCGCATTACTGCAAGATATGCAAGCCGGTGACTTGGTTTTTGCTTTGTCGCAGAACGCGGTGCGCTACGCTAACCCGCTGTTAAAAAGAAATAACCTGTCATGGCCCGCGCAGTTATCTTATTATGCTATTGGTCGTAACACGGCATTAGCATTGCATACCGCCAGCCGCTTACACGTCACTTTCCCCCCCACGGGAGAGACCAGCGAGATGCTGTTATCATTGCCCGACCTGCAAAAATTGGCAGGTAAGAAAGCGCTGTTATTGCGCGGTAATGGCGGGCGCGAGCTGCTTGGCGAGAGCTTAACTGAACGGGGAGCGACGGTAACGTTTTGCGAATGTTATCAGCGCAGCCCGATATTTTATGATGGCAGTGAGCAAAGTGCGCACTGGCAACGTGCCGGAGTCGATATTCTGGTGGTTACCAGCGGCGAAATGTTACAACAGATCTATACTTTGGTTCCTGATTATTATCGTTCTTCCTGGTTGCTCCGCTGCCGATTGGTGGTGGTGAGTGACCGCCTCGCTACCTTAGCGGCCCAAATGGGCTGGAGCCATATCCGGGTAGCGGAGAATGCTGATAATGATGCGCTGATCCGCGCACTACAAGATTTTCAATAAACCTGAAACCTGACTATGGGATGCCCAATATGACGGAACAAAATACCCCATCCGCACCAGTGGAAGAGATAACCACTGCGGCTGAGAGGCACCAACAGCCAGAACCAGAAATCCGCCGGGAGAAAAAAACCGGGCCAATTCTGGGAGCCATTGCTATTGCTCTGGCCATCGCGCTAGGTGCCGGGCTTTATTATCACGGACACCAACAGGCTCAGTTACAAGAAGCGGCCAATAGTGCGCTGCAAGACCAGTTAGCTGAATTAAAACAGAGTCAATTGCAGGAAAAACAGCAGCTTGAGGCATTGTTACAACAACAAAGCAAAGCGCTGGAAGCGGCTGACCGCCAACAAACATCGCTCACTCGCCAACTGAACGAGTTACAGGAGAAAGTCGCCACTATCTCAGGAAGTGACGCCAAAACCTGGTTGCTGGCACAAGCTGATTTTCTGGTGAAAATGGCCGGGCGTAAACTGTGGAGTGATCAAGACGTCACCACGGCAGCCACCTTACTGAAAAGTGCCGATGCCAGCTTGGCTGATATGAATGACCCGAGCCTTATCGATGTGCGCCGGGCATTAACCGAAGATATCAGTGCCCTTTCTGCGATAACTCAGGTTGATTTCGATGGCATTATTCTCAAACTGAATCAATTGTCGAATCAAGTCGATAACCTGCGTCTCGCCGATAATAATATTGATGATTCGCCGATGGATGCCAATAGCGATGAGCTGTCCAGCTCGTTAGCCGAATGGCGTCAGAATCTGACCAAAAGTTGGCATAGCTTTATGTCTGACTTTATTACTATTCGCCGCCGTGATAGTAGTGCCGAGCCACTGTTGGCACCTAATCAGGACGTTTATTTACGTGAAAATATCCGCTCCCGCCTGCTAGTAGCGGCTCAGGCCGTGCCTCGCCATCAGGATGAAGTGTATAAACAGTCGCTAGAGACGATTTCCACTTGGGTTCGTGCTTATTTTGATGTGAATGACCCGAACACCAAGGCGTTTCTGGATGAATTGGAAAACCTAAGTCAGCAATCAATTTCAATGGATGTACCTGATCAATTGAAAAGCCAGCCGATGCTGGAAAAATTGATGCAAACCCGGGTTCGTAACTTACTGGCACAGACGCCAGTTGCCACTCAGGGGGAATAAGTATGCTGCGAGTCTTACTGTTATTCCTCATTCTGACTGCGGGGATCGTCCTTGGGCCTATGCTGGCGGGTCATCAGGGTTATGTATTAATCCAGACCGATAACTACAACGTCGAAACCAGCGTGACTGGTTTGGTCATTATGTTGGTCTTGGTGTTGGTCGCATTCCTGATAGTGGAATGGATATTGCGCCGTATTTTCCGCACCGGCGCCCGCACCCGTGGCTGGTTCTTGGGCCGTAAGCGCACCCGCGCCCGTAAGCAAACCCGGGCGGCGCTGATCAAACTGGCTGAAGGTGATTTCAAACAAGTTGAGAAGCTACTGACGCGAAATGCCGATCATGCCGAACAGCCGATGGTAAATTACCTACTGGCGGCGGAAGCAGCCCAGCAACGCGGTGATGAATTCCGTACCAATCAATATCTCGAGCGAGCAGCGGAAGTGGCAGATACAGAGCAACTTCCGGTCAATATCACGCGGGTGCGCATTCAGTTGGCGCAAGGGCATGTGCATGCCGCTCGTCATGGCGTTGACCGGCTCTTGGATCAAGCCCCGCGCCATCCGGAAGTGCTGCGTTTGGCTGAACAAGCTTATCTGCGCTCAGGCGCTTACAGTTCATTACTGGAAATTTTACCGGCAATGAGCAAAGCCCAGGTGCATACCGCTGAGGAAATCGCCGCGCTGGAGCAGCAAGCTTATATTGGCATAATGAATCAATGTATGGCGGAAGAAGGCAGCGACGGCCTGAAACGTTGGTGGAAAGATCAAAGCCGTAAAGTGCGCCATGAGATCCCGCTGCAAGTCGCCTTGGCGGAACATCTGATTGAATGTGATGACAGTGATGTAGCCCAACAAATCATTCTGGATGGTCTGAAGCGCCAGTATGATGAGCGGTTGGTGTTACTGATACCGCGGTTGAAGTCCGGCAATCCGGAGCCACTGGAGAAATCATTACGCCAGCACATCAAACAGCACGGAGCCACACCATTGCTCAATAGCACTTTGGGCCAGCTAATGCTGAAACATGGGGAGTGGGAGAAAGCCAGCGAGGCCTTTAAAGCCGCGCTTGCACAGCGCCCAGACGGGTATGATTATGCATGGCTGGCAGATGCTCTGGATAAACTGCACCGCCCTGAGGATGCCGCGCAGGCACGCCGCGAGGGGCTATTGCTCACTCTTAAGCAAAATGGCGAATCACTTTAATCATTAGTCAAACAGCAACCTCAAGGCTCCTAACGGGGCCTTGAGGTTGATGACAAACCTAGCAGCAAACCCAGTGTGTGAAGGGGCGACGGCCCCCAGGCCGCTTCGGTCGCGTAAGCGACTACGACCCCAACGGAATATTTCCCCTTCAATCAACTTTGTCAGCAGTCTGAAAGGCTCCTGATTCGGCATCCTGTAGCTTCAAGCCGCAAAGAATATCCAAAGTCATTGGAGTTGCAGGTAGGCAGCCAGCAAACGCATCCCGCTGAACTTACTCAAGTAAGTGATTCGGGTAAGTACGTGCAGCTAACAACCCTGTAGCTTCAAGGACGAAGGATAGGCAAAAAAAACGCTTGCCCAGAAAGGCAAGCGTCTGAAATTTTCAGGTCTACAGACAACAATGTCGGTGCCTCACTCAACGTTATGTCCGGTATGTGATGAAGATATTCAACATCGTTTACATGGACAATAGGCACCCTAAAATCGGCTCTGCGTCATCCCTGGGTTTATGAAGCTAAATGGACTATAAGACCAAGCAATCATAATAAGTGGGATGAGCATCTACACTCTAGATAATGCACTTAGCGTGCCAAGTCGTAAAATGAGTGAGATTTTTACTCATGCACTCAAAAATATAATCACAATAAACTGATAATTATGAATTTTATTTTTATACTCACTCATCCTGTACTATATCCACCTCATCGTACTGAGTTCTATCCCACCAGCGTGATCTGTCGCTACAAAACGACGTTATAAACTGTCATTTTTTTTCTTTATATTTATCAGTTGATTATATGTCTCTGTTTAGAGACAAAGCCTCTGGCTTTTGTCGCAAAAACCCAACACTTCACTTCTCATCAGATAAAGAGAGATTCTGGCCCGGCTCATGTTGTGTTTGATCAAAAAGTGCCAATCGGGGTTTCTTAGGTAAGAGGAATAGACCCGGTAATGGATAACAGAATGAAATGATAAAGAAGATGAGTGATAGAGAAATCGACGTGAGGCAAATAAGACTGAAACAAAATACGGACGAAAAAAAACCCCGCATTGCGGGGTTTCTTCTGAAATTGGTCGGCGAGAGAGGATTCGAACCTCCGACCCACTGGTCCCAAACCAGTTGCGCTACCAAGCTGCGCTACTCGCCGATTTCTTACTGCTTACTCTACATGGTCTTTCGACCTATGTCCATGTAAATCTTAATAAAATCTACATGTTTTGTGTGGTGCGAAGGGAGGGACTTGAACCCTCACGTCCGTAAGGACACTAACACCTGAAGCTAGCGCGTCTACCAATTCCGCCACCATCGCATGTTCCACAAAATTTGGGGTGGCTAATGGGGCTCGAACCCACGACAACTGGAATCACAATCCAGGGCTCTACCAACTGAGCTATAGCCACCATAACTTCCTACTACTTACAGCTTACTTCGACTTCGTCGTACGCGGCAATCTTACCACCGCAGCTCTTGCACACAAAATTAATGGTGCGCCCGACAGGATTCGAACCTGAGACCTCTGCCTCCGGAGGGCAGCGCTCTATCCAGCTGAGCTACGGGCGCTTAGCGCCGTTGCGGGTGAGGATACTACGGTTTTAATACTTGGCTGTCTAGTGCTTTTTTAGAAGAAATGGTGTGTTTGCTTACGCTTTGCACACTCTGCCGCAAAAGTCAGCCATTGATAGCCCTCACTCCGCCCTATTCGCTGGTTTTATAGCCGTTTCAGTTCCTCTGGGCTTGAAACCACAGGCAATGTTTCAGCTAAGTTCTGTTTATGCATTCCCAAGCAAAAATAGCACGCGGTCACTAATCCTAAGAAAATAGCCCCGGCGAGTAAAGATATACGCGTTTCTGGGTTAATCCCCATTCCCACCAACACACAAATCAAAAAAGCGATGGTGAGATAGTTTACATAGGGGAACATGATGGATTTAAACGGATGTCGCTTCAATGCCTCTTGGTGCACCTGCCGGAAACGCAGTTGGCTCACTAACACCACGAACCACGGCACCATGCCCGGCAACACACTGGCGCTGTAAACATACACAAACACCTGCTGGGGATTAGGAATAATGTAATTGAGGCTAGAACCCACCAACAAACACAAAATCGTGACAGCAATGCAATAGACCGGAACACCGCTGCCCGACAGTTTAGTTAGACAAGCGGGCAATTGGCGGTTCTTCGCCAGCGCATACAACATGCGCCCGCCACTATACATGCCGCTATTACACCCCGACAACGCGGCGGTGAGCACTACGAAATTGATAATACCCGCAGCTGAAACTATCCCTATCTTGGCAAAAGTCAGTACAAACGGGCTTCCCCCCGTCCCAATGCCGTCCCACGGGAAGATAGTGACAATCACGAAAATCGCACCAACATAGAAAATCAGGATGCGCCAAAGGATGTTATTGATAGCTCGCTTTAGTGTGACCTGCGGATTTCTCGCTTCACCCGCCGTAATCCCCACCAGCTCGACCCCCTGATAGGATGCCACCACAATACACAGCGCAAACATGAAGCCTTTCCACCCCCCAGCGAAGAAGCCACCGTGGGCCGTCAGATTATCAAAACCAATGGCCTGACCGTGATTACCAAAACCGAAGAAGATGACGCCCAACCCCACCAGAATCATCACAATGATGGTGGTGACTTTGATCATCGCAAACCAGAACTCCAGCTCGCCATACAGTCTGACCGCCGCCAGGTTAGCCAGCGCCACTATTGCCACCCCTGCAATAGCGGGTAACCATTGCGGAATTTCTGGGAACCAAAACTGGACATACACACCAATCGCGGTAATTTCAGATATCCCCACCGCTATCCACATAAACCAATAACCCCAAGCTGTTAGATAGCCGAAATAGGGGCTGAGATATTTATGTGCATACACGGCAAAAGAGCCTGCAACTGGCTCCAGATAGAGCATTTCGCCCATTGACCGCATAATGAAGAATACAAATAAGCCCGCAAGAATATAAGCCAGTAAGACTGACGGCCCAGCCCATTTTAATGTGCTGGCGGAACCCATAAATAGCCCAACACCAATGGTACCGCCCAACGCTATCAGTTCGATATGTCGGGCTTCCAGCCCACGGTGTAGTCCTTTTTTCTCTTCGTTGTCTACCATATATCCTCTATAACTGACTGGTGTCTTTGCTCCGGATACCCCGGTTGTTTTTGTTATTCAATAGTTTTGTTATTCAATAAAGAAGTAACGACCGAATGAAACATTTAGCTTAATTATTAATACAGATTAAATAATAGGAAAACGGCCCCTAAGAAAACGGAGTAATGACTGTAAAACCGTAACCGGCCGGTATCGTTCCGTATCTGCGGCAGATAAGCAAACAAGAAACTAAAACTTTATGAAATAAAAATCTTAGAATTGATTCCAAAATGGAATTAAGCACCAGCGGTATTAATAAGGGGAATGAATATGGGAGGCTTTATAACCTCAGGGCCAAATTTGACCCTGAGGCTAAAGAGGTTATTACAAGCGGCCGCTGTAATAATAACCGACAAATTTGAGCAATTTGAATTGGCGGCGGATACGGCTGGGTTGAGCCAATAGGCGATATAGCCACTCCAACCCCATGTTTTGCCATATCTTGGGTGCACGCTTAACATGGCCGGTAAAGACGTCGTAAGTGCCGCCAACCCCCATATAGAGAGCATCAGGGTATGCTTTACGGCAATCGCGCATAAATATTTCCTGTTTAGGCGACCCCATGGCAACCGTGACGATTGCCGCGCCACTGGCAGCAATACGGGCGAATAGAGCCTCTCGCTGTTCCGGGGTGAAATAACCGTTCTGACTGCCCACCAGATTCACATTCCATTGCGCACGCAATTTAGCTTCGGTTTCGGCGAGAATCTCGGGCTTACCACCGACTAAAAATACCGGCGTCCCTTGCTGACCCGCGCGTTGCATTATCGCTTCCCACAAATCAGCCCCTGCCACTCGCGACAATTGCGCTTGCGGATATTTACGACGGATAGCGCGCACCATACTGATGCCATCGGCATACAGATATTCAGCTTCACCGATCAGCTCACGCAGGGCAGCATCATCTTCGGCTTTCAGCAGTTTCTCGGCATTCATTGCCACTAGTGTGCCGGTCTTCACTGGGCCACTGCTCAGCAGGTGATCGAGCACCTGAGCCATGTCACGAAAACCCCAAATTTCGAAGCCACGGACACTGTATTTTGGAATATCCATAGCTTTTGGAATATCAAGAGACTTTGAAATATCAGTATTCTGTTCCATTATAACCCTTACAGTTGGCTGCTGGCCTGAGACGTGGATAGCGGCTTAGACTTACCCGCACGACGCTGTACCCGTTGCTTTATCAAACCCGCCGTATCGAACAACCAATACAACAATTTCGCCAATATCAAACAGGCACCAAAAATCACACAGAAAAAGACCACGCGCGAGACAAAGGAATCTAACCCTTCGCGCGCCAACACAATAATGTTAAATACCGCCCCAAAACAGAAACTTTGCAGAATGGCGGCTTTGTAACGATTTTTCTCTGCTTTACCTTGTTCATACAACCAATCGAACCATTTGATGATTAACCCCACCACGATGGCCCCCAGTGGGATAAACAACACCCCGCCCATCACCACCAAAGACCCAATCAGAGTAGGAGAAATCGCCAGTCCGGAGTGGTTATCGAGCACATCCCAAGTAAAGTAATTGGCGGTATTCAAGACTAAATCAGGTCGCGCTGGCCACAAGGAACTCGGAATAAATACATAGAAATCACGGATAATCGGGGCCAATCCCTGAAAATCTATTTTGTCGTAATTTTGCAGTAGCAACCCAAGATTTTCCCACGGCGAGAAAGTGTCGCGCGTCAGGTACAGGAAGGTGTAAAACGCCTCTGCGCCACTCACATCCAGCCCATAACGTTTCAGGGCCAACCAGAACATGCCGACAATGCCAAACACCCCGGCTGCCGCGAGCATCCACAAGGTTATCCAGCCGCGCACAATGCCAATAAACAGGAATAATGAGAACGCGATAATAATATTAGCGCGGGTACCGCCGACAATAACATAGGTCAGGATGCCGAACGCCACGGTACTTGCCAGAAAGAAAAACCAGGCGCGCATATCCTGTTTGAGGAAATAGACCACCAACATCGCCGGGATAAAGAAGTAGAAAAAGCGCTTCAGTGCCACACCAGAGACATCACTGGAGAATATTTTACTGTAAGAATCTAGCTTAAATAGCAGGAAACCATTCTGCATAAAGAAGATACCGACCGTGCCGATCGCCACCAACGCCAGCAGGATCCAGGTCAGATTGGTTTCTACTCGATTCATGGTGAATATCGGCGCACGCGGTTGGCTACGTGGCTTGCGCAGGCGCGTTTTGTAACTCACATAATAAATGCCATAAAATGCCGTGGCTGACAGCATGGCGTACAGTAAATACTCAACCGGCACCACCGCGACGCCAAACTGGAACACTAACATGCAGGTCAGCGGGAAGCCGAAATAGAATGTCAGCAAATAGAGCATTGAAAACAGCACGTTGAAGTTAAAGCGCACCCGCCGAAACTCCTGATACGTCAATATCAAGATAAAGATAACCGCTATCAGATAGACACTGAAAAGACCACCAAATTGCCCCAGCGTCATGGGTGTTCTCCCGCGGCAAGAGCCAGCGCCTGTTGCCAACCCTCGATATAGTTAGGGTTAAAGAAGGCGATAGATTGCTTATCCAAGCCCGCTAACTGGCGCTGCGCCTCGCGAATCAATGGTTCATCCAAAGAATCGCCATAGAAAAACACCGGAATATGTTGCTCAGCTAAATCTTGCCAGAATGGGTTCTTACGGCTCAATACAAAGGGCACGCCAAACTGGGTCAATAAACACAAGGTGCCGATACCTTGTTGGCGATTAAAAATAAAATAGCCTAAATCGCATTCGCGCAGGATATTCAGATAATCATCAAACGGGATTTGTTCCGTCAGGATGCGCAAGTTATCTTGCGCAAACAGCGCCAAGCCCGCTTGCCTAACGCGTTCAATATACAGTTCATTATTCGCCGGATACCCCATGGGCAGAATAACTCTGGCATCAGGGCCAAACTGCTGATGAATAGATTTTAGCGCCTCAATATGGCGGTTGGTGGTGTCACCCGAATTCCCCACCAGAATCGTCATGGGCCCCGCGAGCGGCTTATCAATATTGACGCCCGTTAATGTTGGGTCCATCCGAGTTGGGAAATAGAGCAATGACGCCGGCACCCGCGGATGTCGCTGTTGGTAATATATTAAATCGCCCCGGGTCGCAAAAACGTGCCCTACCCGCCCTTGAGCAATACGGCGCAGCAGGTAAAACAGGCGGAATTTCAAGCTTTTGGCATCTTCATATAAATCCGCGCCCCAAATATGCCAATAAACCTGGTGCGGTTTGATTTTCCCACTCAGCAATGCCAGCCACAAAGTGGCATTAAACTGCCCATGCCAGAAAAAGCGCGTATCGCGAGAAGCTTGCGCACGGGCAATCACCGCCTCGGCCAAGGCTTTCTTATTACTGTGCGTTTCAATATCCAACTGCGGAAATGATGAAAAAGGGGCCGTTTCTTTTGCCGCCACCATAAAGTGCCGCGCCTGCTCAGCGGGCACACGGGTTGTCAGCACATCATTGAAGAAGCGCAATACAGTCAGATTATGGTGCGGGATATCAGATCCCAGTACATGAATCAGGGTTGTCATTTTTTTCTACTGTAAAGAGTGTTTACGGTGATGAATGTCTACGATACATAAGGAATACGCAGCTACAGAGCGCAAAATAGACGATATAAGTGGCCATATAAGCCTGTGCCGCGCCCAAAGAGCCATTCATTGGGATTAACCAATGGGCAAACCCGGTCAACAGTAAGAACTGGCTGACTTCCGTCAGAATGTAAAAACGCAAAGACGCTTTGGCAATCACCAGATAGCCGAACACGTAAGACCCGACCTTCAATACATCACCGACCAACTGCCAAGCGAAAAGGTCGCGCATAGCCGTGAACTGATGAGAAAACAACAGCCAAATAGCAAAATCACGTAATAACCAGACCATCAAACTGGCGGTCGCTACTGCCGGTAACACAAATTTCAATGAGCGCAGAATTTCACGGGAAATATCTGCTTTAGCTTTGAGTCTCGAGAGTGTCGGCAGCAAATAAACTGTAAATGATGCTGTGATAAATTGTAGATAAGCATCTGAGATACTGCTGACTCCTTGCCAAATCCCGACGGCATCCCAGCCGTAGCGGTCAGCCAGCAGATTACGCATCATCACATAGGCAACTGGCAAGGTCACCGAAGTAATCAACGCCATGATAGTAAATTTACCCAAATGGCTGGCTAATGCTTTGTCCCAGCTAAGTTTAAGATAGCTGAGCGGAATAGTCTTGCGCCGAATCAACATGCCGGCAGCCGGAATCACCACCAGCGCAGGGACTAATGCCAGGCCCAATAGCGCGCCAGGATAACCGCCTATCCGGAAGCAAATATAATACGCGACCACCCCTATCAGGCTACCGCCGATCACCGCCAGCGCATTACCCATGGCATCGCGATAACCTTTGAGAATCGCTAAAAATAGGTTGGCGTAGGCAATCCCCATTTGGATAAACGCCACCGCTCGCACCACATTCTGATAATCCGCATGACCAAAGAGCGCCATACTGACGGGCTTAGCCGCCAGCAGGAAAATCAATGCCAGCAGAGTTGAAAACCCCAGCACAATCGCTGATGACGTCCCCACCACCGCTCGCAAACGTTCAGGTTGCTGATGATATTCAGCAACATATTTAGTAATGCCGTTAAAGATACCCGCGCCGGAGAGCACGCCTAATACCGTAATTAACTGGCGGAAGTTACCCGCCTGCCCAACACCACTGGGGCCAAAGGTCACCGCCAGCAGTTTCACCACTAACAGCCCTACGCCGATTTTAATCAGCGTAGAGCCAGCAGTCCAAATCGATGCTTTTGCCAGAGACATATCAGGCGAAGAAACTCAAAACAGTATTAATGACTGTGTTCTGATTCACATCAGTCAGGTTATAGAAGATCGGCAAGCGCACCAGACGCTCACTTTCCTGAGTAGTAAAGCGGTCTTCACCGGCCATACGCCCAAATTCCTCTCCTGCCGGACAAGCATGTAATGGAATGTAGTGGAATACTGCCATGATCTCAGCTTCTTTTAAGTAACTGATGAAGGCCGAGCGCTCTTCAATATCACGCAGTTTGATATAAAACATGTGCGCGTTCTGTTCTAAATTGTCAGGAATCACCGGTAAATCAATGCGGCCAGCATCAGCTAATGGCTTGAAAGCATTATAATAAGTATGCCACAGCGCCAGACGGCGTTCGTTGATTTTCTCTGCTACTTCCAACTGACCCCATAGATATGCGGCCTGTAAATCAGACATCAAATAACTGGAGCCAATATCCCGCCAAGTGTATTTGTCGACCAGCCCACGGAAGAACTGACTACGGTTAGTCCCTTTCTCACGGATAACTTCAGCGCGGTCAATCAATGATTTGTCATTGATTAGCGTCGCGCCACCTTCACCACCCGCCGTGTAGTTTTTGGTTTCATGGAAGCTAAAGCAACCAATATGGCCGATAGTGCCCAGTGCTTTGCCTTTGTAAGTCGACATCACGCCCTGCGCAGCATCTTCTACCACAAATAAATTATGTTTTTTCGCCAGCGCCATGATGGTGTCCATCTCACAGGCCACGCCTGCATAATGAACGGGCACGATAACGCGAGTTTTATCGGTAATAGCCGCTTCAATCTTGGTTTCATCGATATTCATGGTGTCTGGGCGGATATCCACAAAAACCATTTTCGCCCCACGCAAAACAAAGGCGTTGGCTGTCGAAACGAAGGTGAAACTCGGCATAATCACTTCATCGCCGGGTTTAATATCCAGCAGCAACGCCGCCATTTCCAGTGAGGCGGTACAAGAGGGAGTCAGTAACACTTTCGGGCAATCGAAATGTTTCTCCATCCACTGCTGGCAACGACGGGTAAATCCACCATCACCGCATAATTTGCCGCTAGTGATTGCTGCCTGCATATAACCGAGTTCGGTACCGACTACCGGTGGAGCGTTAAATGGAATCATCTCATCCCCTGCATAACCAATACGCGGTGCTCTCAATCGAGGCTCCGCTACGAATATAAAGACGTAAAGCAGCAATATTGCTCATCTGTGTGGCTACCCGTAATCGGTGTAATCCATGATTTTGGCACCACTGCTTTGCCGCCGACATTAATGATGAACCAATACCTTTACCTTGGGCTTCGGGGAACACCGCCAACAGGCCAATACGCGCACTGCCATCTTGCAAATCGCGTAATGTTACAAACCCCGCAGGTTGCCCCGACGTATCCATTACCAACAAACATTGATGGTCGAAAGTACCCAACACCGCCTTCTCCGCCCACAAGGCATAAAATCGCCCACTGTCCTGTGGGTCATACCACGGGGCGCGAAAGCGGCTTAATGCAAAGGCACGGGCAGCAACACTGCGCAAAAGCGGGATATCGGCAGTTATGGCGACCCGCTGTTGATAGGTTCCGGTAGCAGTCTGAGATGAAGCATTTTCCATGCCAACCGCATCGTTTCTCTCAACGGGCAGCACCAGATCAACTTCCCCTTCGACTAACTTGAAGCTAAGTTGACCAAGGGAATCAATAAGATCAAGGCAGTGCGTAGGAACTTTGGCTTGGATTAGGGTAAAAGCATCCAACTCAGCCGGATTAAGTTGCGGGGCTGAGTCAGAGAAAATCAGTTTTGCACTGTGGCGCTGGAAAAATTCACTTTCCCAGGCCAGCGGCTCAATATTGGCGTGGACGGGCATGGAGCAAGTCCAACAGATATTTGCCATAACCCGTTTTGGCTAGCGCTGTGGCTGCGCGCCTGACGCCATCATCATCCAACCAGCCATTGCGCCAGGAGATTTCTTCCAGACAGGCAATTTTGAAACCTTGACGTTTTTCAACAGTTTGTACAAAGGTGCTGGCTTCAATCAAGCTGTCATGGGTACCAGTATCAAGCCAGGCAAAACCACGGCCCAATAATTCTACTGTCAGCTCACCGCGCTCTAAATACATCTGGTTGATGCTGGTTATTTCCAGCTCACCACGGGAGGACGGCTTCACTTGTTTAGCAAAATCAACCACTTGGCTGTCATAGAAATAAAGCCCGGTCACCGCCCAATTGGACTTCGGCTGGCTTGGTTTCTCTTCAATCGATAACGCGCGGAAATTGTCATCAAACTCCACCACGCCAAAACGCTCTGGGTCCATGACTTGATAGCCGAAAACAGTTGCGCCGTGCTCACGCGCCGCGACAGTTTTCAGTTTTGGGCTAAAGCCCTGACCAAAATAAATATTATCGCCGAGCACCAAACAACAAGGCCCATTGCCGATAAACTCTTCACCAATGATAAATGCTTGTGCCAGCCCGTCTGGACTAGGTTGCGCGGCATAACTCAGATTGATACCAAACTCTTCACCATTACCCAGCAAACGCTGGAAGGAGGGTAAATCTTCTGGAGTAGAAATAATCAGGATATCGCGGATCCCCGCCAGCATCAGCACTGACAGCGGGTAGTAAATCATCGGCTTATCATAAACGGGAAGCAGTTGCTTAGAGACACCACGGGTGATGGGGTGCAACCTCGTGCCGGAGCCACCAGCCAGAATTATGCCTTTCATACGATCTCCTAAGACATACAATGTCTTGAAAACATCATGCAAAATATTGAATGATGCCATCCCAATGATTAATAAACTTCGAACCTATCGTCAATCACTTAGGCCCAGACGCTCACCGGCATAAGAACCATCCTGAACACGACGCCACCAAGATTCGTTATTCAAATACCATAATACGGTTTTACGAATACCACTTTCGAAGGTTTCCTGTGGCCGCCAGCCCAGCTCCCGCTCAATTTTGCTGGCATCGATAGCATAGCGCATATCATGGCCTGGGCGGTCTTTGACATAGGTAATCAGGTCACGATAGTGTGCAATTCCTGCCGGTTTTTCTGGCACCAGTTCATCCAAAAGTGTGCAGATGGTCTCAACCACTTCAATATTCTTGCGCTCGTTATGGCCGCCAATATTGTAAGTTTCACCCACCACACCTTCGGTAACCACTTGATACAAGGCCCGGGCGTGATCTTCAACATACAGCCAATCACGAACCTGTGCGCCATTGCCATACACTGGCAGCGGTTTGCCGGCGAGCGCATTTAGAATAACCAGTGGGATCAATTTCTCAGGGAAATGATACGGGCCGTAGTTATTGGAGCAATTGGTCACCAAGGTCGGTAAACCATAGGTCCGCAACCAGGCGCGAACTAAATGGTCGCTAGAGGCTTTGGAAGCAGAATAAGGGCTACTTGGCGCATAAGGCGTGGTTTCGGTGAATAAATCATCGGTACCATGCAGGTCGCCATACACCTCATCAGTTGAGATATGGTGGAAGCGAAACGCCAGTTTCCCCTCTGCACTCAGTTGTTGCCAGTAATGACGCGCCGCTTCCAACATTTGGTAAGTGCCCAATACATTGGTTTCGATAAAGGCCGCAGGGCCATCAATAGACCGGTCAACATGGCTTTCTGCCGCCAGATGCATCACCACATCCGGTCGATACTGTGCAAAAACGCGATCCAGTTCAGTGCGGTCACAGATATCAACCTGTTCAAAAGCGTAGCGCTCACTGTGAGCAACAACCGCCAGTGACTCCAAATTGCCCGCATAGGTCAGTTTATCCACCACAACTACGCTATCTGAAGTGCCATCAATAATATGTCTTACTACGGCAGAGCCGATAAAACCGGCCCCACCGGTAACCAGAATACGTCTCAACGCCATACTCCTTTAGTGTCCACAATCCATGATTGCTTCACATCTTCGGGTTTGATGGCTTTGAATTGGCTGTGATCCACCAGCATCACCAGCACATCCGCTTGCTGCAAGGCAGTTGCGGTATCTTTCAGAGTAACGTGCCCCGCCAGTGATTTCGGCAATTGCTCAACATTCGGCTCAACCACCAGCGTTTCACCGGTGTGCCATTGTGCGATCAAATGAGCGATTTCAACCGCCGGGCTTTCGCGCAAGTCATCAATATTAGGTTTAAATGCCAAGCCGAAGCAGGCAATTTTAACTTCAGATGCACGTTTGTCCGTGGCCGCCAGACAATCAGCCACCGCCGCTTTAACGCGGTCAACTACCCACAGCGGTTTACCATCATTCACCAGACGCGCAGTGTGGATCAGGCGGGCCAATTGTGGATTTTGAGAAACGATAAACCATGGGTCAACAGCAATACAGTGGCCGCCCACACCGGGGCCTGGCTGCAAGATGTTCACACGCGGATGGCGGTTCGCCAGGCGAATCAGCTCCCACACATTGATTCCCTGCTCATCACAAATCAGGGACAGCTCGTTGGCAAAGGCAATGTTAACGTCGCGGAAACTATTTTCAGTCAGCTTGCACATTTCTGCCGTGCGGGAGTTGGTCACCACACATTCGCCTTCCAGGAAGATTTTGTACAATTCACTGGCGCGCGCAGAACATTTCGGCGTCATACCGCCGATAACACGGTCATTTTGAATCAGTTCAACCATCACCTGGCCCGGCAATACGCGCTCTGGGCAATAAGCGATGTTAATGTCAGCCTCTTCACCCGCATTCTGTGGGAAGCTCAAATCAGGGCGAACTTCAGCCAGCCATTGGGCCATTTGCTCAGTGGCACCCACCGGAGAAGTGGACTCCAGAATGACCAAATCGCCTTTTTTCAAAACAGGGGCGATAGATTTAGCGGCGGACTCTACATACACCATATCCGGCTCATGATCGCCTTTAAAGGGTGTTGGCACGGCAATAAGAAACGCATCTGCAGCCAGCGGTTTGGTTACCGCTTGCAGGTAACCGCCTTCAACAGCAATCTTCACCACTTTATCTAAATCCGGCTCCACGATATGGATTGCACCACGATTAATGGTTTCAACCGCATGGGCGTTGACGTCCACACCAATGACTTTCTTCTTGCGCGATGCGAAAGCAGCAGCGGTTGGCAGACCAATATACCCAAGACCGATAACAGAAATAGTGTCAAAACTCATAGCGTCACCTGATGATTCTTTAAAGCTTCAAGGATGCGTTGACAGGCATGCCCGTCACCGTAAGGATTATGCGCGCGTGACATTTGATGATAGGCAGCGTCATCAGTCAGCAAGTGGGTCACTGCGTCGACAATTTTATTAATATTAGTGCCCACCAACAAAACGGTACCAGAATCGACCGCTTCCGGGCGCTCAGTGGTATCTCGCATCACTAATACCGGCTTGCCTAATGAAGGCGCTTCTTCCTGAATACCACCAGAATCCGTTAGGATCAGGTAGGCGTGATTCATCAGGTAAACAAATGGCAGGTAATCTTGCGGGTCGATCAGGATGATATTATCAATCCCTTTCAAGATGCGGTTGACCGGCTCACTGACGTTAGGGTTGAGATGCACGGGATAAACCACCTGTACCTCAGGATGTTTAAGTGCAATTTCAGCTAATGCACTGCAAATCCGCTCAAAACCGCCACCAAAACTCTCGCGGCGGTGGCCAGTCACCAGAATCATCTTCTTATTGGCATCAATGAACGGATAACGCTCCGCCAAACTGTCGCGTAATTCTGGATTATTCATTACCCGATCACGAACCCAGAACAGCGCATCAATCACGGTATTGCCGGTCACAAAAATGCGGTTGTCTGGCACCATCTCGCGTAGCAAGTTTTGCCGCGAGTTCTCGGTCGGAGCAAAATGATACATCGCAAGGTGGCCGGTCAGTTGGCGGTTAGCTTCTTCTGGCCACGGTGAATAGAGATCACCGGTGCGTAAGCCCGCTTCAACATGGCCGACAGGAATGCGTTGATAAAATGCGGCAAGGCTGGTCGACAACGTGGTTGTGGTATCACCATGCACTAAGATTACATCCGGCTTAAACTCCTCCAGAACAGGCTTTAGCCCTTCCAGAATACGACAGGTTATTTCTGTTAATCCCTGTCCCGGCTTCATGATATTCAAATCATAGTCCGGCTGAATCTCAAATAAACGTAGCACTTGATCCAGCATCTCACGATGTTGAGCAGTGACGCAGACTCTTGATTCAAAGGCTTCGTCCTGAGCCAAGGCATGCACCAGAGGAGCCATTTTAATGGCTTCAGGCCGGGTGCCAAAAACAGTCAACACTTTCACAGTGAATCTCTTTAAGGTCAGTTAGCCGCAGACAACGCCTGCAAGTTGGGCGCACAATGCGCCCATTACTGGTCAATCTTTTACTGGTCAGTCTTTTACTGGCCAATAATACTTAGCACATACAGCCTGGATTATGCTTGCGTGCTGGTGCGGCGAACCAACACCACTCCCGCACCAACCAATGCGCCAATCGCGCCCCACATAATCAACAGGAATACGCGACGCGGGCTATCACGGGTCACTGGATCTTCTGGTGTACGCAAGTAACGGTAAGCCTGGAAGGTTTTATCCAGTGTCGGGCCGACGTTCAATGTTGCCAGCATTGCTCGGTTTTGATCATAATCAATATCAAAACTTGGGCCGGTAGCCTGCAATGTCTCTAGCCGGGCTTCGAGCATCGGTTTACCTAACATAAACATTTTAGAATCGGGTAATTGTTCAGCCGGCGTATCGGTTTGATTGCGATTAATCCCTTGCTGGCTGGCCACTTTCAAGGCTTGCTTAACCGCAGCAACTTCGCGATCGTATACAGCTTGAGCAACGGCTTCTTGCCGTTTAACCTGCGCTTTCATTGACTGAGTGCGAGCAGCCCATGCGCCTTCAATCTCATCATTCAAGTGACTGGCTGCACGCTGGCTAGCAAAATCAATATAACTGCGCAGCAATTTATTGGAATCGGTGGCGGTTTCCGCTGTCAATTTAATGCTGTCATTCAGCATTTTTTTGTCATCACGCGGAGTGAAAACAATATTATTCACCAGCTCATCGAGCAATGCCGCATCCGCCTTAGCATCACCTTCTAACCGCTGTTTGTAATAATCAGTTTGTAGCCAAAAATCGCGACGCGTGTCATAAGCGGCTAACTGAGTAATAAATTCGCTGTATGCTTCGTCAGAAATACCGGGTTGCTCACTGGCAACACCATTATTGTTGCGGCTATCCAGGTTGCGCAAAAACTGCTGCTGAGAATAATAACCGCCCAAATTATTGACAGTTGGTCTGTCTGTAATGGCTGTCGCACTCCACTGCTGTTTTACCAAGTAGGAAACACCCAGCGCTATAGCAGCAAAAAGAATTGCCATACCGATAATCCACACTTTACCGCGCCAAAGAGTACGGCACAGGCTGCGGATATCTAACTCGTTATCCATAACGGGTTCATTGTGGGTAGATACTGTTTTATCAGTCGACATAGATTCTGGTTTCATCACTGCCTAAAAGCCTCTGGTTAAGATTCATGCTTATTTTGCGATGCACGGCGCATCCGACGCTTGATACGTTTGATAAAACGCGCCACTCGCCATGCCCGTTTTATGCAGTAGCCATATAACAGAAATGCAAGCAAGAATAGTGCCAACATAACCCATTCAGGGATAAATGTTAGCCGTTCGCCGATAACCCCCACTCCCGCTAACAATGCCGCAGCGAGGGTGATTAAGACAAATGCCTGTCGTGAAGTAAAACCGGCGCGCATGATCAAGTGATGGATATGCTGGCGGTCGGGGGAGAAAGGACTCATTCCTTTACGCAAACGCCGATACATGATGGCAATCATATCCATCAATGGAATTGCAATAATCCACAATGCTGTGACCGGGTTAATGGGATGAGAATTACCTTGTGTACTTTGCAATAGTATCCAAATCGCGGTGAAACCAATCAGCGTACTACCTGCATCCCCCATAAAGACTTTATAGCGGCGACCTAACAACCCAAGGTTAAGCAAGATATAAGGCACGATGGCGGCAATCATCGCAAAACACCACAGTGCTAATGCCATTTGTCCGCTTTGATACAGCAAAAGCCCCATGGCACCGAAAGAGACACAAGACAGCCCTCCCAGTAAGCCATCAATACCATCGACCATATTGAAAGCGTTTATCGCCGCCCATACTGCGAACAGTGTGACAACATAGCCGAATGGCCCTAATACCATCTCCCACGGGCCAAATACATGCCCCAAGCTACGTAAATAAAGCCCTGCGGCTGCCATCATGGCAATACCGACCAACGCTTGGACAAAGGCGCGGATTTTTACACTGATATCGAAGCGATCGTCTAAAGCACCAACGAACACCAATAAACCAGCACACCCCAGATATAAGTGGAAATGTGGGATTTGCTGGTTAGTTATCAGGAAAGTAAAACAAATACCCGCAAACACGGATATTCCACCCACTAATGGGATCAGCCCTTGGTGACGTTTGCGATAGTTAGGTTTATCAACTAATCCAATTTTCTTGGCAACTTTGCGAGCTACAAATAAAAATGCCAGAGAAAACAGAAAAATAACAAATATTTCAGTACTCATAGTGAGTAAGTTCACGTTTAACCGCTCTCTGCAAAAAGATACGACAGCTTAGCATGAGGTTTGGCGTATACCACGCCTTCCCTATGCCTTCCCTATGCTTTCAGTTATTTCTGAATATGATGACAGCCTTGCTTACTATTCCCAACTCTATTTTTACTATTTTCTCGTTATCCCTTTCATATTTGAAGCCGCAGGGCCACTGCATGTTCTCATCGGGATTATCTCATTGGTTGTCGACCTGCAACTCAAAATTCTTTGGGTGTATTAAGAAGAATAAGTATAGGAAATAGGCATTGGTTTGATTGCGTCATTTACTGGATAGATAACAATCCCGACTATCGTATAGCCCAAATACAAAAAACGCCACGTCTGAGCGTGGCGTTTTGATTAATTTCGCTAAACTTATGAACGTCTCATGTTATCGAAGAACTGATCGTTGGTTTTCGCTGTTGCCAATTTACTGATGAGGAACTCCATTGCATCGATTTCACCCATTGGATGAAGAATACGACGTAAAATCCACATTTTTTGTAGCTCTTCAGTGGTGGTCAGCAGCTCTTCTTTACGCGTACCAGAGCGGTTGAAATCAATGGCTGGGAACACACGCTTCTCTGCAATTTTGCGAGAAAGATGCAATTCCATGTTGCCGGTACCTTTAAATTCTTCATAGATAACTTCATCCATTTTAGAACCGGTATCAACCAACGCGGTGGCAATGATAGTCAGGCTACCGCCCTCCTCAACATTACGCGCAGCACCAAAGAAACGCTTAGGACGATGCAAGGCGTTAGCATCCACACCACCAGTCAGAACTTTACCAGAAGCAGGTACGACGGTGTTGTATGCACGGGCCAAACGAGTAATCGAATCCAGTAAGATGATAACGTCTTTTTTATGCTCAACCAGACGTTTCGCTTTCTCGATAACCATTTCAGCGACTTGAACGTGACGGGATGCTGGCTCATCGAAAGTTGAAGCAATAACTTCACCTTTAACCAGACGTTGCATCTCAGTAACTTCTTCCGGACGCTCGTCAATCAGCAAGACCATTAATACGCAATCAGGGTGATTATAAGCAATGCTGGTAGCAATATTCTGCAGCAGCATAGTCTTACCCGCTTTTGGCGGAGCGACAATCAGCCCACGCTGGCCACGACCGATCGGCGAAGCCAAATCAAGTACACGGGCAGTTAAATCTTCTGTCGAACCATTACCACGTTCCATCCGTAGACGAGAATTGGCATGTAATGGGGTTAAGTTTTCGAACAGGATTTTGTTACGGGCATTTTCCGGTTTGTCGTAGTTAACTTCGTTAACTTTCAACAATGCAAAATAACGCTCACCTTCTTTCGGTGGACGAATCTTACCGGCAACGGTATCACCAGTGCGAAGGTTGAAACGGCGAATTTGGCTTGGGGATACATAGATGTCGTCGGGACCGGCGAGGTAGGAGCTGTCTGCTGAACGGAGGAAACCAAATCCATCCTGCAATATCTCCAATACACCGTCACCGAAGATATCTTCTCCACTTTTCGCGTGCTGCTTAAGGATAGAGAAAATAATATCTTGTTTACGCATCCGGGCCAGGTTTTCCAGCCCCATATTTTCGCCAAGTGTTATCAGATCAGAAACCGGCGTGTTCTTTAATTCGGTAAGATTCATAATGGTGGGTTCTTAAACTCGGGGTATGTCTCGAACTATGGTCGTGAATGGTATGGCAGCGTCATCCGTGCCTGTTTAACGGGACATTCAATCACCGGCCTTGGCCAAACTACGCAAGTAATGACTTACGCAAGCTTGCGCGACTCAACGGTGTAAAGATTGAAGGTGCCTTAGACTGATTTTGTAAAACACTAGACTGTCAAAAAGCGATTGAGTTCATACATATTCTCAACACAAATTATTTCGACATAGAGTAAAACTTTAGATTCAAACTATTTAGATGCTACAGACTGTTTATTAGATACTAAAGAATAAGCTAGATGCTACAAACCCGGACTCAATACACAGGAATGTTCTATATGCAGTAGGGTAAACTTAACACGCTTCTTTGCGGGCGTCTAGCGGTCAGTGTGAGAAATCACAACTGCCGCTAAACATACCCTACGGCCTTGAAGCTGCAGCGGTGTGCGACTCTGACTTACCCGAATCAGTGACCTGAGTCAGCTTATCGGGATAATGAGCTGCATTAGAGGCTAACGCTCACGCGGTTCAAAATGGTTTATAACCAATCTGTCGCTCGTTTGCTGCCTTACTGCAATGCCAATGACTTTCGGTATTAACGGCTAACGCCGCTTACAGATTAGCATCCAAGAATTCTTTAAGCTGACCCTTAGACAAAGCACCTACCTTGGTTGCCACTACTTCACCGTCACGGAATAACAACAGCGTAGGGATACCACGGATACCGTATTTCGGTGCAGTGGCTTGGTTATCATCAATATTCAATTTAGTGATGGTAAGCCTACCTTCATACTCTTCAGCAATTTCATCCAAAATCGGAGCAATCATCTTGCACGGACCACACCATTCAGCCCAGAAATCAACCAGAACCAGGCCATCGGCTTCCAGCACTTTAGTGCCGAAGCTTTCGTCACTCAGGTGAATAATTTTATCGCTCATGTTCTACTCCAAAGGATTGTGTCTACCTCGTTGGTGTAGCATTAACCAACAGTAGGATGACTTTATTTCACCGGATACGCTTTCGTAAAGCAATAGTTAGCTGATATTCTACCACACTATGAGCAAAACACACTTGACCGAACAGAAGTTTTCCGACTTCGCCCTGCACCCGCTAGTTATTGAAGCCCTTGAAAACAAAGGGTTTCAGTATTGCACGCCAATACAGGCGTTAGCATTGCCACTCACCCTTTCGGGGCGTGATGTAGCGGGTCAGGCGCAAACAGGAACCGGCAAGACGCTGGCATTCTTAGCGTCTACTTTCCATTATTTGCTTTCTCACCCCGCAGAAGAGGGTCGCCAGACTAATCAACCGCGCGCATTAATTATGGCACCAACGCGCGAATTAGCCGTGCAAATTCACTCCGATGCAGAATCACTTTCCCAGATAACCGGGCTGAAATTAGGCTTGGCTTACGGCGGCGATGGCTACGATAAACAGCTTAAGGTACTGGAGAGTGGTGTTGATATTCTTATCGGTACTACTGGCCGTTTAATCGATTACGCAAAACAAAATTATATTAACCTCGGTGCAATTCAGGTTGTGGTCTTGGATGAAGCCGATCGGATGTACGATTTAGGCTTTATTAAAGATATCCGCTGGCTGTTCCGCCGTATGCCTTCGGTTGATAAGCGCTTAAACATGCTGTTCTCTGCCACACTCTCTTACCGGGTACGTGAACTGGCCTTTGAGCAAATGAATAACGCTGAATATGTTGAAGTGGAACCGTTGCAAAAAACCGGCCACCGCATTCAGGAAGAGCTGTTCTACCCTTCAAATGAAGAAAAAATGCGTCTGCTTCAGACGTTAATTGAAGAAGAGTGGCCAGATCGCTGCATTATTTTCGCCAATACCAAACATCGTTGCGAAGAAATCTGGGGCCATTTGGCTGCTGATGGTCATCGTGTCGGTTTGTTGACCGGTGATGTTGCACAGAAAAAACGCCTGCGCATTCTGGAAGATTTCACTAAGGGTGATTTGGATATTTTGGTTGCGACTGATGTTGCCGCCCGCGGCCTACACATTCCACTGGTAACCCATGTTTTCAACTATGACTTACCCGATGACTGTGAAGATTATGTTCACCGCATTGGCCGAACTGGCCGTGCTGGCGAAAGTGGTCATTCCATCAGCCTGGCATGTGAAGAGTACGCGTTAAACTTACCCGCTATTGAGACCTACACTGGCCATAGCATTCCGGTAAGTAAATATAATAGCGATGCGCTATTAACTGATTTACCAGCACCAAAACGTCTGGCCCGTACCCGCACCGGGAATGGCCCACGCCGTAACTCTGCTCCACGTCGCAGTGGTGCACCACGGAATAACCGTAAGCGACCGAGCTGATAAATGATGCTAAGTTCCACCTCACTTTATGCTGCCATCGATCTTGGCTCCAACAGTTTTCATATGTTGGTGGTACGTGAGGTGGCTGGCAGTATCCAGACGTTAGCCCGAATCAAGCGGAAAGTCCGTCTGGCGGCGGGTCTGGATAGCCAAAACCACCTATCGCAAGAAGCGATGGAACGTGGCTGGCAATGCTTGAAGCTTTTCTCAGAGCGCTTGCAGGACATTCCTTTGAGTCAGATTCGTGTGGTCGCAACAGCCACCCTGCGTCTGGCCTCAAATGCTGAAGAATTCCTGCAAACTGCGGCTGAAATCCTCGGTTGTCCGATTCAAGTAATTAGTGGTGAAGAAGAAGCGCGTCTGATTTATCAGGGCGTCGCCCATACTACCGGTGGGCCAGAGCAGCGTTTAGTCGTCGATATTGGCGGTGGCAGCACAGAACTGGTGACCGGCCATGGTGCTCAGGCAAATATTCTGGTCAGCTTATCAATGGGTTGCGTAACCTGGCTGGAGCGCTACTTCAGTGACCGCAATCTGGCAAAAGACAATTTTGATCGTGCAGAGTTAGCCGCTCGTGAGATGCTCAAACCTATCGCACAGCGCTTTCGTGACCATGGCTGGCAAGTCTGTGTAGGAGCCTCTGGCACGGTGCAGGCTCTGCAAGAAATCATGGTCGCCCAGGGTATGGACGAGCTGATCACCTTAGCCAAATTGCAGCAGCTCAAACAAAGAGCGATTCAATGTGGCAAACTGGAAGAACTGGAAATCCCCGGTTTAACACTGGAACGCGCACTGGTTTTCCCCAGTGGCCTGTCTATCTTAATTGCAATATTCCAAGAGTTGGCGATTGAAAGTATGACGCTAGCGGGCGGCGCACTACGTGAAGGGCTGGTCTATGGCATGCTTCATTTGCCGGTAGAACAAGATGTTCGCAGCCGAACAGTGCGAAATATACAGCGCCGCTATTTACTGGATACTGAACAAGCCAAACGCGTCAGTAAATTGGCCGATAACTTTTTACTTCAGGTGGAAAAAGAGTGGCATCTTGATGGCCGATGTCGCGAGTTATTGCAAAATGCCTGTTTGATTCACGAAATTGGCCTAAGCATCGATTTTAAACGTGCTCCGCAACATGCTGCTTACCTGATACGCAATCTGGATCTTCCTGGTTTTACTCCCGCTCAAAAACTGCTACTTGCGGCTTTGCTGCAAAATCAGAGTGATACACTCGATCTCTCACTGCTCAATCAACAAAATGCACTGCCAGTGGATATGGCTCAGCACTTGTGTCGTTTATTACGTCTGGCGATTATATTCTCCAGCCGTCGCCGAGATGACACACTACCCGCTGTCAGGCTACGGGCCAATGGAGAAGTGCTGTATGTGCTATTACCTCAGGGCTGGCTGCAACAGCATCCTTATCGCGCAGAAGCATTAGAACAAGAAAGTCATTGGCAGAGCTATGTTCAGTGGCCGCTATTATTAGAAGAATTGAACTAAACTCTTGGTAACCGAGCAGCGCCACATCAGCTTTACTGTGGTTTTTTAGCATTCGCAAGTTGCGCTCGAATATTGGCCAGGTGACTCTGGCCTTTTTGCATCCGCTCTTCCGGACTCACGACTTTGCGCTCATTTTCCCATTTCAAATCATCCTGCGGCAATTCCATCAGAAAACGGCTTGGTTCTGGCCGAATCAACTCGCCGTACTGCCGCCGCTCTTTGCACAAAGTGAAAAATAGTTCGCGCTGAGCACGGGTGATCCCAACATAGGCCAACCGCCGCTCTTCATCGACATTATCTTCGTCAATACTGCTTTGGTGTGGCAATAAGCCCTCTTCCATGCCGACCAAGAATACATACGGGAATTCCAGTCCTTTTGAAGCATGCAAAGTCATCAACTGCACTTGATCCAGCTCCTCATCACTTTCCCCGCGTTCCATCATATCGCGCAGGGTAAAGCGCGTGACAACCTGAGTCAGAGTCATTGGTTCATTCAATTCTGACCCTTCCAGCATTTCGGTCATCCAACTGAATAATAAATTGACGTTTTTCATCCGCATCTCAGCGGCTTTCGGGCTAGGGGAAGTTTCGAACAGCCAACTCTCATAATCAATGCCGTGGATCAAATCCCGCACTGCCGCCACTGGCTCGCGTTCCACTAACCGAATAATGCCGTCCATCCAATGCGTAAAGCGCTGTAATGATTCCAGCCCCCGACCTTTCAAATGCTCACCTAGCCCTAAATCAAAACTGGCACGAAACAGGCTTTTATTACGCACATTGGCCCATTCACCCAGTTTTTGAACCGTCGCTGAACCTATCTCACGCTTTGGGGTATTCACGATGCGTAAGAATGCGCTGTCATCATCCTGATTGGTCAATACCCGCAAGTAAGCCAGTAAATCTTTGATCTCTGGACGCGAGAAAAATGAATCGCCGCCGGAGATACGGTAAGGAATACGGTTTTGCATCAGCAGCTTTTCAAACAGCCGTGATTGGTGGTTGCCGCGATATAAAATGGCATAGTCGCTATATTGCGTTTTTTTCACAAAATGGTGGGCAATAAGCTCACCGACCACCCTTTCAGCTTCATGATCTTCATTATTGGCGGTAATTACTTTGAGCTCATCACCATAACCCAACTCAGAAAAGAGCCTTTTTTCAAAAACATGGGGGTTATTGGCGATCAAAATATTGGCCGCTTTCAGAATACGGCCCGAAGAGCGGTAGTTCTGCTCCAGCTTGATCACCTGCAACTGAGGGAAATCTTCATTCAGCAAAACTAAGTTCTGTGGCCGCGCACCGCGCCATGAATAGATGGATTGATCGTCATCACCCACCACGGTAAAGCGCGCCCGGCTGCCCACCAGCAGTTTAACCATTTGGTACTGGCTAGTATTGGTATCTTGGTATTCATCTACTAATAGGTAACGCAGTCGATTTTGCCAACGTTCGCGCACTTCCAGATTGTTTTGCAACAGTAGAGTCGGCAGCGAGATAAGGTCGTCAAAATCCAATACATTGCAGGCTTTTAAATGAGCATCATATAAGCCATAACAATGGACGAACAGCTTATCGCGCTCGGATCGCGCCAAGGTTGCGGCGGCGGCAGGATCAAGAAGATCATTTTTCCAGTTTGAGATCTGGGATATCAGTTGTTGCAGCAACGTTTTATCGTCTTCCAACCATTTGTGGGTCAAATCTTTCAACAGACCCAGTTGGTCTTGCGCATCAAACAGAGAGAAATTGGATTTCATCCCCAGCGCTTTATACTCTTTTTTGATGATTTCCAGCCCCAAGGTATGGAATGTCGCAATCATCAAACCCCGTGCTTCTTTGCGCCCTAAAGTCTGAGCCACACGCTCTTTCATCTCGCGCGCAGCTTTATTGGTAAAGGTTACCGCCGCAATATGTTTCGGCTGATAGCCACACTGGCGGATCAGATGCGCAATTTTATTGGTGATGACTCGGGTTTTGCCCGATCCCGCACCGGCCAACACCAGGCAGGGTCCGGTGACAAATTCGACGGCTTGTTGTTGGCTGGGATTTAATCGCATAGCACTCGGCAGCTCTGTAAGTAAACGGGGGGAACAGGATTGTAGCAGAAAGCGGTCGATGAAAAAAAACCACCTGCCATCTTTTGATTTATGAAACACATGATTTGTAAAACACGAACCACAGTGGCCCCATCACGATCAAAATACGTTACACTGGCGCGCTTCAAGGCCCCTTGAAGATAATCTTCGTTCAAATAACCCTACCCAATAAATTGGTGGTGATTGTTACTATGGCAAACAAAGCTTCTGCACTGCACATTCTGGTTGATGATGAAAAGCAGGCAAACGATATTCTGGCGCAGTTAAATAACGGTGCCAATTTCCAAGAGTTAGCGAAAAAGTTCTCTAACTGCCCGTCAAAACGTAACGGCGGTGATCTGGGTGAGTTCAATAAAGGGGATATGGTTCCGGCATTCGATAAAGCTGTATTTAGCTGTGAACTGCTGCAACCTTATGGCCCAGTAAAAACCCAGTTCGGTTATCATATTATTAAAGTTTTATATCGTAATTAAGTTAGTTATGCGCCACCTTTCCGGTGGCGCAAATAACACGTAGCCAACACACCTATTTATCCTCGATAGACTGTACATTGCATAGTAATTATTTTAAGACAACAATATGTATATTATTACCTCTCCACCTCTCATCTGTAATATCTATACAAAACACCCACTTAACTTTACAAACCATATATTGAATTATGTAAATAAATTACATTTGAATGTTAAAAACAAGCAGCGATAATGTAAATTACCAATAAAACAACAAGAAATATCCCATTAGTGACTTTTATAATTAAATAAAATTCGTTTAAAAACAAATAGTTAATTCTTATTTAATCAAAAATGCATTTCACTGGGAATATTCCTACAAACATTGGTTTGTTTGTCCTATGTGCGATCGTCGTCACACTCTATATTATTGTCGTCATCAAGTAAGGGATGAAGCGGAAATAAAAACCACTGAGTCACTTTAAATGAAAACCCTTGTGGAATGCTGACAAATATAATCGAATGTTATTCGCCATATAGTCATTAACCACTTCATGTTTATTAAGTTAAGTTCTCACTCATATTTAAATGGTAATGAGAACAAGACCCATTTTAAATTATCGCACTGGAGTTTCAAATGAATAAGATTACTTTGGCTATGGCTTTATTCGCAGCATCTACAACAGCTTCAATGGCAGCAAGCAATAATACAATTACTTTCCAAGGTGAAGTCACTGCACAAACTTGTGCTGTTACCGTCAACGGCCTTGATGCAAACCCAATGGTATTGTTGCCAACGGTATCAAGCAGTGATTTAGATGCTTCAGGTAAAACTGCCGGTAAGACAACCTTTACTCTGGGTGTATCAGGTTGTGCAGCAAGCGCTGATGATATTGATGTCAAAACAGTTTTCGTTGGCAACCAAGTCACAACTAATGGTAACTTACAAAATACCGGCACAGCATCGAATGTTGAGCTTCAATTACTGAAAGATGCTGTCACAACAACGGGTATCAATCTGAATAGTGGTATCGCACAAGAGGGTATCGTGTTAGAAGCAGGCAAAACATCAGCCGAGCATGATTTTGCTGTTCAGTATTTTGCTACTGGTCAAGCGGGCCCAGGTTCTGTGATCGCCTCTGTACAATATGCAGTTTCTTACCTGTAATATCAGTATTGTAGGATAGGTTATACTCTAGGTAATTGAAGTTGCGGGTAGGTGCGCATAGCTATTCCCGCAGCTTCAAGTAGGTAGAAAACTATTTGCCACTTTCGCTTCCTTCAGAGGATATTCCCATCATGTTTAATATAAATAGCTACCGTTATCTGCTTATCCCTTTATTAATTCTTATGGGTATGTCTTTTGCTAATGCCAGTGTCGTCATGAGTGGCAGTCGTATTATATATTCGGCAGGTGAAAAAGAGCACAGTGTCCAATTAACCAATAAGGATAACTTCCCTAATGCTGTCCAAGTTTGGTTAGACAGTGGTGATGCTCAATCAACCCCAGAAACGGGTAAAGCCCCCTTTATCGTCACCCCCCCGTTCTTTCGTATTGAAGCAAACGCAGGCCAAACATTACGGCTGAAATATACCGGTAGTGGTTTGCCTACGGACAGAGAATCTGTTTTCTACCTTAATTTTTTACAGGTTCCCCCCGTTAATAAAGCAGAAAAGAATAATAAAATGTTAGTGTTGATGCGTAACCGCATTAAAGTGTTTTATCGGCCCGAAAATATTGCTGGCCGTGTTGACCAAGTTGCCAGCGCACTGACTTTTACGGTACGCCAACAAGGTAAAGATGTTGTGGTAACAGGCAAAAATCCAACTGGGTTCTATGCCACTATTGCCAGTGGCGAAGTCGTTGGCGGGGGTAAAAAACTCAAAATGAAATCAGAGATGATCGCTCCTATGTCTCAGGCTCAATGGGTTATCCCAAATTCATCTGCACCTTCAAATGCTATTGTTAATTTCCTGTTAGTGAATGATTTCGGCGGGCAAGATACCGGTAGTTATAAAACTCAATAGTTATAAAAGTCAGTAGTAACTTTCCGGCTAAGGAATTATTTATGGGGCTTGCACAAGTCGAACTAAAACAAGTCGTTCTAAAAAAGAAGTTCTCTGGCCGTAAGAAAGTACTAACGTTGTGCATAACTTTAGTTTTACATGTCGATACTGTTTGGGCTCAGGAAGATCCACAAAATCTCGAATTTGATGAATCGCTCTTTTTAGGCACTAAATTTGCTTCTGGCCTGAATCAACTGAATAAAGAGAATTCTGTCACGCCCGGAAACTACGATGCTGTAGATGTCCTGGTGAATAACAAACCCTTCAAGCGCATGACGGTTAAGTTTATTAAGAATGCTGATTCATCAGAGGTTTATCCATGCCTGGATGATGAGTTCTTAACAGCGGCTGGCGTTGAACTGTCTAACAAAAATAGCACCACACCTAAAGAACCTAATGTCGCTGAGGTAGAGTCAGAATTAGAAGCAACACCTTCAGACTCTGTGGCTACGGGGCAATGCCTGCCATTATCAGAGCGAGTCAAAGGGGCGTCTTTTCATTTTGATCAGGCTAAACTGCGCTTAGAGCTTTCTATCCCCCAAGCATTATTACAAAAACGGCCTCGCGGTTATATTGAGCGCACTGAATGGGAACAAGGCGAAAAACTCGCATTCGTTAACTACAGCGCTAACTTTTATCGTAGCGATACGCAATCGCAGCAAAATAGCACTTCTGATTATGGTTTTGTTGGCCTAAAAAGTGGCCTCAATCTCGGATTGTGGCAATTACGCCAGCAATCAAATGTGCGTTATGCCAGTAATAACAATAACAGTGATACCCAGTGGAATAATATTCGCACCTATGTGCAGCGCCCTATCGAGCAATTAGATAGTCAATTGACACTGGGTGAAACTTTCACCGACAGCACCTTATTTGGCACCATGTCATTTCGTGGCGCAAAAATGGCAACCGACCAACGTATGTGGCCACAATCAATGCGCGGCTTCGCTCCTGAAGTTCGTGGTGTAGCCACCAGTAATGCGCGGGTGATTATTCGCCAGAATGGGCGTGAAATATATGAAACCAACGTCGCTCCTGGCCCATTTGTTATTAACGACTTGTACAGCACCACCAGCCAGGGTGATCTGAATGTTGAAGTCATAGAGGCCAATGGTAGCCGCTCGACATTTACTGTGCCCTTCAGTGCGGTACCGGATTCAATGCGTCCTGGCGTGAGTCGTTATAATGCGGTCATTGGGGAATCTCGTGATTTCACTAATATTGACAGCTATTTCACTGATTTTACCTATGAGCGTGGGCTGACGAATCAATTAACGGCCAACAGTGGTCTGCGTTTAGCACAAGACTATGCCGCATTACTTGCCGGGGGCGTATTAGGGACGCCAATTGGCGCATTCGGTCTTAATACCACCTATTCCCACGCCAAAGTTGAAGATGATCAAACCCAGAATGGCTGGCGGATGCAGGCGACGTATAGCCAGACATTTAATGAAACCGGCACTACATTTTCATTGGCGGGATATCGCTATTCCACCAAAGGGTATCGCGATTTAAATGATGTATTTGGCGTGCGTTCAGTACAAAAAAATGGCGGGACTTGGGATTCAGCGACCTATAAACAGCGCAGCCAATTTACCACTACCATAAACCAAACTTTAGGTGGATATGGGCAACTGGCAGCCTCAGCTTCAACCAGTGATTATTATAATGATACCCAGAGAGATACGCAGTTACAGCTAAATTATTCAAATAGTTATAACGATATCAGCTACAACGTAGCCATTAGCCGTCAGCGCACAATTTATACTTCCACCCAGTTTGGTTGGGATGTCGATGATACTGATCAGACAGCGACAACAACACGCTACGGTAATACCGAAAATATCGCGTCGTTAACGGTGTCTATTCCACTGAATATTGGCGGCGGGAATCAATATTTATCCATGTCGGCCAACCGCAATCCGAAAAGTGGTAACAACTATCAGACGTCATTATCAGGCACCGCCGGTGAACGTAATACTTTTAATTATTCAGTCAATGCGGGTTATGACGATAGCAATGTCAGTGGCAGTTCAAATAATTGGGGAGCCAATGTGCAGAAACAATTCCCTAACGCCACCGTCAATGGTAGTTATTCTCGTGGCAATAATTATACCCAATATGGCGCAGGTGCTCGCGGCGCGGCAGTAATACACAGTAAAGGTGTGACACTTGGGCCTTATTTGGGCGATACCTTCGGTTTAATTGAAGCCGATGGAGCTCAAGGCGCAACAGTGCGAAATGCTCAAGGAGCGAGGATTGATAATAATGGCTTTGCTCTGGTGCCATCATTAACGCCTTATAATTACAATACGGTCGGTTTGGATACCAAAGGTATTAATCGCAATACTGAGCTGAAAGAAAATCAGGGCCGCGTAGTTCCTTATGCCGGGGCCGCAGTAAAAGTGAAATTCGAAACGTTGACCGGCTATGCGCTATTAATTCAAACCCAAACCGCGGATGGTGAGGGATTACCACTGGGTGCGGATGTCTTTAATAGCAAAGATGAACTGGTCGGTATGGTGGGGCAAGGGAATCAGATCTATGCCCGAGTGAAAGAGAAAAAAGGTTCGCTTTATGTTCACTGGGGTGAAAACAGCAGTGAACAATGTGAATTACCTTATGATGTTGTTAGCCAAGATACTGAGCAGGATATTATCCATATAACAGGCAGTTGCCGCCGTTAATAATGTGAGAAAAATAATGTTAAGACCAACAGAGCAGTTAATCTCTTGCGAAACCTCACGGCCAACAATGTCTGTTAATTCCCGTCGCCCACAAATTATGGCGGGAATGATGCTACTCATCGGGCTATTTAGCACCTCGGCATGGTCAGCTTGTACCCGGATTACGGCACAAAATCAGTTGAGTGCCGGTGATGGCACCGCCAGTGCCTGGTCGGGTTCTCTGGATGACAATAATGGATCGCTCGGCTTACCCGGTGTGATTGATCTCAGTACCGCCGCCAATTTTCAACCCGACGGAACATTATTAGCCGCAGCAACCTCCGATTTTACCACTTTTGCGCTAAATACCGGTTATGACCCTGATCGGGTGCTGTTCCGCTGTGCCGCAGCTGATGTTGACCAACTGTTTGAAATGTATGCTACTAACGGAGACAGTACCTATGCTGGCATGAATGAAGACGGAGCCATTGCGGGTAATGTTCCCTCTGGCTATGCCACCTATGTGCGTAATGTTGTTATCCGGCTGACAAATTTATCTACAGGTGAGTATTACTCTCGCTTCTGGAAAGGCCGCCGCTTAACCGATCTTGATACCGACAGTACCGGCCGTATTTTAGTCAAAGCTAAGAATTTCAGTAATCTATATACCGAGCTGTTTCGTATTGATTATGTCCGTAGCGGTACCAACAACGTCGCATCTTATTCCTATGCGTATACTCAGCCAAATGGCTATATCGCCTTTAAAGGGCCGGGTATCAGTGGCCCTGTTGAGGGCACTGACTCGGCATCGAATTGGCCCGGCTGGTATACAACCTGGCCTGCCTCTATTGGTTTACGCGGTTATATTAATTTCCAGCGAACCACTATTTGTTCTGTGACCAACTTTACCCCAACGGTAATATTGCCGCGAATTTCTGTGGCGGAATTGAATAATGGCGCGAGCAGTTCGGCTGAATTTAGTGTGGATTTCCAGTGCCAGACCGGTATTTCCTCCGGCGTCAATGCCGGTGCAGTGGCTATGGGCTTTCTGGTACCCGCTGCAAATGCCGCCAAAGCCCAAACATTAGGGTTAATGAATGGCAGCGGTGGTATTAGTCATTTGGTTTCGGATAATTATGGCGCAGCCGGAATGGCCAATGGCGTTGGGATCCGTATCTACCGTAACAACACCCCGATTTATCTGTTATCAAAGAATGTGACTCAAACCGGTAATAACGGCGGCTGGTATGGCATCTTCCAAGGCGCTCAAGAAATCACCGGCACAGTGAGTGGTGGTAATAGTTACACTGAGAATTTTCGGGCTGAGTTAAGTAAAATCAGCGGGCAAACTGTGACGGCAGGAGCGGTGAATGCGCATGCGCAAGTGGTTATCCGGGTTCAATAATCTGCGATTCAAACGCAGAATCAGTGGGTTGCTATTATTACTGATCATGGTCTGTAGTGTGCCGGCCATGGCAAGTGTCGTGGCAGAAAGAACACGCATTATCTTCAGTGAGGGCAACACAGAAGAATCACTGCAACTGGTCAACAGTAATAGCTACCCGGTGGCTGTACAGGTGTGGGTAGATGATGGCGATTTGATGGCAACACCGGAGAAAGCCATTTCCCCAGTATTAGTGTTGCCGCCATTGTTTCGCTTACAACCACAAGCCCAACGTAGCCTGCGTTTGATTTTATCGGGTGCCAGTAAATTACCGTTGGATAGAGAATCTGCATTCTGGCTCAATGTTTACGAAATCCCGCCCAAAGCGACGGCTAAAACTGATGATGAATCTTCCGTTACACTGGCTTTGCGCATGCAATACAAAGTATTTTATCGCCCGAAAAACTTGCCCGCGCCGGGGGATGCGGTCAGCAAAGCATTAACTTTTGCCTTAGAACGTAACGACAATAGCGCCGTGGTGAGAGTTGATAACCCGACACCTTATTATGCCTCACTCTCCGCCCTCACATTAGGTAGCGCTGAAGGATTACCCGATATGGTCGCCCCCTTCTCTAAGCTGGATTTTCCACTCAACCGTTTACCCCTCGCGGGCAGTAAAACTGTTGATTTTGTCTTAGTCGATGATTTAGGTAATCGTCAGGCTTTTAGCCGTGAGCTAAAATAAAGTACGCTGACGGCAATAGCCGTTTACGGTATGAGTCAAAAACAGAGTCTGCTCAAGACTCTGTTTAATTATATTTAGGGGAATATATTAACGCGGCTTATAAAAAGAGACTGTCCTAGCGCCAATAAATAATCTATTTTTACCTTCTTAATCTTGTATTACACGCGCAATCAAACTCGTCATTTTTATCTAAAATAAAAACTTTATATATAGATAACCACTTCCTACCCAACTATTGCCCACATTATTTATACGCCTTTTAATGATCTTTCCATTTTTTATTTCCGCTCGGCTAAATTTAAAGATATAAGTGATGTAATTCACATATTTCGGCAAAAAATAAAACCCTCAAACTTTTATATGTAAAAGTTAAATGCCAGAAAATTCACCATTAACTGCTTTATTTTTAAGAGTTAATCAATTTAAAACAGTATTTTTTTCGCCATTACTTTTACTAATAAAAGAAAAAATTTAAATCGTGCTAAAAAACGTATTTTACATCACAAAAAACCCAATATTTCCCGCCAAGTGAATCCATTGACTTAGCTCATATCGAACTTACACTCAAAACAAATCCAGTCACCAATACATTCCTTACGGACAGTATCTGGAATATCTAAAATAATTGTAGGCCATTAAAATGAAAGAAAAAAACCGCAGTCAAGATTGGTTTGGACGTAAAGATAAATCCGGATTTATTGCGCGTAGCTGGCTTAAAAACCAAGGGCTGCCTAATGATGTTTTTGATGGCCGGCCGGTGATAGGAATTTGTAATACGTGGTCTGAACTCACCCCCTGTAACGCGCATCTGCGTGATCTGGCAGAACAAGTTAAACAAGGAGTATTGGAAGCTGGCGGTATCGCATTTGAGTTCCCCGTCATGTCATTAGGGGAAGCCTTAATGAAACCGACCACCATGTTATTCCGAAACCTTGCCAGTATGGATGTCGAGGAATCCATTCGCGGGAATCCTATTGATGGCGTCGTATTATTAGTTAACTGCGACAAAACCACTCCTGCCTGCTTAATGGGAGCGGCCAGTGTAGATTTGCCCACTCTGGTGGTCAGTGGCGGCCCAATGCTAAACGGCAAACATCAGGGTAAAGATATTGGTTCCGGCACAGATTTGTGGAAATTCAGTGAAGACCTGCGCGCTCAAATCATCACACAAAGCGAGTTTGATGAAACTGAGAACAGCATGTCGCGCAGCCCTGGGGCCTGCAACACTATGGGAACCGCTTCAACGTTGGCCTGCATGGTCGAAGCATTGGGACTAACACTCCCCGGAGCTGGAGCCATACCTGCGGTTGATGCTAACCGCCGTCGTGTTTCTCGCCTGAGTGGGCGTCGCATTGTTGAGATGGTTAATCAGGATCTTCGTCTGTCGCAAATACTGACCCGCGAAGCATTCGAGAATGCGATAACAATCAATGCAGCCATTGGTGGCTCGACGAATTTTATTATTCATTTGCTGGCTATTGCGGGGCGAATTGGCGTCAACCTGACCTTGGACGATTTCGACAAACTGAGCCACAACATCCCGCTCTTAGCTAACCTGAAACCTTCCGGTCAGTACCTAATGGAAGACTTCTATTACGCCGGAGGGGTGCCAGCAATCATTAGCCAGTTACCCGACCGTTTGCACGGTAATGCTTTGCAAATCAACGGCGCCACACTGGCTGAGAATTATTGCCAAAGCAGAATATTTAACCCAGAAGTCATCAGCCCACGAGTGACGCCGCTCCAGGAAAATGCAGGCACCGTGGTATTGCGTGGCAATTTGGCACCCGACGGCGCAGTGATCAAACCTTCAGCCGCATCGCCTGAATTGCTCAATCATACAGGCCGAGCCTTTGTATTTGAAAATATTGAACACTATAACCGCGTCATCAACGACCCAGACCTTCCGGTTGAACAAGACGATATTTTGGTGATGAAAGGTGCGGGCCCAAGAGGGTACCCAGGGATGCCGGAAGTCGGCAATTTTGGTCTGCCGCACAAGCTATTGATGCAAGGTGTTAGAGACATGGTTCGCATTTCTGATGGCCGCATGTCTGGAACCGCCTTTGGCACCATCGTCCTGCACGTCAGCCCGGAGTCCGCGGTGGGTGGCCCGCTCGCACTGGTGAAGACCGGAGATATCATCGAGCTCAATACGCATGAGAAAGCACTGACACTGCATGTCGGCGTCCAAGAGTTAGAAGCACGCAGGGCCGAATGGGTGACAGATTTACCTGATGTCAATCGCGGTTATGCCAGCCTCTACATTAATACCGTTCAGCAAGCCCATCTTGGGGCAGATTTAGACTTTTTAGTTGGCAACTCGGGCGATCATATTGAACGAGAGCCCCACCCTGAATAAATCACTCGTAAATAGCTATAAATGTTAATTAGATAGGAATAATTATGAAGAATTATTGGCCAAATGATGAAGTTCTATTTTCCCAGACGCGCGAAAAATTATTTGTGGCGCTCGTCGGTGATATTCTGGATACCATGGGGTTAAAACATCAGTTTTTACACCAGCAACTTAAACCTGTCGAAACCGGCATGGTGATTTTGGGGCGCGCAATGCCGGTATTGGAAGCAGATTACTTCCATGAAAGCTATGAGGGCAATAACCCCTTAAGTAGCAAACCCTTTGGCCTGATGTTTCATGCTCTCGACGACCTGAAAAAAAATGAAGTTTATATTTGTTCTGGTGGCTCACACCGTTATGCTCAGTTTGGTGGATTAATGGCCACTCGTGCTATTGCCTGCGGTGCTGCTGGGGCAGTGGTACATGGTTTCCATCGTGATACCAACGAAATACTAAATTTGAACTTCCCAGTCGCCTCATTTGGTAGCTACGCACAAGACCAAGGCCCGAGGGGGAAAGTGGTTGATTGGCGAGTCCCTATTGAGTTGGATGGAATAAAAGTCATGCCGGGCGACGTTATTTATGGTGACCGTGACGGTATTCTGGTTATCCCAGCAGAAGCAGTAGAAGAAGCTTTTCAAGGTGCGTTCGAAAAGGCTAAGGGCGAAAACAAAGTTTTGGTGGCATTAAAAAATGGTATGACAACCGTCGATGCCTATGAAAAATTCGGAATTATGTAATTTTAGCTAATCAAAATAATCTAGTTAAACAATAACCTGATCGTAAAGGTCAGGTATTGGGTATTTATTACCCTGGAGTCACTCTATGAAAACCAACACCATTGAAAATGAAGACGCTATTATAAAAAAGGTCACAATGAAAGTTGTGCCATTGATGATTATGCTCTATGTCATCGCCTATATTGATCGTCAAAATATCGGTTTTGCAAAATTACAGATGATCGACAGTTTAGGCCTCAGTGAAACTGCGTTTGGATTGGGTGCTTCACTATTTTTCATCGGTTATTTAATATTTGAAGTTCCTAGTAATATATTTCTGCATAAAATAGGGCCACGAATTTGGTTTGCCCGCATTATGGGGACTTGGGGAATAATAACCCTGTTATTATCATTTACCACCAACACCACGGTGTTCTATATTTTAAGATTCTTGATTGGCGCTGCGGAAGCAGGGCTTTATCCTGGGTTACTTTATTATATGACACAATGGTTCCCATTAAAAAGTCGGCCAAAAGTTGTAGGTTACTTAATTATGGCCAGCTTGATGGCGAACTTGATTGGCGCGCCGCTTAACGGTGCATTACTCAGTTTAAATGGCGCCATGGGGCTGGAAGGTTGGCAATGGATCTTTATTGGAACCGGGATCCCCGCTATCTTGTTTATTATTCCTGTATTGCTGTTCTTGCCAGAAAAACCAGAAACAGCCAAATTTTTGAGCGAAAAAGAAAAATCTTGGTTATTGAATGTATTGCAACAGGAAAGAGACTCTCACCAGGATCATAACGTTTCTGGCGTATTAAAAGCACTTACCGACGTCCGGGTACTCTTATTAGCGCTGGTATTGGGCTTTATTTCGTTCGGTGCTTACGGGTTAAGTTATTGGATGCCGACCATTGTGAAAGGCTTTGGTGTCACCAATATGAACAATGGTCTGATTAATATGATCCCATGGCTGATGGCAATTCTATGGTTGTGGTGGCTGACCCGCAAAGCAGAAAGGACGGCCAGTCCAGTATGGAATATTGCTCTCCCAATGTTTATCGCGGCAATATTCCTGACAGCCAGTGCCTGGTTTATTGCTAATCCTTATGTGAGCTTCTTTGCCATTACCATCGTCGTGATGGCAATCTTCTCCATACAGCCTTGCTTCTGGAATCTGACACGATTTTTGGGCAGTAGCGCGGCCGCAGCGGGTTTGGCAGCAATAAATTCACTGGCCAATCTGGGTGGCTTTTTCTCACAAAATGCCGTGCCTGCCGTGCGGGATTTAACCGGAAGTACCGGCGCCCCGATGTATTTCTTAGGGGGATGCATGGCGATTGGTGGTGTTGTAACACTATTGGTCATTCGTTTTTTAAGGAAACGTGAGTCACTGGAAAATGAGAGAATCCACACCAAGATCGCCAGCCATTAATTATTCCATATCCTAAATAATTCGAATTGCAGGACGGCGGAAATTGAGCAACAAATCGGCCGAGTAGCAAGAGTAACCAACACTCGGGCTGTTTGAAGTATAAGTATATACAGATGCTACTCTTGGGTAGCATCTTTACTATGATAATGTAGTCATAAGAGGGTATTCAGTGAGGCTTTGGCCAATGGAAAAGTCGTATAAAGAATATAAAGCCCCGGCTCTCAGTCGCGGTTTGCAAGTCCTGCAATATTTGGCAGGCTGTGAGGAACCCAAAACTATGGTTCAGTTGGTCAATGAACTCAGCCTCTCTTTTAATCAACTTTACCGCATTATTTATTGCCTACAAGAAGAAGGCTTTTTACGTCAGGATCTCAAAAAACGCTATCATCTGACCGATAAGATTCAATTTCAAAATGCACACGACCATATACAGCGTTTTGCGCAATCCCCTATTTGTCGCCAGTTATTGCATGATTTTACCTGGCACACCAACCAACCTTGCCATATAGCATCGCTAAAAAATGATGAGTTTATAGTCATTGCCCATGCTGCGCCTGAGTTTTCCCCTGGCATTGGTGCGCGTGATGGGGCCTCACTCAATGTAACAAAGTCCAGTTCTGCCCTGCTTTATTTGGCATTAGCCTCTTCGCCCAATGTATTACAATTAATGCGAAACCATCTTCTGCCTCTAGAACAGCGGGCAGATTTATTATCACAATTACTGAATATAAAAAAGCAGGGGTATTGTGCAGTCAAACATGACCGAATTATTGGCCTGACATCAGTCTCTTATCCGATTTTCGATCAAGACAATTATGCAGAAGCAGTGATTACCTGCCCTTATTTTGACCATGTCCACGGCGATTACGAAGAAGTGAAAAATAAACTGCAATTGCTATCAATTTCACTCACTGATAGCTATTCCAACAGCTATTAATATTGAAAGTGACTGGACTTATAAGCCAAAATATATTTAATTAAACTTAATCATGATTATATAAATCACCCGACAGACATCTCTAACGAAATATCTGATTGTGTTATACACCCTTCAATAAAACTTTCATCAACTTGTAATTGACGTCTAATCTCCCGTTCATTACATTTTTTTAATCGGGCAATAGAGGCTTTCGATTGCCCATAAACATAATGACGCAAGATAAGCTCTAATTCTTTTTCTCGCGAGGCGCGTTGTAAATTCCCGATCGTTTTATCAATCACTAATCCGTCATTATCGCAACAGGATTCCGCCATTTTGTTTCTGGTTGCTACCCCCTTGAATCCACTAGCGATATGAGGATAATCCAGCTGAGAATGCTCTCTCGCCCAGACACCCCAGCGGGTCAAAACAGTTTGAATGTCACTCATTAATCCTCTCCTTTTTTTATATTTTATATACCTTTTTATTTATTTCATTAATATCACTCACAAAAAAGACCTCACTAATTAGTGAGGTCTTTTTATTAACAAGAAAAATTTATATTAATAAGATTAAGAAATAGTAGAAATATCCATAATGTGCTTAACCACGATTAACACCTTACAAGAGTTTTTTCGGGCCGTGATAGCATTAATTTAATAAATTTTTTCGCGGCGAAACAAACTAAATCCGAAATAAAAAAAGCCCCCCTTTATAGGGAGGCTTTCGGAAAAACTTATTACTGGTATTGCTATCAAGCGAGCTTGATTAACCCGCAACAGCAATACGTTTCATATCGGTCATATAGCCGCGCAGTTTATGGCCGACCGCCTCAATTGGGTGGTTGCGAATAGCTTCATTCACATCACGCAGTTGCGCGTTATCTACTGCAGTCCCGGCAACACTCTTACCTAAATCCCCAGCTTGCAGAGAATCCATAAACTTGCCTTTCAGCAATGGAACGGCAGCATTGGCGAATAAATAGTTACCGTATTCTGCGGTATCAGAAATAACTACGTTCATTTCATATAAACGTTTACGCGCAATGGTATTCGCAATCAGCGGTAATTCATGCAGAGATTCGTAATAAGCAGATTCTTCGATAATGCCAGAATCAACCATGGTTTCGAATGCCAACTCAACACCGGCTTTCACCATGGCAATCATCAATACGCCGTGATCGAAATATTCTTGCTCAGAGATTTTGCCTTCAAACTGTGGCGCATTCTCGAATGCTGTTTTGCCGGTTTCTTCACGCCAGTTCAGTAATTTAACGTCGTCTTCTGCCCAGTCAGCCATCATGCCACTAGAGAAGGCACCGGAAATAATGTCGTCCATATGTTTTTGGAATAATGGCGCCATGATTTCTTTCAACTGCTCAGACAGCGCATAAGCACGCAATTTGGCTGGGTTGGATAAGCGGTCCATCATCAGCGTAATTCCGCCTTGTTTCAACGCTTCAGTGATAGTTTCCCAACCGAACTGAATCAGTTTTTCAGCGTAAGCCGCATCTGTGCCTTCAGAAACCAGCTTGTCGAAGCACAACAGTGAACCGGCCTGCAACATGCCACACAGGATAGTTTGCTCGCCCATCAGGTCAGATTTAACTTCAGCAACGAAAGAGGATTCCAACACGCCAGCACGATGGCCGCCCGTTGCTGCCGCCCAAGCTTTGGCAATTGCCATACCTTCGCCTTTAGGATCATTTTCCGGGTGAACCGCGATCAATGTCGGCACACCAAAACCACGTTTGTATTCTTCACGAACTTCAGTACCTGGGCATTTCGGCGCTACCATCACTACAGTAATGTCTTTACGCACTTGCTCGCCCACTTCAACGATGTTGAAACCATGGGAATATCCCAGCGCAGCGCCATCTTTCATCAATGGCTGAACCGCTTGAACAACCGCGGAATGCTGTTTGTCTGGCGTCAAGTTAACGACTAAATCTGCCTGTGGGATTAATTCTTCGTAAGTGCCGACTTTAAAGCCGTTTTCAGTTGCTTTACGCCATGAAGCGCGCTTTTCAGCAATAGCTTCTTTGCGCAGGGCGTAAGCCACATCCAGACCAGAATCGCGCATGTTCAAACCTTGGTTCAAACCTTGCGCGCCACAGCCGACAATCACCACTTTTTTGCCTTTCAGGTAGTTTGCTTCATCGGCGAATTCGTCACGTGCCATAAAGCGACACTTACCTAATTGCGCCAACTGCTGACGCAGGTTCAATGTGTTGAAATAGTTAGCCATGTTATTACTCCGTTCGGGTTCTGTTTTGTGGGTGCAGCTATTTTTTTAGTGACTGCAAACGAATGTGGTGTTTGTGTACTGATACTGTTTTTTTCACATCCCCTGTCTTTGCCGGGGATTATCTTGGATTCACTATATGACAGGAAACGTATTGCTGAAATTGATATATTAACAATGTGATATTGCAGATTCTGCAATACTCTTTATTCCTTATGCAATACAATAGGTCTTCTCACCCAAGAGGCTGTCTGTGATGGATTTACGCGACCTGAAATTATTTCTTCATTTAGCTGAAAGCCGCCATTTTGGCCGCACTGCCAAAGCGATGCATGTCAGTCCATCCACCCTCTCACGCCAGATTCAGCGCTTGGAAGAGACCATCGGCCAGCCTCTGTTTTTACGTGATAATCGCACCGTACAACTGACGGATGCCGGTACGCAGTTGAAAGCCTTTGCTCAGCAAACTTTGCTGCAATATCAACAACTGCTCCATGCTTTGGGCCAACACGGGCCATCGCTAAGTGGCGAACTGCGGTTATTTTGCTCAGTTACCGCCGCTTATAGCCATTTACCGCCGATTTTGGACCGTTTTCGCGCGCGTCACCCTCTGGTTGAAATCAAGCTCACTACCGGTGATGCTGCCGACGCAGTAGATAAAGTGCAATCGAATGAAGCAGATCTCGGCATAGCGGGCCGTCCGGAAGTGCTGCCCACCAGCGTGGCGTTTACTCAGATTGGCGAGATACCGCTGGTATTGATTGCCCCGGCACTCCCTTGTGCGGTGCGAGAGTTAATCTCTGTCGACCAGCCTGATTGGGCTAATGTCCCCTTTATTCTGCCGGAACATGGCCCATCGCGAAAACGCATTGATTTGTGGTTCCGCCGCCAGCGCATTACTAACCCATTGATTTACGCTACAGTTTCCGGCCATGAGGCCATTGTGTCGATGGTCGCATTGGGCTGTGGTGTGGCGCTGATCCCGTCAGTGGTGGTAGACAATAGCCCGGAACCGGTGCGCAACCGTATTTCGCTGTTGGATGATATTTCGCTGGTCGAACCATTTGAGTTGGGGGTATGTGTACCGAAAAAGCGGCTCAATGAGCCGCTAATTGAAGCATTTTGGGGATTGCTGTAGTTCGTAAGTAAATTGTAGTTCGCAGTACGCCGATTAACCCGCTAAAAAGAACTTAAATGCCGGGTTATTGGTTTCATCGTGACAATCGTAGCCCAGTGCAGTTAGATGCTGCTCAAATTGCGGCTCAGAGTCCGATAACTCAAAACCAGCCAATACCCGGCCAAAATCAGTACCATGGCTGCGATAATGGAACAAAGAGATATTCCAATGCGTCCCTAAGGTATGCAGGAATTTCAACAATGCGCCCGGGGATTCAGGGAATTCAAAGCTGTACAAACGCTCGCGCAATGGCTTGGAAGGACGCCCGCCAACCATATAGCGCACGTGCAGTTTGGCCATTTCGTCATCAGACAAATCCACCACCTGATAATCTTTCGCCTGTAACTCGGACAAAATCTCTTCCCGCTCAGCATAGCCACGGGTCAAACGCACCCCGACGAAAATGCAGGCGTTTTCGGCATCAGCATAGCGGTAGTTAAATTCCGTCACTGACCGGCCACCCAGCAGTTCACAGAACCGCAGGAAACTGCCTTTTTGCTCAGGGATAGTCACGGCCAGCAAGGCTTCGCGTTGCTCACCTAGCTCACAGCGTTCTGAGACATAGCGCAGACCGTGGAAGTTAACGTTAGCGCCAGAGAGCACATGGGCTAGACGCTCGCCTTGGATATTATGCTGTTGAACATACTTTTTCAGCCCCGCCAGAGCCAGTGCACCAGAAGGCTCGGCAATGGCGCGCACATCTTCAAAGATGTCTTTTACTGCCGCACAAATGGCATCACTATCGACAGTGATCACTTCGTCGAGATATTCCTGACACAAGCGGAAAGGTTCGTCGCCAATGCGCTTAACCGCCACGCCCTCAGCAAACAGCCCGACACGGGCCAAATCCACCGGCTTACCGGCATTCAGAGCAGCCCGTAAACAGGCGGAATCTTCAGCTTCGACACCAATGACTTTAATCTGCGGCATCAATTGTTTGATAAGCACCGCCACACCAGCCACCAGCCCACCGCCGCCAACAGGAACAAAGATCCGGTCGAGATGTGCATCTTGCTGAAGCAACTCCATCGCCAAGGTTCCTTGTCCGGCAATCACCGCCGGGTGGTCGAATGGCGGGACAAAGGTATAGCCCTGTAATTGAGATAGCTCAATAGCTTTACCTTTGGCTTCGTCGAAATTGGCACCGTACAGCAGCACCTCACCACCAAAGCCACGCACCGCATCCACTTTGATATCAGCGGTTGCCACTGGCATCACGATAAGTGCTTTAATGCCAAGCTTATTGGCCGAAAGCGCTACACCCTGCGCATGGTTACCGGCAGAAGCGGTTATCACGCCGCAGGCTTTCTGTTCTGCGGTCAGGCCAGCCAGCATCGAGTAAGCACCGCGCAGTTTAAAGCTGTGCACCGGTTGCCGGTCTTCACGCTTCACTAAAATAGTATTAGCCAGGCGGGAAGAAATCTTTTCCATCACTTGCAGTGGGGTAACTTGCGCCACCTCATACACCGGCGCGCGAAATATCGCCCGCAGATATTCTGCCCCATCGGGGGCAGCAGATAAGGGTTGTGATACCGCCATGGGTATTAGCCTCCCAACTTACTTTTGTCGCGCACTGCACCTTTGTCGGCACTGGTCGCCAATAAGGCATAAGCACGCAACGCATAAGAAACCTGACGAACACGGGCTTTAGGCGACCATGCAGCATCACCACGGGCTTCTTCAGTTTTACGACGTTCAGCCAGCTCAGATTCGCTTACATCCAGCACAATGCCCCGGTTCGGGATATCGATATCAATGAAATCGCCGTTTTGCACCAGACCAATCATGCCACCACTGGCCGCTTCTGGAGAAACGTGACCAATAGATAAACCCGACGTCCCGCCGGAGAAGCGGCCATCCGTCAGCAAGGCGCAACTCTTGCCTAAGCCCATGGATTTCAGATAAGTGGTCGGATACAACATTTCCTGCATCCCTGGCCCGCCTTTCGGCCCTTCGTAGCGGATAACAACCACATCACCCGCAACCACTTTACCGCCAAGAATCGCTTCTACTGCATCATCCTGACTTTCATAAACCTTAGCGGGGCCACGGAAAGTTAAGCTCTCTTTATCCACACCCGCGGTTTTCACAATGCAACCATTCGCCGCGATATTGCCGTACAACACCGCTAAACCGCCATCTTGGCTGTAGGCATGTTCACGCGTGCGAATACAACCCTCTTGGCGGTCAGTATCCAAGGATGGGAAGCGGCAATCTTGTGAGAATGCTTTCGTGGTGCGGATACCGGCCGGGCCTGCGGAGTACATCTGCTTAACCCCTTCGTCTTTGGTCAGCATCACATCATAGGCTTCCAGTGTTTGTGGCAGGTTCAGCCCCAACACGTTGCTGACATCGCGGTTAAGCAACCCGGCCCGGTCCAACTCGCCTAAAATACCGATGACACCGCCCGCGCGGTGGACATCTTCCATATGGTATTTCTGGGTGCTAGGTGCCACTTTGCACAAATGCGGAACTTTACGGGACAGGCGGTCGATATCACTGATATCGAAATCAATATCCCCTTCCTGCGCTGCCGCCAGCAAATGCAACACGGTATTGGTGGAACCGCCCATCGCAATATCCAGCGTCATGGCGTTTTCAAATGCGGCTTTGTTAGCAATACTGCGCGGCAAAGCGCTGATATCGTCTTGTTCATAATAACGTTTGGTCAGCGCGACAATGTGCTTACCGGCATCGAGGAACAGTTGCTTACGATCAGCATGAGTTGCCAACAATGAGCCATTCCCCGGCAACGCCAGCCCCAGCGCCTCATTCAGACAGTTCATCGAGTTGGCGGTAAACATCCCGGAACAGGAACCGCAGGTTGGGCAAGCGGAGCGCTCAATCTGTTCACTGTCCGCATCACTGACATTGGGGTTAGCCCCCTGAATCATGGCATCGACCAGATCCAGCTTGATGATTTTATCGGATAATTTGGTTTTACCGGCTTCCATCGGGCCGCCGGAAACAAAGATAACCGGAATATTCAAACGCAGAGACGCCATCAGCATCCCTGGGGTGATTTTGTCGCAGTTAGAGATACACACCATGGCATCCGCGCAGTGGGCGTTAACCATGTACTCTACGGAGTCAGCAATCAATTCACGTGAAGGCAGAGAATACAGCATGCCACCGTGGCCCATCGCGATCCCATCATCCACCGCAATAGTGTTGAACTCTTTCGCCACACCGCCAGACGCTTCAATTTGCTCTGCTACCAGCTTGCCTAAGTCGCGCAAATGAACGTGGCCCGGTACAAACTGGGTAAATGAGTTAACTACCGCAATAATCGGTTTGCCGAAGTCATCATCGGTCATACCGGTTGCGCGCCACAATGCGCGGGCGCCAGCCATATTGCGGCCATGAGTGGTGGTATGGGAACGGTACTTAGGCATTGTCTCTTCACTCCAATGTATTCTGTGTTGCAGGTGGCGAACGAACCACCTGCTGATTCTGTCTGTCAGTTTTATTTATTATTGATTGATTGGATCCAACCAGCCCCACTTATCCTCAGTTTCGCCGGTGAACAGGCCAAAGAATGCTTGTTGAATTTTTGCAGTGACCGGGCCACGTTTACCAATACCGACCTGAATACCATCTACACTGCGCACCGGGGTGATTTCTGCCGCGGTACCGGACATAAAGACTTCATCCGCCAAATAGAGAGATTCACGCGACAACACTTGCTCACGCACTTCCAGCCCCATGTCTTTCGCCAGTTTAATAATGGCATCACGGGTAATACCCGGCAGGGCAGAAGAGGTAAATGGCGGCGTAAACAGAATGCCATCTTTCACTTCAAATAAGTTTTCACCCGCGCCTTCAGACAAGAAGCCGTGAATGTCCAGCGCAATCCCTTCCTGATAACCGTGGCGACGAGCTTCACTGCCTACCAGCAAGGAAGACAGATAGTTACCGCCCGCTTTGGCCGCAGTTGGAATGGTGTTTGGTGCCACACGGTTCCATGAAGACACCATAGCATCAATACCTTGCTCCAGCGCTTCTGCACCCAGATAAGCACCCCATGGGAAAGCGGCAATAATCACGTCAGTCTCATAGCCATCTGGCGGGTTTACACCCATGCCGACATCACCAATAAACACTAATGGGCGGATATAAGCGCTGGTCAGGTTATTTTTGCGCAACGTTTCGCGGCAAGCTTCCATCAGCTCATCAACAGTCTGGGAAACAGGCATGCGGTAAATTTTGGCTGAGTCGTGCAAACGCTGCATGTGTTCGCGGTGACGGAAAACTACTGGCCCTTTATGGGAATTGTAGCAACGGACACCTTCGAAGACTGACGTGCCGTAGTGTAACGCGTGCGACATCACGTGAACTTTAGCCTCTGCCCACGGAACCATTTCGCCGTTAAACCAGATAAAATCAGCTTTCTTCGTCATTCTTTTCTTTCCTTGTGGCGCATCAGGCGCGTATCTGTAATGTATTAGGTTGTAGGATCTCGACGCAGGCGACATCCATAAGCTTGCTCAGCTGTGAAGACAGTAAATCGACAGGGCGCTGGCTGGCAACGGTCAATTCAATATTAACATTCTCAGCATTAATCATTGGCGACATATTCATAGCACAAACCTGAAAACCGCGGTGCCGCACAACCCGCAATACACGCTCTAACATTTCAGGGCGGAAGCGGGCTTGGATAGAGATTTGATGTTGGATAGAGGGTTGGTGGTGCATCATGAGACTTTCTCCAGCATAGTTTCATTACCTGCGCCTGGCGGTACTAACGGCCAAACGTTTTCGAGTTCGTCGATGGAAACCTGGAGCAGATAAGGGCCTTCACTGTTAAACAGCGCGTCCAGAGCGGCATCGACTTGGTCTTTGCGGGTAATTCGTTGGCCAGGAATATTAAAAGCACTGGCCAGAGTGATAAAATCGGGGTTGTCAGAAAGATTGGTTTCGCTGTAACGCCCATCAAAAAACAGTTGCTGCCATTGCCTTACCATGCCCAATCGCTGGTTATCCAACAAAACAATTTTCAGCGGCAGCTGTTTTCGTTTTATGGTGCCCAACTCCTGAACATTCATCATGAACGAGCCATCACCGGAGACACAGATGACCATATCATCCGGGCGGGCCATTTGTGCGCCAATGGCAGCGGGTACGCCAAAGCCCATAGTGCCCAAACCGCTAGAGGTAATGAAATTCTCTGGACGGGTAAAGTTCATATGCTGCGCCGTCCACATCTGGTGCTGACCCACGTCGGTGGTCACCACGGTCTGCGGGGCTTTACGCTCAGAAATTTGCTTCAATAATAACGGCGCATAAATGGCCTGACCGGGGTGGTCATAACGCCAGCTATGCTGCTGTTTTAAGGCCATAACTTCATCACGCCATGGCTGAATATTCAGCGGTTGCTGCAACGCCGGCAATAACACTTTCAAATCGCCCTGCAACGCGACATGCGCCTGACGCAATTTACCCAGCTCGGCTGGGTCGATATCCATATGGATAACTTTGGCTTTCGCAGCAAATGTATTCAACTTGCCGGTAACCCGATCATCAAACCGCGCGCCCACTGCTATCAATAAATCACAATCCTGTACGGCGAAGTTCGCCGCTTTGGTGCCATGCATCCCCAACATCCCCAGATAACAAGGGTGCTCGGTGTCCGGTGCGCCCAATCCTTTCAGAGTGGCCACCGCAGGAATGCCCGTCACCTCGATAAACTCGCGTAAAGCCGGAACTGCCTGCGCCATGCCAACACCGCCGCCGACATACAGCATCGGTTTTTTTGCCGTCACCAGCATATCTAAAGCTTGTTGTAATTCAGCAGCAGAATCAACGAGATACTCTTCAACCGGCATCAGATGTGGGGTCAACTCGCCCACCGTCAACTGAATGTCTTTCGGGATATCAATTAAAACCGGGCCAGGACGGCCACTGGTCGCGATGGCAAATGCTTCCGCCATTATTCCCGGTAGCGCATCCAATGATTCAACTAAAAAACTGTGCTTGGTACAGGCCAGAGACAAGCCTAAAACATCAATTTCCTGAAAAGCATCAGTGCCGATTAATGCAGAACCGACCTGGCCGGTGATAGCAATGACCGGCACTGAATCCAGTAAAGCATCCGCCAAACCGGTGATCAGATTAGTGGCTCCGGGGCCGGAAGTGGCAATACACACCCCCACTTTGCCGGTTGCGCGCGCATAACCAATAGCAGCAATGGCAGCGCCCTGCTCATGGCGACAGAGCAAATGCTCGACACCGCCATCATACAAAGCATCGTAGACCGGCATAATCGCCCCGCCCGGATAGCCGAATACCGTACTAACACCCTGTGCACGCAACGCTTGAACCACCCACTGAGCACCATTCATAGTTATTTCCCCGACCGTTCGCGAGGTAAGCAGGATTTTATTCTGTTGTGCATTTTATGTTCCTCGCGTCCTTTAATGTAATGATAAAAAAACCCCCGAACCTTTCGGTGCGGGGGTTATCTTGTGATTAAGGCTTGATTCTTATGCCTTTATTCGTCCAAGTGCAGCCCCGCACGGTGGGATAATAATCACCACCACGCTAATTAGGACTAGGTTAATCACTTGGAAAATCGCTTTCATAATTAGGTTGTTCATCTGTCTAGTGTCGAACGAATACCTACAGAGTTATCACAGTTATTGGTTATCTGACAATATTTATTTGAATTATTATTTTGTGAGCCCACAGACAAAACACAATAAATATATTATTTATCAATCAGTAAAACCCGTATCGACAGTTTGGTCTTTTTTCTGCGTACTACATCGCAATTTTTGATTTTGATGCATTCATTGCAACGAAACTTTTCGCGAGCTTTCGCAAACCACCCCTTTTCCCCGGCACTGACAAAAATCCTGAGGCACTCTGTGATAACGCATGACAGCAAAGGAAGCACCATGTCACTGGCAACTATTCATACCCGCGCCATATTAGGCATTCAGGCACCCGCCGTCACAGTTGAAGTGCATATCAGCAATGGGCTACCGGGATTAGTTTTGGTTGGACTACCAGAAACCACAGTGAAAGAGGCGCGGGACAGGGTTCGCAGCGCACTGATTAACAGTGGCTTCACCTTTCCAGCTAAAAGAATCACAGTCAGCCTGGCACCGGCAGATTTACCCAAAGAAGGCGGCCGTTATGACCTACCCATTGCTTTGGCAATATTAGCGGCATCAGAACAGATTCCTGCGGATAAATTAGCGCACTATGAGTTCTTGGGCGAACTCGCCTTATCGGGGGCGCTAAGACGCGTTAGCGGCGCAATTCCAGCCGCACTCGCCAGCAGTCAGGCCCATCGACAATTAATTTTGCCGTCAGAGAACAGCTTCGAGATTGGGTTAATTGCCCAAGGTAACAGCTGGGTTGCAGATCACTTGCTCGCAGTATGTGGTTTTTTACAAGGGGAAAATACACTAGCTCAGGGCCAACACCTTGAAGCTGTTGTTGATTGGGACAGCAGTCTTGACCTGCAAGATATCATCGGTCAATCACAAGCCAAACGTGCGCTGGAGATAACGGCGGCCGGCGGGCATAACCTGCTATTGCTCGGGCCTCCGGGGACAGGTAAAACCATGCTAGCAAATCGGTTAACTGGGCTACTGCCGCCACTGACGGAGCAAGAAGCGCTGGAGGCCGCTGCTATTAATGGCCTGCTACACAGTAATGAACTGCCCGCTCAATGGCGTTGCCGGGCTTTTCGCGCACCACATCACAGCGCATCAATGGCCGCTCTGATTGGCGGAGGGTCAATTCCCCGCCCCGGCGAAATATCACTGGCACACAATGGAGTACTTTTTCTGGATGAGCTGCCGGAGTTTGAGCGCCGGGTGCTGGATTCACTGCGCGAGCCACTGGAATCAGGCGAAATTATCATTTCCCGCGCAGCCGCGAAAGTTTGCTTTCCGGCTAAAGTACAGCTTATCGCCGCAATGAACCCCAGCCCTAGCGGTCATTATCAAGGTATTCATAACCGAGCACCGCCACAGCAAATTCTACGCTATCTGGCAAAATTGTCAGGCCCATTTCTGGACAGATTTGATTTGTCGATAGAAGTCCCATTACTCCCTGCAGGAATGCTCGGCGCGCAGAAACATCAGGGAGAGGCGAGCAAAACCGTCAGGCAAAGAGTATTACAGGCCAGGCAAAAGCAATTGGATAGAGCGGGGAAGATAAACACGCAACTTAACAGCCAAGAGATCGTCGAACATTGTTATTTAGCACCTGAGAATGCCGCTTTTCTGGAACAGGTTCTACTGAAACTCGGCCTTTCAGTCCGCACCTGGCACCATATTTTGAAAGTGTCACGAACCATTGCCGATCTGGCTCAGGAAGATAACATTCAAAAAAATCATATTTCAGAAGCGCTAAGCTATCGTTGTATGGACCGGTTGCTTTTGCAATTACACAAAAGCTTAATATAAAAAAGGGAACAAAAGCCCCTTTTCAACCAAGATGTTTATACCCAGTGTCATTGAAGCCGCAGGTAGTCAGCAAACACATGCTCCCCGATGAACTTATTTATCACTACAAGTAAGTTATTCAGGTGAGTGCGCGTAGCTAACACCCCTGCAGCTTCAAGAACGACGGGAATTAGTCGTCGCTATCAGTGTAATCTTCCACTGCATCCATCTGCGGTTTGCCGCCAGATAGCGTATGGAAACGTTTAGGGCGACGGGTCCGGGTCACATATTTAGACCAGACCTTTTCCTCTGCACTGACTGGCTCACGCTCGCCGCGACAAACAGCAACAAATAACTGCTCTTCTTCTGTTACTGGCTGGCGTTTCCCTAGGTCAAGCTCGTTGAAAGCATAACCGTGGCGCTCTAGCAATTGCGCCTCTTTAATGGTGAAATCGCCGTGACGCGAGAACCCGCGAGGATAATGTTTATTATCAAAAAAACGATTGGTCGTGATGAAGCTATCCGCCATCTGACACGCTCCTAATTCTCTCATGGTCGTGCTGTTTATGGCGCGGAGTATTAGATAGGCTTGACATCGTGTAAAACAAAACATTTAAATCTTAACGATAAAAAAATTGGAGATAGGTGTGGATACCGAATTACTGAAAACCTTTTTGGAGGTCAGTAGAACTCGCCACTTTGGTCGTGCAGCTGAATCTTTGTACTTAACGCAGTCGGCGGTGAGTTTTCGTATCCGTCAATTAGAAAATCAATTAGGTGCAAATTTATTCACTCGCCATCGCAATAATATTCGTCTAACACCTGCGGGTGAGCGGCTGGTTCCTTACGCCGAAACATTGATGAGCACCTGGCAATTGGCCAAAAAAGAGGTTGTACATTCGCTGCAACACACCGAGTTGTCTATTGGTGCAACCGCATCACTTTGGGAAGCCTACCTCACCCCTTGGTTGCAACAGTTATATAAACAACGAGAAGCATTACGCCTTGAGGCCCGTATTGCACTACGGCAATCACTGGTGAAACAGTTGCACGAACGGCAACTAGATTTATTGATAACGACCGAACCCCCTAAAATGGATGAACTGGCAAGCCAACTTCTAGGGCATTTTTCATTGCGTTTATTCTCCTCAGCTCCTCTCCCTCTATCAGAAATAACTGACGATGAAACTGAGCATAAAAATGCAAATGAAGCGCCCTATATCAAACTGGAATGGGGGGCAGATTTCCATCAGCAAGAGAATCGTTTACTCAACAACGAACAGATGCCCGTGCTGACCACGACATCAGCTCATTTAACTCGACAACTGTTGGATACTACCGGTGGCTGTGCCTTTTTGCCCGAACATTGGCAAAAAGAATACCCAGATCTGACCATTAATACTGATATACCGCCTATCGTGCGGCCACTATATGCCGTTTGGTTGCAAAATAGTGACCAACAAACATTAATTCGACAACTATTAAAAACACCTATGAATAACGCTGCGCAAAGCGATATACAGGATTAAGTGATGGTGACTGAGGCTTACCTCGTGGTTCACGATAAAAAGCACTCACCGCCCTCTGGATAGCAATAAAGCTAAATAGCAGAATTCTGATGACAGTTTTAGTCCACCATGAACTGAGAGTGTCATCAAAAGCGATATAATGCAGTATTAAGTGTGTAGTGTAATGGGCTATTCAGACACAATAAAACCCATGCTACGGACAATAAATAGGGTTGCCGCAACCGATATATTGGGTAGTAAAGTGGGCTTTTGATAGACACTACCAATCCGAATTTCTTGAATCAATAACCAAATATCTTTTCCCTGCTAGCTAAAATATTAATTAGCTTTAGCTCATCTGGTGAAAGTAATCATGGGCAGAGACAACAATTTTCTGTACATAAATTCAGCCAAGTAAGCATGAATTGGGAATGTTATCTTTCTAAGAGTTGATGGCTATTTTAATAAGAAGACAACTAATAAGAGTTATTAATGGGGGTAATACGCGCTGTATGTCGGAAAATAAATAGATATTCCTGATGTAAAAAATCGGGATAGCCGCTAGATAAAAGGGGAACCACATAATCAGTATAAAAAACGAGCCGAATAATTATTTTAGACATAAAAAAACCCCTCGCTTTCGCGAAGGGCTATTTATATGGCAGGGGCGGAGAGACTCGAACTCGCGACACCCGGTTTTGGAGACCGGTGCTCTACCAACTGAGCTACGCCCCTAAATCATGCTTAACATTATGCCTGCTAAGATAAGCAGGCATAATTTAAATAAGTGGCGGAACGGACGGGGCTCGAACCCGCGACCCCCTGCGTGACAGGCAGGTATTCTAACCAACTGAACTACCGCTCCACCGATTCTTTTACGTGTATCTTCCCGATACTTACCCTAAACAGGGCCAGCGCTCCGCGCTGTGCAAAACCGCTCATGGCGATTTTGTCAGTTACCAGATGTCATTCTGATAACTCGTGTTTGATGCCTGGCAGTGTCCTACTCTCGCATGGGGAGACCCCACACTACCATCGGCGCTACGGCGTTTCACTTCTGAGTTCGGCATGGAGTCAGGTGGGTCCACCGCGCTATGGCCGCCAGGCAAATTCTGTCTAAACTAACCCACTCAGTATCTCTACCTCGCCAGTCAGCCCAATCTCGGAACTTCGCTGAAAATATCAATCAATCTCTCAAATACAAAACACCTTCGGTGTTGTAAGGTTAAGCCTCACGGATCATTAGTACTGGTTAGCTCAATGCATCGCTGCACTTACACACCCAGCCTATCAACGTCATAGTCTTTAACGTTCCTTCAGGGGGCTTAAAGCCCCAGGGAAGACTCATCTCGAGGCAAGTTTCCCGCTTAGATGCTTTCAGCGGTTATCTCTTCCGAATTTAGCTACCGGGCAATGCCATTGGCATGACAACCCGAACACCAGTGATTCGTCCACTCCGGTCCTCTCGTACTAGGAGCAGCCCCTCTCAATCTTCCAACGCCCACGGCAGATAGGGACCGAACTGTCTCACGACGTTCTAAACCCAGCTCGCGTACCACTTTAAATGGCGAACAGCCATACCCTTGGGACCTACTTCAGCCCCAGGATGTGATGAGCCGACATCGAGGTGCCAAACACCGCCGTCGATATGAACTCTTGGGCGGTATCAGCCTGTTATCCCCGGAGTACCTTTTATCCGTTGAGCGATGGCCCTTCCATTCAGAACCACCGGATCACTAAGACCTACTTTCGTACCTGCTCGAGCCGTCACTCTCGCAGTCAAGCTAGCTTATGCCTTTGCACTAACCTCACGATGTCCGACCGTGATTAGCTAACCTTCGTGCTCCTCCGTTACTCTTTGGGAGGAGACCGCCCCAGTCAAACTACCCACCAGACACTGTCCTCACCCCGGATCACGGGGCCGAGTTAGAACATCAAACATTAAAGGGTGGTATTTCAAGGTTGGCTCCATGCAGACTGGCGTCCACACTTCAATGCCTCCCACCTATCCTACACATCAAGGCTCAATGTTCAGTGTCAAGCTATAGTAAAGGTTCACGGGGTCTTTCCGTCTTGCCGCGGGTACACTGCATCTTCACAGCGAGTTCAATTTCACTGAGTCTCGGGTGGAGACAGCCTGGCCATCATTACGCCATTCGTGCAGGTCGGAACTTACCCGACAAGGAATTTCGCTACCTTAGGACCGTTATAGTTACGGCCGCCGTTTACTGGGGCTTCGATCAAGAGCTTCGCCTTGCGGCTGACCCCATCAATTAACCTTCCAGCACCGGGCAGGCGTCACACCGTATACGTCCACTTTCGTGTTTGCACAGTGCTGTGTTTTTATTAAACAGTTGCAGCCAGCTGGTATCTGCGACTGGCTTCGGCTCCGGGAGCAAGTCCCTTTACCTAATGCCAGCGTGCCTTCTCCCGAAGTTACGGCACCATTTTGCCTAGTTCCTTCACCCGAGTTCTCTCAAGCGCCTGAGTATTCTCTACCTGACCACCTGTGTCGGTTTGGGGTACGATTTAATGTTACCTGATGCTTAGAGGCTTTTCCTGGAAGCTTGGCATCAACTACTTCATCACCGTAGTGACTCGTCATCACACCTCAGCGTTGATAAGCAACCGGATTTACCAAGTCACTCCGCCTACATGCTTAAACCGGGACAACCGTCGCCCGGCTAGCCTAGCCTTCTCCGTCCCCCCTTCGCAGTAACACCAAGTACAGGAATATTAACCTGTTTCCCATCGACTACGCTTTTCAGCCTCGCCTTAGGGGTCGACTCACCCTGCCCCGATTAACGTTGGACAGGAACCCTTGGTCTTCCGGCGTGCGGGTTTTTCACCCGCATTATCGTTACTTATGTCAGCATTCGCACTTCTGATACCTCCAGCAACCCTCACAGGTCACCTTCAACGGCTTACAGAACGCTCCCCTACCCAACAACGCCTAAGCGTCGCTGCCGCAGCTTCGGTGCATGGTTTAGCCCCGTTACATCTTCCGCGCAGGCCGACTCGACCAGTGAGCTATTACGCTTTCTTTAAATGATGGCTGCTTCTAAGCCAACATCCTGGCTGTCTATGCCTTCCCACATCGTTTCCCACTTAACCATGACTTTGGGACCTTAGCTGGCGGTCTGGGTTGTTTCCCTCTTCACGACGGACGTTAGCACCCGCCGTGTGTCTCCCGTGATAACATTCTTCGGTATTCGGAGTTTGCATCGGTTTGGTAAGCCGGGATGGCCCCCTAGCCGAAACAGTGCTCTACCCCCGAAGATGAGTTCACGAGGCGCTACCTAAATAGCTTTCGGGGAGAACCAGCTATCTCCCGGTTTGATTGGCCTTTCACCCCCAGCCACAAGTCATCCGCTAATTTTTCAACATTAGTCGGTTCGGTCCTCCAGTTAGTGTTACCCAACCTTCAACCTGCCCATGGCTAGATCACCGGGTTTCGGGTCTATACCTTGCAACTAGACGCCCAGTTAAGACTCGGTTTCCCTACGGCTCCCCTATTCGGTTAACCTTGCTACAAAATATAAGTCGCTGACCCATTATACAAAAGGTACGCAGTCACCCAACAAAGTAGGCTCCCACTGCTTGTACGTACACGGTTTCAGGTTCTATTTCACTCCCCTCGCCGGGGTTCTTTTCGCCTTTCCCTCACGGTACTGGTTCACTATCGGTCAGTCAGGAGTATTTAGCCTTGGAGGATGGTCCCCCCATATTCAGACAGGATGTCACGTGTCCCGCCCTACTCATCGAGTTCACAGCAAGTGTGTTTTTGTGTACGGGAGTATCACCCTGTACCCTGCGACTTTCCAGACGCTTCCACTAACACACAAACTGATTCAGACTCTGGGCTCCTCCCCGTTCGCTCGCCGCTACTGGGGGAATCTCGGTTGATTTCTTTTCCTCGGGGTACTTAGATGTTTCAGTTCCCCCGGTTCGCCTTGCATGGCTATGTATTCACCATGCAATAGTGCAACGAATTGCACTGGGTTTCCCCATTCGGGTATCGTCGGTTATAACGGTTCATATCACCTTACCGACGCTTTTCGCAGATTAGCACGCCCTTCATCGCCTCTGACTGCCTAGGCATCCACCGTGTACGCTTAGTCGCTTAACCTCACAACCCGAAGGTGTTTCTTCTTTATTGGTGTGGCTGCGAACACACTCTGCGTTGTTGTGCAGTGCGCGCAATCCTCATGAACGTAGAGTTCACTCCGGTTGCTGTGCGCTGTACGCCTTGCTGAGTATCTTCTCGCTCACACTGCAACAATGATAAACACATTAGCATTGCGATTATTTGAGAGACTCTAATACAGGTTAATCCTTATCTCAGTACATCTACGGAGAGATAAGTTTCAGCTGTATTGTTTCAATTTTCAGCTTGTTCCAGATTGTTAAAGAGCAATATCTTAAACACGACTCGTTAAAGTCATCTTTAAGATATTCAGGTGATAATGTCTTTCACACATTATCGGAGTGGCGTCCCCAAGGGGATTCGAACCCCTGTTACAGCCGTGAAAGGGCAGTGTCCTAGGCCTCTAGACGATGGGGACACAAAAATTTCTACTAAATCACAGATTCAGTATTTTTGTGTAAAGGTGAGAATGTGGTGACACATTCGAACGACTGATGCAGTGAAATCTCAATATCGAGGTTTTACAACACAAGTCATCACCCTCATCAACAGGTGCTCTTGCTCATTGACATTCATCAGACAATCTGTGTGGACACTGCGCAATGCGTATCGTTAGGTAAGGAGGTGATCCAACCGCAGGTTCCCCTACGGTTACCTTGTTACGACTTCACCCCAGTCATGAATCACAAAGTGGTAAGCGCCCTCCCGAAAGTTAAGCTACCTACTTCTTTTGCAACCCACTCCCATGGTGTGACGGGCGGTGTGTACAAGGCCCGGGAACGTATTCACCGTAGCATTCTGATCTACGATTACTAGCGATTCCGACTTCATGGAGTCGAGTTGCAGACTCCAATCCGGACTACGACAGACTTTATGTGGTCCGCTTGCTCTCGCGAGTTCGCTTCACTTTGTATCTGCCATTGTAGCACGTGTGTAGCCCTACTCGTAAGGGCCATGATGACTTGACGTCATCCCCACCTTCCTCCGGTTTGTCACCGGCAGTCTCCCTTGAGTTCCCACCATTACGTGCTGGCAACAAAGGATAAGGGTTGCGCTCGTTGCGGGACTTAACCCAACATTTCACAACACGAGCTGACGACAGCCATGCAGCACCTGTCTCACAGTTCCCGAAGGCACCTAAGCATCTCTGCTAAGTTCTGTGGATGTCAAGAGTAGGTAAGGTTCTTCGCGTTGCATCGAATTAAACCACATGCTCCACCGCTTGTGCGGGCCCCCGTCAATTCATTTGAGTTTTAACCTTGCGGCCGTACTCCCCAGGCGGTCGACTTAACGCGTTAGCTCCGGAAGCCACGCCTCAAGGGCACAACCTCCAAGTCGACATCGTTTACAGCGTGGACTACCAGGGTATCTAATCCTGTTTGCTCCCCACGCTTTCGCACCTGAGCGTCAGTCTTTGTCCAGGGGGCCGCCTTCGCCACCGGTATTCCTCCAGATCTCTACGCATTTCACCGCTACACCTGGAATTCTACCCCCCTCTACAAGACTCTAGCTTGCCAGTTTCAAATGCAGTTCCCACGTTAAGCGCGGGGATTTCACATCTGACTTAACAAACCGCCTGCGTGCGCTTTACGCCCAGTAATTCCGATTAACGCTTGCACCCTCCGTATTACCGCGGCTGCTGGCACGGAGTTAGCCGGTGCTTCTTCTGCGAGTAACGTCAATGCTCAGTGCTATTAACACTGAACCCTTCCTCCTCGCTGAAAGTGCTTTACAACCCGAAGGCCTTCTTCACACACGCGGCATGGCTGCATCAGGCTTGCGCCCATTGTGCAATATTCCCCACTGCTGCCTCCCGTAGGAGTCTGGACCGTGTCTCAGTTCCAGTGTGGCTGGTCATCCTCTCAGACCAGCTAGGGATCGTCGCCTAGGTGAGCCATTACCCCACCTACTAGCTAATCCCATCTGGGCACATCCGATGGCGTGAGGCCCGAAGGTCCCCCACTTTGCTCTTGCGAGGTCATGCGGTATTAGCTACCGTTTCCAGTAGTTATCCCCCTCCATCAGGCAGTTTCCCAGACATTACTCACCCGTCCGCCGCTCGCCGGCGAAGTAGTAAACTACTTCCCGCTGCCGCTCGACTTGCATGTGTTAGGCCTGCCGCCAGCGTTCAATCTGAGCCATGATCAAACTCTTCAATTTAAGATTTGTTTGATTTGCTATGAGTTAACATAGCGATGCTCAAAGATTACTTTCTGCAAATATGCATTCGAACCGAAGTTCAAATGTGTACTGCTTTGGTCACTCTTCAAGACTTTGATATTTCTTCTGCCTGCCGAAACAGGCTTCGATATCGTCTTGCGAGTGCCCACACAGATTGTCTGATAAATTGTTAAAGAGCAGTGCGTTAGCAACACGTGGTTGGTAACGCGAGGTGCGCATATTACGCTTTCCTCATTCAGAGTCAACACTTAATTTCGTTGAATTTCTCTGTTCTCTTCGCCGGTCACTTAACTACTTGATTCGTTGTGTGCCGTCTCGATGGATGCGCATTATAGGGAGTCGAATTTTTTGCACAACTCTTTTCTCGCGTTTTTCTTCTGTTTGAATACTTTTCACTCCTTACGTGCAGATCTTGGTCGATCCGCGGTATTTTCATGGCGATCCCCACCGCCGATTGGTTGTAATTCCATCAGCAAAGGCTAGTATTGCCGGTAAAGTACTTTCTTATAAAGAGGCTATTATTATGTCCGATACTATTCGCCCTTATCTTCATTACTTACCTACGCTAGGTAAACGCGTCATGATCGATAGATCCAGTGTGATCATTGGTAATGTTATTTTGGGTGATGATGTCAGTGTCTGGCCGTTAGTTGCCATTCGTGGTGATGTTAATCAGGTTAGCATTGGCGCACGCTCTAATATTCAAGATGGTAGTGTGTTACATGTTACCCATCACTCAGAACAGAATCCCAAGGGCAACCCGCTGATTATTGGCGAAGATGTGACTGTCGGACATAAAGCCATGCTTCACGGTTGCACTATTGGTAACCGGGTATTAGTAGGAATGGGTTCCATCGTGTTAGATGGGGCGATTGTAGAAGATGATGTGATGATTGGAGCGGGTAGTTTGGTTTCCCCTGGAAAGCGATTGGTTAGCGGCCACCTTTATATGGGTAGCCCCGCCAGACAAGTTCGCCCTTTAACACCTGCTGAATTAGAAGGCCTACTCTATTCCGCAGGTAACTATGTACGCTGGAAAGATGACTATCTAGCAGAAACCAAATAAAGATTAATTTCTGATGCAGGGGATCAATCCTATCTTCCCTGCATTATTCAGCGACTTTCTATTTACCTAACTCATCACGCAGCTGATTTAATACAGGAGTAATTTCAGGCATCACACCATGCCATAACTGAAAAGCATGCGCCGCCTGCCCCACCAACATGCCCAAACCATCGGCATAGTTCGTCACCCCCAAGCACGCACTCCAGGCTAAAAACGGCGTAATATCAGCCTGATAGAACATATCGTAGCAACGAGTTTGTGGGTTAATAATATCTACAGGCAAGTTTGGTACTTCACCATGAATACCCGAGGCTGTTGCATTGATGATTAAATCAAACTGCTGCCCACTCAGATCTTGCATCTCAATAGCATCTATATCCCCTAAATGATGGAATACTTCTGCAAGTTGCTGTGCACGAGTATAAGTCCGGTTAGTGATAACAACCTTACAGCCATAGGATAGTAAAGGAAGGATCACACCCCGAGCCGCCCCACCAGCCCCCACCAATAAAATATGATCTGTTGTTTGGATCAAATTCTGTCGTTCAAGGTCACTGAGGAGACCAATGCCATCAGTGTTGTCACCCAACAAGCGCCCATCTTTTAATTGCTTAATGGTATTGACCGCCCCGGCCAGTGACGCACGATCGGTCAATTCGTCACACTTCGCATGAGCGCGTTCTTTAAATGGTGTCGTTATATTCGCGCCTATAGCTCCCCCCGCAAAAAAAGACGTTAATGTCTCTTCAAAGGTTTCATTAGGAGCCAAAACCATACCGTAGCCATGTTCAATACCGGTTTGCTCAGCAAAGAGCGCATGGATCCTTGGCGACTTACTGTGCCCAATTGGGTTACCAAACACTGCAAACTTCTGATCCATGCTATTTCCTATCCTTGACGAAATTGTTTGCCGGTTAAAGCATCTCTGATTTCAGATGGATTCAAACGACCACCAACTAAACCCGTGAATACGGGCAGTGAAACACCAAATTGCTTTCTGACTTCTTCCGTTGTACGGCAAGGCTCTTGGCCACTTAAGTTAGCACTCGTTGAAACCAAAGGTTTCCCATATTGCGAGCAAAGCTGCTGTACGAGTGGGTGGTCACTCACTCTTACTGCTAATGAATCAAAGCTGCCCGTTAGCCAGCGCGGCGTCTCAGGGCGGGCCGGAATAACCCAAGTTACCGGCCCGGGCCAACTGGAGAAAATAGCCTCTCGCTGGGTATCACTTAGGGCCGCGTCATTCAGATACGGTTTTAACTGTTCATAATTGGCAGCAATTAGAATCAGCCCCTTCTGCCATGGCCGCTGTTTTAATGCTAATAAAGCATTAACGGCCTTTTCACTATCAGGGTCACAACCCAGCCCAAACACAGCCTCGGTCGGATAGGCTATAACTTCTTCCTGCTGCAATGCCCGCAATACATCCGCCAAAACGGTATTATTCTCTGACTTATTCACGTTGTTATTATTCACTGACTACTGCCTTCCCACATAACTTACTCGCGCAAAAACGCTTTACGCCTTGTGCCGTTCTCTTTTCCATTAACAATGGATAGTGGCAATAAGCACACTCTCCAGCAATAGGTTGCTGATTAATTGTAAACTGGCAATCGGGATAACGATTACAGGCATGGAAGACTTTTCCAAACCGAGATTTTCGCTGTAGTAATTTGCCTTGACCACACTGTGGGCAGTCAATTGATGTTTCATCCGGTTTATCAATGACTTCAGTATGGTCACATTGCGGATATTGGCTACAACCAATAAACATACCAAAACGCCCTTGCCGCAACACCATATCCGAACCGCATTCAGGACAATGCTGCCCTTCCAGAACTTTCACGATATGGCCGTCGGATTGCGCTTTCAGTGGGCGCATGTACTGGCAGCCCGGATAATGTGAGCAACCAAGGAATGGGCCATGACCGCCGCTGCGAATGACTAACGCCGATCCACACTCCGGACACGACCCATTATCCTTGGCAGTAACTGTTTTTGTCATAACGCCTTCTATATAAAGTTATTTGCCAGTGATATTACCACTTAGTGCAAATAACCTTCATTGACTTCAAAAAGTAACTCTTCCATCTGCTGATAGGCGCTTTCATAACCCGGAATGTTAAACAGCACCATCAATACAACCCATTTGAGATCCTCCAGGTCAATCTCATTCGAGTCCAACGCCATAATACGGTCAATAACCATCTCACGGGTATCAAGGTGTAATACCTGAATTTGTTCAAGAAACAGGATAAAACCACGGCAAGTGGCATCCAGATGTTGGCACTCTTCTGCCGTATAAATACGCAATGCTTGCGGATCAGCAGCATAGAGATAAGGTGCTTTCTGCCCTTCTTGTAGGTCGGCGAGAGCCTCTAACCAGTTCAGGGCGTTGTTGATATCCTCACGATAGAAACCTGCTTGTGCAAGATCATCAGTAATCCTGTCTTGATCAACAAGCATTTCCGATTCGTTATGCATATAAGTTTCAAATAAGTAAATTAGAACGTCGAACATGGCCTGCCCTCCTTAATCGGACATAGCCGCCGGGTACAGCTGCGATCCACCCTGCTAACTCCAGCTCGAGCAATTTGCTAACGATGTCTGGCACAGGTTGGCCGGCACGTTCGGCGACGACATCAACGGGTGTCACCTCATCTCCTACGTTAGCCAACACATCGGCAAATGGCAATTCAACTTGCTCTTCAGATGAAGAAATAATTACTTTATCGGGCAATGATAGCCATTGCAGCGAACCACCAACCTGTTCGGCGACCTCATGAGCTGATTTGGCCAAGTATGCTCCCTGTTGAATCAGCCAGTGGCCCCCCTCACTGGTTGCGCTGCCGAGTGGCCCCGGAAGCGCAAAAACATCTCGTCCTTGATCCATAGCATAGCGGGCAGTAATTAAAGAGCCACTTTTCATTGTTGCTTCAACAACTAACACTGCAGAACTTAATCCGCTGATAATACGGTTTCTTCGCGGGAAATGGGCGGCAATAGGTAATGCTGTCGTCAGAAATTCGGAGACTAAAACCCCGCCTTGATACTCAATTTCGCGCGCTAATTGACTGTGACGGCGCGGATATATGTGCTCCAGTCCACTCCCTAATACAGCAATAGTTTTTCCTTTGGCATTCAGGGCCGCCTTGTGGCATATCCCGTCAATCCCTACCGCCAGACCACTGGTAATAACTAATCCTGTTTGAGCCAACTCTGAAGCAAAATATCGGCCCCACTGTTCACCATAATGACTAAAATGGCGGCTACCCACCATGGCGATTTGTGGGCGATAAAGAACATCCAGGTTACCGGAAACAAAAATAACTAAGGGGGCAGCAGAAATATGGGTCAAGCGCGCTGGATAACCCGTTTCGCCGTATGCAAGTAAGTAATGAGAGGGGTGATCCAACCAAGTCAGTGTGGCGTCAATATAATGGGGATCGACCTGAGTAAATTGCTGACATTGCTGTGGATCCAGCCCATAGGCAGCTAACCTCCCGAGGTGAACATCACCGCTGGCCAGTAGTCGCCGAACCAATGCACTGCTTTTTATTGCCCCGAGTCCTTTGACATAGCTCATCCTGAGCCATAATTCTGCCGCTAACATACCGCCTCCCTGGCATTCTTTCTAAACTGACGCCAATTTGTTCAATTGGTAGACGATGCTGTCAATCATGGCCGGAAATGTCTAGAATAGAGACTGAATATCATTCACTACTCGGACGCAGATCTAGATATTTATGTCAGTATTACAAGTATTACATTACCCAGACGAGCGGCTGCGCAAAATTGCAGCGCCAGTAAAAGAAGTCAATGGTGAAATCCAGCGCATCGTGGACGACATGTTCGAAACCATGTACGCAGAGGAAGGTATTGGCCTTGCTGCAACACAAGTGGATGTTCACCTGCAAATTATCGTCATTGATGTCTCGGAAAATCGTGACCAACGTTTGGTGTTGATTAACCCCGAATTGCTGGAAAAAAGCGGTGAAACCGGCATTGAAGAAGGTTGCTTATCCATCCCTGAGCAACGCGCGTTAGTTCCTCGAGCTGAAAAAGTCAAAATCAGAGCACTGGATCGTGACGGTAAGCCGTTCGAGCTAGAAGCTGATGACTTATTGGCAATTTGTATCCAGCATGAAATGGATCACTTGGTGGGCAAACTGTTTGTGGACTATTTATCTCCACTGAAACGTCAGCGTATCCGCCAAAAGCTGGAGAAAATGGCTAAGTTGAACGCCCGCGCCGACTAACCTATTTTAATGCAGGAAACCAATTAATTGCAGGAAACCAATGTGTCTGACTCTTTGCGGATTATTTTTGCCGGAACTCCTGACTTTGCAGCGCGCCATTTAGGCGCGTTGTTGTCTTCTCAACATCAGATTGTAGGTGTTTTCACTCAACCTGACCGTCCGGCGGGACGAGGTAATAAGCTCACCCCAAGCCCGGTGAAGGTATTAGCCGAACAACACAACATTCCCGTTTTTCAGCCAAAATCATTACGGCCGGAAGAAAATCAACACTTAGTTGCCGATCTTAACGCGGATATTATGGTGGTGGTTGCTTATGGCTTGATTCTACCGGCATCCGTTTTGGTCATGCCGCGACTAGGCTGTATTAATGTCCATGGTTCCCTGCTACCGCGTTGGCGCGGCGCTGCACCAATCCAACGTTCACTATGGGCCGGCGATGCAAAAACCGGTGTGACTATCATGCAGATGGATGTCGGGCTAGATACGGGTGATATGTTGCATAAGATTGAGTGTAATATTCAGCCAGAAGACACCAGTGCAACACTGTACGATAAACTGGCACAGCTTGGCCCTCAGGGCTTATTAGTCACACTGCAACAATTGGCCGAAGGCCGTGCACAGCCCGAAGTACAGGATGAAGCGCAAGTTACTTATGCAGAAAAACTCAGCAAAGAGGAAGCCAAACTAGATTGGTCACTTTCTGCTGTTCAGTTAGAGCGTTGTATTCGTGCTTTCAATCCTTGGCCAGTCAGCTATTTCGTTGTGGATGAGCAGCCAATCAAAGTTTGGCAAGCACAAGTGCTCGCAACTGTTGATAATGTCGCACCTGGAACAATCATTCAGGCCGATAAGCATGGCATTCAAATTGCCACCGCTGATGGTGTTTTGAATATCACGCAACTGCAACCGGCTGGAAAGAAAGCTATGTCAGCAGCAGATTTGTTAAATTCACGACGTGAATGGTTTACTCCCGGTAACCAGTTAGCATAAAAGTTCTATTTAATCATATATCCAACGGGTATAGATTTCATCGCCCGATACTTCATCATCGGGCTACTTTCCCTTTATTTGCTGACGTTTGTCGGCTTTTTTGGTTATGAAAAACACATATAATCTCCGCAGCATCGCTGCTAAAGCAATTAGCCAGGTATTGGATCAAGGGCAATCGCTCAGTACCGTTTTACCTAGGCTACATAAAAATATTTCCGACAAAGATCGCGCATTGCTGCAGGAGTTGTGTTTTGGCACTTTGCGTGTTTTACCGCAGCTCGAATGGTGTATTAAGCAATTAATGGCCCGCCCGATGACTGGCAAACAGCGCATTTTTCATTATCTGATTATGGTTGGACTTTATCAGCTGATATACACGCGTATTCCCCCTCATGCAGCGCTGGCAGAAACAGTTGAGGGTGCTACCGCACTGAAACGCCCTCAATTAAAAGGGTTAATCAATGGGGTACTGCGCCAATTCCAACGCCAACAAGTGGAATTATTGGAGCGGGCTGCAAATAACGATAGCCACTATCTGCACCCAAGCTGGCTACTGGCGCGGATTAAACAAGCCTATCCGGATCAATGGCAGCAGATTGTCGATGCAAATAATCAAAAACCGCCAATGTGGCTGCGCGTAAGCCGACTACATAACTCACGCAGTAAATACCTTGAGCTGTTGAAGCAAGCCAATATTGATGCTCTGCCTCATGATTTTTATCCTGATGCAGTTCGTCTTATTACACCTTGTGCCGTCAGTACTCTCCCCGGCTTTGAACTCGGCTGGGTCACAGTGCAAGATGCATCAGCACAAGGCTGTGTTGATCTACTTGATCCCCAAAATGGTGAACAGATCCTCGATTTGTGTGCCGCTCCAGGGGGTAAAACAACTCATATATTGGAAGCTGCTCCGAAGGCCCATGTATTAGCCATCGATATAGATGAACAGCGCCTTAGCCGAGTTAAAGAAAACTTACAACGTCTGAAATTACATGCGGACGTGCGAGTCGGTGATGGCCGAATACCTGATGAATGGTGCGGTGATCAGCAATTCGACCGAATTCTGTTAGATGCCCCTTGCTCAGCAACCGGTGTTATTCGTCGTCACCCAGATATCAAATGGTTGCGCCGAGACAGCGATATTGCCGATCTGGCCCAACTTCAATCTGAGATAATTGAAGCTATCTGGCCTAAACTGAAAAAAGGCGGCGTAATGGTTTATGCTACCTGCTCTATATTGCCAGAAGAGAATCAGCAGCAGATAGCCACTTTTCTGCAACGTCACAGTGAAGCAGAATTGGTCGAAACCGGTACAACTTCAGCTCCCGGTAGACAAAACCTGCCACATCCTGAAGATGGCGATGGTTTTTATTATGCAAAGTTGATCAAAAGATAGTCGTGGCCTTTGCTGCCTCAAACCTAATTTCAGTGTGAAACAGAGAGCGCTATGAAAATAATTATTCTTGGGGCGGGGCAAGTGGGCGGTACCCTGGCTGAAAACTTGGTGGGTGAGAACAATGACATCACAGTGGTTGATGTCGACTCTGGCCGGCTACGCCAGCTACAAGATAAATTTGATCTTCGAGTCGTGCAAGGGCATGGATCGCATCCGCGGATTTTACGGGAAGCGGGTGCAGAAGATGCCGATATGTTGGTGGCAGTGACTAACTCCGATGAAACCAATATGGTCGCCTGCCAAATTGCTTACTCGCTATTTAACACACCAAATCGTATAGCTCGCATTCGTTCAGCTGAGTACATTCGTGAGGCAGATAAACTATTTCTCCCAGAAGCGGTTCCTATTGACCATTTAATATCGCCGGAACAGTTAGTTATAGATTACATCTATAAACTTATCGAATATCCGGGTGCTTTGCAGGTAGTGAATTTTGCTGAAGGTAAAGTCAGTATTGCAGCGGTCAAAGCCTATTATGGCGGGCCATTAGTCGGGAATGCATTATCATCTTTACGTGAACATATGCCGCATATTGATACTCGAGTCGCAGCAATATTTCGTCAAGACCGGCCAATTCGGCCACAAGGTTCGACAATCATTGAAGCGGGTGATGAAGTCTTCTTTGTTGCTGCCTCCCAGCATATCCGGGCCGTAATGAGTGAACTACAACGGCTGGAAAAACCCTATAAGCGCATCATGATTGTTGGTGGTGGGAATGTAGGGGCGGGCTTAGCGTTACGATTGGAAAAAGATTATAGCGTGAAGTTAATCGAACGCGATCAGCAACGCGCGGCCGAATTAGCAGAAATGCTGCACGATACTATCGTATTTTATGGTGATGCATCAGATCAGGAATTGTTAGCAGAAGAACATATTGAGCAAGTAGATGTTTTTATCGCCATTACCAATGATGATGAAGCAAATATTATGTCAGCTATGTTGGCAAAACGCATGGGTGCTAAAAAGGCAATGGTATTAATCCAGCGCAGTGCCTATGTCGATCTGGTTCAGGGAAGTGTTATTGATATTGTTATATCACCCCAACAAGCTACTATTTCCGCGTTATTAGGCCATGTCCGTAAAGCCGATATTGTTAGTGTATCGTCATTAAGACGAGGTGTTGCTGAAGCAATAGAAGCCATTGCTCACGGCGATGAAACAACATCAAAAGTAGTAGGCCGAATGGTTGAAGATATAAAGCTGCCGCCGGGTACAACTATTGGGGCAATTGTTCGTGGTGACGAAGTCATTATTGCTAATGGTAACTCCATTATTAAGCAGGGCGATCATGTAATAATGTTTATTACTCACAAAAAATTTGTCCCCGATGTAGAACGTCTGTTCCAACCAAGTCCATTCTTCTTGTAATCAATGATGATTAAATTAAAACTATTCCCATTGATAATGGAAAAATTTCCTATAATTATGGCTGTATCCAGTTTTATTTAGCTAAGATTAAGTAGTTTATTTTAAAGGGGGTGTGAGTTATGAGTTTTATGAAGGAATTTCGTGAATTTGCCATGCGTGGCAATGTGGTCGACTTGGCTGTCGGGGTAATTATTGGGGCTGCATTTGGTAGGATTGTTTCCTCACTTGTTGCCGATATCATTATGCCGCCCTTAGGTTTATTGCTCGGTGGGGTCGATTTCAAACAATTCCATTTCGTATTACGCGCCGCCGAAGGAACTATACCTGCTGTTGTAATGAATTATGGTAGTTTTATTCAAAGCGTTTTTGATTTCGTCATTGTCGCACTCGCTATTTTCTCAGCCGTTAAACTGATGAATAAACTACGCCGTGAAAAAGCAGAAGAGCCAGCAGCGCCGCCAGCTCCAACAACAGAAGAGAAACTGCTCGCTGAAATTCGTGATCTACTGAAAGCGCAACAACCAAAATAATTTCAGCTTTATTAAATATAGAAAGCCATCAACTTGATGGCTTTTTTATTACTTTTAAATCAAGAAGGCCAGTGGTAATAAATCTATTGATTGCTTACCACTGGCCTCCCAGTTACCGCCTTTTGCATGTTTTTCTTTACGCTGGTAGCTTCCTTTACCTTTAGCACTCTTCTCGATACGTTGCCTGAATAGTGGATCATGGAGCAAAGCTTCTAGCGCGTTGTCTTTAATTTTCCCTTTAGTATGCCGATATGTCGTCATAGTACTGCCTCACTAATGAAATATTGATTAAAAAACCCACGAATAATACTGTCTGTAGATTCGGATTAAAACCCACCCTCTAAAAAAATTAGTCCCTCGCTAACTCTTCAGTTGCCCCCTGCTCCAGTGCCTCCAAAATTGAACAATAAGTCGTGGCGTGCGTACTACCACAACATGCATTACTAAGCCGTTTTAAAGACTCCCGCATCTTTTTCAACTCAGTGATCTTACTTTCCACATCATGTAACCGAGAATCTACAATTGCTTTAGACTCCTGGCAGGTGTGGTGTTCAGGATCAACACGGATCGATAATAACTCAGCAATTGTCTCTAATGTAAAACCAAGCTGCTTTGCATAACGAATAAAACGTAAACGCTGCAAATCTTGTTCAGTATAAAGTCTGTAACCACCTTCCGTGCGTTCACCATGCTCCATCATGCCTTGTTTTTCATAATAGCGAATAGTATCTGGCGTGACATCTGCAAGTTTAGCGAGCTGGCCTATCTTTAACATTTATTATTCCTCTTTGGACAGTTTATCTGTCACTTTACCTTGATATTCGCTATGCAAGAAATCAGCACTAAAGCCTGCTTGTTTTAATTTTAACTCCAATAAACCAACCTCTTATGTAAACCTGAGTAGTCATTATGACGAGTATCGAGCTGTGACAACAGAGCCGCGATAGTCAATGCTTCCTGCCTATCCTGTAATTCTGGAGGGAGGTATCCGGCATTCTTCAATAATCTATATCCCGCCCTTAGCTCCGAGGGAACAAAAGTATCATCATCAAGTAGTAATGGTCGCCCGTTTCCTGGCAGATTATCGAGTTCTCCCTTTTCTTGTGCATCCATAATGTGTCTTTCAGCCCATTCATCAATTAGTCCCATAACATCCCCAAGAGATTAAATCTCACAAAATCGAATGATAGTTAAGACTAAAGGATTAGTAGCTAAATAATAAGGGGAGATTAGTAAGATACGGAGGACTAAACATAGCACACTGAATTATGGACGTAAAAAAACCGGGCAAGCCCGGTTTTTTTACGCGTTTACAGATTACTCTGCAGCAACTACTTCTGCTTGCGATGCAGCACGATCAACTAACTCGATGTAAGCCATCGGTGCGTTGTCGCCTGCACGGAAGCCACACTTCAGAATGCGAGTGTAACCACCGGCACGGCTCGCGAAACGCGGGCCTAGCTCGTTAAACAGTTTTGCCACGATCTCGTTATCACGAGTACGGGCGAATGCCAGACGACGATTAGCTACGCTGTCGGTCTTGGCAAGAGTAATCAGCGGCTCAACAACGCGACGCAGCTCTTTCGCTTTCGGCAGGGTCGTCTTGATTATCTCATGACGAACCAAAGAGCCGGCCATGTTACGGAACATAGCCTGGCGATGGCTGCTGTTACGGTTCAGTTGACGACCACTCTTACGATGGCGCATGACCTTATCCTTCTCAGTAAAACCTTAACCTGTGATCCGGTTACTCGTTATCAGCAATGCTAGCCGGCGGCCAATTTTCTAGGCGCATGCCTAAAGAAAGACCACGTGATGCAAGCACGTCTTTAATCTCAGTAAGAGATTTTTTACCCAGGTTAGGCGTTTTCAGCAACTCAACCTCGGTACGCTGTACCAGATCACCGATGTAGTGGATAGCTTCTGCCTTGAGGCAGTTAGCAGAGCGGACAGTCAATTCCAGATCGTCAACAGGGCGCAGCAGGATCGGAACAAACTCTGGCTTCTCTTCTTTAACTTCCGGCTGACGTACATCACGTAGGTCAACGAAAGCTTCAAGCTGTTCAGCCAAGATAGTTGCCGCACGGCGGATCGCCTCTTCAGGATCGATCGTACCATTGGTTTCCATCTCGATAACCAACTTGTCCAGGTCGGTACGCTGTTCTACACGCGCTGCTTCAACATTGTAGGCAATTCGCTCTACAGGGCTATAGCATGCGTCTACTAACAGACGACCAATCGGGCGCTCATCTTCTTCCGAATGAATTCGGGCAGAAGCCGGCACATAACCACGACCACGTTGAACTTTGATACGCATACTAATAGATGCGTTTTCATCGGTCAGGTGGCAGATAACGTGCTGCGGCTTGACGATTTCGACATCACCATCATGGGTGATATCGGCTGCAGTCACAGGGCCAATGCCAGACTTATTCAGGGTAAGAATAACTTCATCTTTACCCTGAACTCTCACCGCCAGCCCTTTCAGGTTGAGCAGGATCTCCAGGATATCTTCCTGTACGCCTTCTTTGGTGCTGTACTCATGTAGTACACCATCAATCTCAACCTCGGTCACAGCGCAACCCGGCATAGATGAAAGCAGAATACGGCGCAGTGCGTTGCCGAGAGTATGGCCAAAGCCACGCTCTAACGGCTCAAGGGTCACCTTGGCATGCGTCGAACTGACTTGCTCGATATCTACCAGGCGCGGTTTTAGAAACTCTGTCACAGAACCCTGCATTGTGTCCTCTCTTTGGTACTAAGCTTTACTTGGAGTAAAGCTCGACGATCAGGTGTTCGTTAATGTCCGCAGACAGATCAGTACGTTCAGGAATACGTTTGAACACACCTTCCATCTTGACAGCATCAACTTCCAGCCAAGTCGGCTTTTCACGCTGCTCAGCCAGCTCCAAAGCTGCCTTAACACGAGACTGCTTTTTAGCTTTCTCACGGATGCTGACTACGTCATTCGGAGATACCTGATAAGAAGCGATGTTAACAACGCGACCATTTACCATGATAGCTTTATGACTAACCAGCTGACGTGATTCAGCACGAGTTGCGCCAAAGCCCATACGGTAAACTACGTTATCCAGACGGCCTTCCAGCAATTGCAACAGGTTTGCACCGGTGTTGCCTTTCAGACGTGCGGCTTCTTTATAGTAGTTACGGAATTGACGTTCTAGAACACCATAGATACGGCGAACTTTTTGTTTTTCACGTAACTGCACACCGTAGTCAGACAGACGCGGTTTACGCGCACCGTGCTGGCCAGGTGGTTGTTCAATCTTACACTTGGTGTCAATCGCGCGAACGCCAGACTTAAGGAACAGGTCTGTGCCCTCACGACGGCTCAGCTTGAGCTTAGGACCCAAATATCTTGCCATTTTCTCTCTCCAACAAACCTAAAAGCAGCGTTATACGCGGCGCTTTTTCGGCGGACGACAACCGTTATGAGGGATCGGAGTCACATCAGTAATATTAGTGATGCGAAAACCAGCCGCGTTTAACGCACGGATAGTAGACTCACGGCCCGGACCAGGTCCTTTAACCATAACTTCCAGATTCTTGATACCGTATTCTTTCACTGCGTCAGCGCAGCGCTCTGCCGCAACTTGCGCTGCAAACGGAGTAGACTTACGAGATCCACGGAAACCGGAACCACCTGCTGTTGCCCAACCCAATGCGTTACCTTGACGATCTGTAATGGTAACGATGGTGTTGTTGAAAGAAGCATGGATATGAGCCACACCGTCAGAGACTGTCTTTCTTACACGCTTGCGTGCACGAATAGGTGCCTTTGCCATTATTCAATCACCCCGATTATTTCTTGATCGGTTTACGCGGACCCTTACGGGTACGTGCGTTGGTCTTAGTACGCTGACCGCGAACTGGTAGACCACGACGATGACGCAAACCACGATAAGTCCCAAGGTCCATCAGACGCTTGATGCTCAGGGTCACCTCACGACGCAGATCACCTTCTACAACGTACTTGGCAACTTCGTCACGCAGCTTCTCGATTTGCTCTTCAGACAGCTCACTGATCTTAACATTTTCAGCAATACCCGCAGCAACACAGATAGCCTGTGAACGGGTCTTACCGATGCCGAAGATCGCTGTTAAAGCGATAACGGTATGTTTCTGATCAGGAATGTTAATGCCTGCTATACGGGCCACTATGCACTCCTACTATTTTATACAGCAATACCATTCTGAAAAGCCCGTTTTCAGGATACTCAAATAGCATTGCAGTCACATACAAAAGATTGGCTGGCTAATCTAGCCAGCTCAACCCAACTTTGCAAGAAAAATATGCAAGATAAATCAGCCTTGACGCTGTTTATGCTTTGGTTCGGCACTGCAGATTACGCGAACGACACCGTTACGCTTAACAATTTTGCAGTTACGACATAATTTCTTGACGGAAGCACGAACTTTCATTTTTACTCTCCGTAACTTCTCAAACATCCCTGAATTAGCGGTTATAGCCTTTCAGGTTTGCTTTCTTCAATGCAGACTCGTATTGACTAGACATCATCAGAGTTTGCACTTGAGCCATAAAGTCCATGATGACCACCACTACGATAAGTAGGGAGGTACCACCAAAGTAAAATGGTACTTTCATCGCGTCACGCATGAACTCCGGGATCAGGCAGATGAAAGTAATATACATCGCACCAATTAAGGTTAGACGCGTCATTACTTTATCGATGTACTTCGCCGTTTGCTCTCCCGGACGAATTCCTGGCACGAATGCACCGGACTTCTTCAGGTTATCTGCTGTTTCACGTGGGTTAAACACCAACGCCGTGTAGAAGAAACAGAAGAAGATGATTGCAGACGCATAGAGTAACACATAAAGCGGTTGTCCTGGCTGCAAATACATCGAAATAGTCGTCAGCCAGTTCCAACCTGTCCCGCCCCCAAACCATGATGCAATCGTGGCAGGGAACAGAATTATGCTGGAAGCAAAGATTGCAGGGATAACCCCGGCCATATTCACTTTCAACGGTAAATGTGTGCTCTGTGCTGCATAAACACGACGACCTTGTTGACGTTTAGCATAGTTAACGACGATACGTCGTTGACCACGTTCAATGAAAACAACGAAGAAGGTTACTGCAAACACTAATACTGCAACCAACAGCAACAGGAGGAAGTGCAGGTCGCCTTGCCGAGCTTGCTCGATGGTATGGGCTATTGCAGGTGGTAGACCGGCAACAATACCAGCAAAGATTATGATTGAAATACCGTTACCGATACCACGCTCAGTAATCTGTTCGCCAAGCCACATTAGGAACATCGTCCCTGTGACCAAGCTAACAACAGCGGTAAAATAGAAGGCAAAGCCTGGATTAATTACCAGACCTTGCATCCCAGGCATATTCGGCAAACCGGTAGCAATACCGATCGATTGGAATATAGCCAATACCAACGTGCCATAGCGGGTGTACTGACTAATCTTACGACGGCCAGCCTCCCCTTCTTTCTTTATTTCTGCCAACGCTGGATGAACCACAGTTAACAGTTGGATAATAATTGATGCCGAAATATACGGCATGATACCCAAGGCAAAGATAGAAGCACGACTGAGAGCACCACCAGAGAACATGTTAAACATTTCAATGATGGTCCCTCTCTGCTGCTCGAGCAATTTAGCAAGCACAGTGGCATCGATACCAGGAATCGGAATAAAAGAGCCGATACGGAAAACAATAAGCGCACCGATAACAAACAAAAGTCTGCGCTTCAGTTCGCCTAATCCGCCTTTAGCACTTTGAAAATCTAATCCTGGTTGCTTAGCCATCTGCTACTTATTCCTCAATTTTACCGCCAGCAGCTTCGATAGCAGCACGAGCGCCTTTGGTGACACGCAGACCACGAAGAGTTACCGCACGAGTGATTTCGCCTGAAAGCATAACTTTCGCGAATTCAATCTGGGTACCAACAACGTTAGCGGCTTTCAGCGTGTTCAGGTCGATTACGTCGCCTTCCACTAAAGCCAGTTCAGACAGACGAACTTCTGCCGTAATCATAGCTTTGCGAGAGGTGAAGCCGAATTTCGGCAAACGACGATATAAAGGCATCTGACCACCTTCAAAACCACGACGTACGCCACCACCAGAACGTGAGTTCTGACCTTTGTGACCACGACCAGCAGTTTTACCCAGGCCAGAACCGATACCACGACCTACACGCTTCGGCGCATGCTTGGCACCTTCAGCCGGAGACAGAGTATTTAAACGCATCTGTTACTCCTCAACTTTAACCATGTAGGAAACCAAGTTGACCATACCACGCACAGCAGGAGTATCCTCACGCTCTACAGTATGACCAATACGACGCAGACCTAAACCGATCAGAGTTGCCTTGTGTTTCGGCAAACGACCGATACTGCTTTTTGTTTGAGTTACTTTAATAGTCTTTGCCATGGTTATTTCCCTAGAATTTCTTCGACGGACTTACCACGCTTAGCAGCGACCATTTCTGGGGATTTCATATCTTCTAACGCTGCGATAGTTGCACGAACCACGTTAATCGGGTTAGTAGAACCATATGCTTTAGCTAAAACGTTATGAACCCCTGCAACTTCCAAGACGGCGCGCATTGCACCACCGGCGATGATACCGGTACCTTCAGAAGCTGGTTGCATGAATACACGGGAACCTGTATGAGCACCTTTAACAGGGTGCTGCAGAGTGCCGTTATCCAAAGCAACATTAATCATAGCGCGACGGGCTTTTTCCATCGCTTTTTGGATCGCTGCCGGAACTTCGCGTGCTTTGCCGTAGCCAAAACCAACGCGACCGTTACCATCACCAACTACTGTCAGTGCGGTAAAGCTGAAAATACGGCCACCTTTTACGGTTTTAGATACGCGGTTTACCGCGATCAGCTTTTCCTGCAGTTCGCCAGCTTGTTTTTCGATGTGAGACATCTTACACCTCTACCTTAGAACTGAAGGCCAGCTTCACGGGCAGCATCTGCCAGTGCCTGGACTCGACCATGATATTGGAAACCGGAACGGTCAAAGGATACTTTCGTGATCCCTTTTTCCAATGCGCGCTCTGCAACAGCTTTACCTACAGCTGCGGCGGCATCTTTGTTGCCGGCGTACTTCAATTGCTCATTGATAGCTTTTTCTACAGTAGAAGCTGCTACCAAAATTTCAGAACCGTTTGGTGCGATAACCTGCGCGTAAATATGGCGTGGGGTACGATGTACCACCAGGCGAGTCGCACCCAGTTCTTTGAGCTTGCGGCGTGCGCGGGTCGCACGACGGATACGAGCTGCTTTCTTATCCATAGTGTTACCTTACTTCTTCTTAGCCTCTTTGGTACGCACGACTTCGTCGGCGTAACGGACACCCTTGCCTTTATAAGGCTCAGGACGACGGTAGGCACGTAAATCTGCTGCAACCTGACCAATCACCTGCTTATCAGCGCCTTTCAGCACGATTTCAGTTTGGGTCGGACATTCAGCAGTAATGCCAGCCGGCAATTCATGGTCAACTGGATGAGAGAAGCCTAAAGCTAAATTCACCACGTTGCCTTTAACTGCGGCACGGTAACCTACACCTACCAATTGAAGCTTCTTAGTGAAGCCTTCGGTAACACCAACGACCATTGCATTAAGCAGTGCACGAGTGGTACCCGCTTGGGCCCAACCGTCTACAGCGCCTTCGCGTGGAGCGAAAGTCAATGTATTTTCTTCTTGCTTAACTTCAACAGCACTATGGACGGTACGAGTCAGCTCGCCGTTCTTACCCTTTATCGAAATAACCTGACCGTTGAGTTTTACCTCTACGCCGGCAGGAATGACGACGGGTGCTTTTGCAACACGAGACATTCTTTCCTCCCGAATTAAGCTACGTAGCAGATAATCTCGCCACCAAGACCAGCTTGGCGAGCTGCACGATCGGTCATAACACCTTTAGAGGTAGAAATAACAGCGATACCCAAACCGGCCATAACTTTTGGCAGCTCATCTTTTTTCTTATAGATGCGCAAACCTGGACGGCTGATACGTTGAATGCTTTCTACCACTGCCTTACCCTGGAAATACTTAAGTGCTAATTCCAGAACAGGCTTGGTGTCGCCTTCGATTTTAAAATCTTCAATAAAACCTTCTTCCTTCAGAACGTTGGCAATTGCCACTTTCAGCTTGGAGGAAGGCATGGTGACCGCGACTTTGTTTGCGGATTGACCGTTACGGATACGGGTCAGCATATCCGCGATCGGATCTTGCATGCTCATCTGTCTTTACTCCCGTGATTCAATTGGTGACAATTACCAGCTAGCCTTTTTAAGGCCCGGGATTTCACCGCGCATTGCGGTTTCACGGACTTTAATACGGCTCAACCCGAACTTCCGCAGGAAACCATGCGGACGACCAGTTTGGTTGCAGCGGTTACGCTGACGGGACGGGCTGGAATCACGCGGCAGAGACTGCAGCTTCAGAACAGCATTCCAACGATCTTCGTCGGATGAGTTCACACCAGAGATAATAGCTTTTAATTCCTCGCGTTGAGCGCGGTATTTGTTAGCTAGTTTCACGCGAACGACTTCGCGTGCTTTCATTGATTGCTTAGCCATCAGTAACCCTACCTTACTTGCGGAATGGGAATTTAAAAGCAGCCAACAATGCACGGCCTTCATCATCGGACTTCGCAGTAGTGGTAATGGTAATATCCAAACCACGTACACGATCGACTTTATCGTAGTCGATTTCCGGGAAGATGATCTGCTCGCGCACACCCATGCTGTAGTTACCACGGCCATCGAATGACTTAGCGGACAAGCCACGGAAGTCACGGATACGTGGAACAGCAATGGTAATCAGACGCTCAAAGAATTCCCACATGCGTTCGCCACGCAGGGTTACTTTACAGCCGATCGGATAGCCCTGACGGATTTTGAAGCCTGCAACAGATTTGCGTGCTTTGGTGATAAACGGCTTTTGGCCGGAGATTGCTGCCAAGTCAGCTGCTGCATTATCCAGCAGTTTCTTGTCAGCGATCGCTTCACCAACACCCATGTTCAGGGTGATCTTCTCGACCCGAGGGACTTGCATGACAGAGTTGTAGCCAAACTGAGACATCAGTTGTTTGACTACCTCGTCTTTGTAGTAATCATGCAGTTTCGCCATCGTATTACTCCAAATTACTTGATAGTTTCGCTATTAGATTTAAAGAAACGGACTTTTTTGCCGTCTTCGAATCTAAAGCCTACACGGTCAGCCTTACCAGTTGCCGCGTTGAACAGCGCAATGTTGGAAACTTGAATTGCAGCTTCTTTTTCAACAATGCCACCTGGTTGGTTCAGGGCCGGAACCGGCTTCTGATGTTTTTTAACCAGGTTGATACCTTCAACAATGACCTTACTAGCAGACAGGACATTCTTTACTTTACCGCGCTTACCTTTGTCTTTCCCGGTTAGCACGATAACTTCGTCATCACGACGGATTTTCGCTGCCATGGTTCGCTCCTTAGAGTACTTCTGGTGCCAGAGAGATAATTTTCATGAACTTCTCATTACGCAGTTCACGAGTTACCGGCCCAAAAATACGCGTGCCGATTGGCTGCTCGCTGTTATTATTTAAAATAACACAAGCGTTGCCATCGAAGCGAATGACAGAACCGTCCGGGCGACGTACACCCTTCTTGGTGCGCACCACTACCGCCTTCAGAACATCGCCTTTCTTCACCTTGCCACGAGGAATTGCTTCCTTGATGGTGATCTTGATGATGTCGCCGATGCCTGCGTAGCGACGGTGCGAGCCACCTAGAACCTTGATACACATTACGCGACGTGCACCGGAGTTGTCGGCCACGTTCAGCATAGTCTGTTCTTGGATCATGTTAGTGCTCCGCTAATGTCAACTACTACTTTAGGACCCAGAATAGGTCGTTTAAAAGCCCCATGAATGAGGGCGCGGCATTATAACACCGGTTCCAGATTATGGGTAGAAAAAATAAACGGCCCACTTTCTGAGCCGTCTATTATGTTCGAGTTGGCTACTCTATTACAGAATCGCTTTCTCTACAACGCGAACAAGTGTCCAAGACTTAGTCTTTGACAATGGACGGCATTCGCGGATTTCTACCACGTCACCGATTCCACATTCATTGTTCTCGTCATGTACATGCAATTTCGTCGTACGACGGATGAATTTCCCATAAATTGGGTGTTTCACCACACGTTCGATAGCAACAACCATGGATTTCTCCATTTTGTCACTAACTACGCGACCTTGCAGAGTACGGATTTGCTCAGTCATTACGCACCCGCCTTCTCAGTCAGTAAAGTCTTAACACGTGCGATATTACGACGCACTTGTTTCGACAGGTGAGTTTGTTGCAGCTGGCCACTAGCCGCCTGCATGCGCAAATTAAATTGCTCACGCAGCAGGTTGAGCAGCTCAGTGTTCAGCTCTTCAACGCTTTTTTCACGCAGCTCTTGTGCTTTCATTACATCACCGTCTTAGTTACAAAGGTGGTTCCTACAGGCAGTTTCGCTGCTGCGAGCTTAAATGCTTCGCGAGCAGTTTCTTCCGGTACACCAGCCATTTCAAATAAAACTTTTCCTGGCTGGATCAGGGCAACCCAATACTCTACGTTACCCTTACCTTTACCCATACGCACTTCGAGCGGCTTCTCAGTGATCGGTTTGTCCGGGAATACACGGATCCAGACCTTACCTTGACGCTTAATTGCACGTGTCATCGCACGACGGGCTGCTTCGATTTGACGAGCCGTCAGGCGGCAACGGCCACAAGCTTTCAGGCCGAACTCACCGAAGCTAACATCCGTACCTTGCGCAAGGCCACGGTTACGGCCTTTGTGCATCTTACGGAATTTTGTACGCTTTGGTTGTAACATCAGCGATTCTCCTTACTTGCGGCCTTTACGCTGCTGCTTTTTAGGTTGAGCAGCCGGTTCCGGTTGTTCAACAGCAGCCATACCACCCAAGATCTCACCTTTGAAGATCCATACCTTAACGCCGATTACACCATAAGTGGTGTGCGCTTCAGATGTGTTGTAATCGATATCCGCACGCAGTGTATGCAACGGAACACGACCTTCACGGTACCATTCGGTACGCGCGATTTCAGCACCGCCAAGACGGCCGCTTACTTCAACTTTAATACCTTTAGCGCCAAGACGCATTGCGTTCTGTACAGCACGCTTCATAGCACGACGGAACATAACGCGACGTTCCAGCTGTGAAGTGATGCTGTCAGCAACCAATTTTGCGTCCAGTTCCGGTTTACGGACTTCGGCGATATTAATCTGTGCAGGAACGCCAGCGATATCCGCTACGACCTTACGCAGTTTTTCGACATCTTCACCTTTCTTGCCGATAACGATGCCAGGGCGAGCTGTGTGAATAGTCACACGGATGCTCTTCGCTGGACGCTCGATAACGATGCGAGAAACGGAAGCTTTCGCTAATTCTTTAGTCAAGAATTGGCGAACTTTAAAGTCGCTGTCCAGGTTGTCAGCGAATTCTTTGGTATTTGCGTACCAGGTAGAGTTCCAAGCTTTGACAATACCTAGTCGAATACCATTAGGATGTACTTTCTGACCCATTGCTAGTCTCCAGAGTCTCAGCGATCGGACACAACCACAGTAATGTGGCTGGTGCGCTTCAGGATGCGATCTGCACGACCTTTTGCACGCGGCATAATGCGCTTCATGCTAGGGCCTTCGTCTACGAAGATCTTCGTGACTTTCAGATCATCGATGTCAGCGCCATCGTTGTGTTCTGCGTTAGCAATGGCAGACTCCAGTACCTTCTTAACCAAACCAGCAGCTTTCTTGTTGGTATAGGCCAGAGTTTCCAGAGCTTGCGACACTTTCTTACCGCGAATCAGATCCGCTACCAAGCGAACCTTCTGAGCAGAAGAACGAGCGTGGCGATGTTTAGCGATAGTTTCCATCTCTTCCTCCTACCTTAGCGCTTTTTAGCCTTTTTATCGGCCGCATGGCCGCGATAAGTACGGGTCGGCGCGAATTCACCCAGTTTGTGACCGACCATTTCATCGGAAACAAAAACGGGAACGTGCTGACGACCATTATGGACAGCGATGGTCAAACCGATCATATTTGGAAAGACCGTTGAACGACGGGACCAAGTCCGAATTGGCTTCTTGTCTCCGCTTTCCACCGCTTTCTCTACCTTCTTCAGCAAGTGCAGGTCAATGAAGGGACCTTTCTTGAGAGAACGTGGCATGGCTTATCCTCTAATTATTTTTTACTACGGCGACGTACGATGAACTTATCAGTACGCTTGTTGCTACGGGTCTTCTTACCTTTGGTCTGAACGCCCCACGGGGTTACCGGGTGCTTACCAAAGTTACGACCTTCACCACCACCGTGTGGGTGATCGACTGGGTTCATCGCCGTACCGCGAACGGTAGGACGAATACCACGCCAACGACTAGCACCTGCTTTACCCAGCACACGCAGCATGTGTTCAGCGTTACCGACTTCACCTAAGGTGGCGCGGCAATCAGCTAGAACTTTGCGCATTTCGCCGGAGCGCAGACGCAGAGTAACGTAGGAACCGTCACGAGCAACGATCTGAACGTATGCACCAGCAGAACGAGCCAATTGGCCGCCTTTACCTGGTTTCATTTCTACGTTATGAACCGTTGAACCAACTGGGATGTTACGCATAGGCAGGGTGTTACCTGCTTTAATTGCAGCATCAACGCCAGATTGAATCTGGTCACCAGCTTTCAGGCCTTTAGGCGCCAGGATATAACGGCGTTCGCCGTCTTTGTACAGAACCAGTGCGATATTCGCAGAACGGTTCGGATCGTACTCCAGACGCTCAACCACAGCAGGGATACCATCTTTGTTGCGTTTGAAGTCAACCAGACGATAATGTTGCTTGTGGCCACCACCGATATGACGGGTAGTGATACGGCCATTGTTGTTACGGCCACCGCTTTTGCTTAATTTCTCAAGCAACGGGGCATAAGGCTTACCCTTATGCAACTCCTGGTTAACCACTTTAACAACGTGGCGACGACCCGGAGATGTAGGTTTACATTTAACAATTGCCATTGTTTACTCCTCCGACTTACTCTGCGCCGCCGATGAAGTCCAGATTCTGGCCTTCTTTCAGGGTGACGTAAGCTTTTTTCCAGTCGCTACGACGACCAACACGCTGACCGTGACGCTTACTCTTGCCTTTAACCAGCAAGGTGTTAACGTCTTCGACTTCGACTTCAAACAGTTTCTGCACTGCAGCTTTAATTTCTGCTTTGGTCGCGTCTTTGGCAACTTTGAGAACGATGGTGTTATTCTTTTCCATCGCAGCGGACGCTTTTTCAGATACATGCGGCGCGCGCAGTACTTTCAGCAGACGTTCTTCACGAATCATGCCAGCATCTCCTCAACTTGCTTCACAGCATCAGCAGTCATAACCACTTTGTCGAAGGCGATCAGGCTAACTGGGTCAATACCAGCAACATCACGGACATCAACCTTGTACAGGTTGCGAGCTGCCAAGAACAAGTTCTCGTCCAGTTCACCAGTGATGATCAGTACATCTTCCAGAGCCATATCTTTCAGCTTCTGCGCCAGCAACTTAGTTTTAGGTGCTTCAACAGAGAACTTTTCGACAATGATCAGACGATCTTGACGTACCAATTCGGACAAAATGCTTTTCAGCGCGCCGCGGTACATCTTTTTATTTACTTTCTGACTGTGGTCCTGAGGCTTCGCAGCAAAGGTCACACCACCTGAACGCCAGATTGGGCTCTTTACAGAACCTGCACGCGCACGGCCGGTACCTTTCTGGCGCCACGGTTTTTTACCGGAACCAGTCACTTCGGCGCGGGTCTTCTGAGCACGAGTACCTTGACGGGCACCTGCTGCATAAGCAACAACAACCTGATGTACCAGCGCTTCGTTGAAATCACGACCGAAGGTAGTTTCGGAAACAGTCAGCGCGCCTTGCGCGTCTTTCAATACTAATTCCATTGCTATCCCCTTACGCCTTCACAGCTGGTTTAACGATCAGGTTGCCACCGGTAGCGCCCGGTACAGCACCCTTAACCAGCAGTAGGTTGCGCTCAGCGTCAACACGTACTACGTCCAGGCTTTGAACGGTTACACGCTCGTCACCCAGGTGGCCAGCCATTTTCTTGCCTTTGAACACTTTGCCCGGAGTCTGGTTTTGACCGATAGAACCCGGAACACGGTGAGACAAGGAGTTACCATGGGTAGCATCTTGGGTACGGAAGTTCCAGCGCTTAACAGTACCGGCAAAACCTTTACCTTTAGACGTACCTGTAACGTCGACTTTCTTAACGTCAGCAAAAATCTCGACGCTAATTTCTTGACCAGCAGTGAACTCTTGACCTTCTGGAAGGCGGAATTCCCACAGACCACGGCCAGCTTCTACGCCAGCTTTAGCGAAATGACCCGCTTCTGGTTTAGTAACGCGGTTAGCTTTTTTAGCACCGGTAGTTACTTGCACAGCACGGTATCCGTCATTCTCCAGGCTTTTGACCTGAGTAACACGGTTCGCTTCAATTTCGATAACAGTTACTGGGATTGAAACGCCATCTTCTGTGAAGATACGCGTCATGCCCACTTTCTTACCGACTAAACCAATCATTGTTTCAACCTCTCAATCGCTCAATGACCTGATTAACCCAGGCTGATCTGCACGTCTACACCGGCAGCCAGATCCAGACGCATCAGAGCATCAACGGTTTTCTCGGTTGGCTCAACGATGTCAACCAGACGCTTGTGAGTGCGAATCTCGTACTGATCGCGCGCATCTTTATTGACGTGCGGAGAGATCAGAACGGTAAAGCGCTCTTTGCGAGTTGGCAGCGGGATCGGACCACGAACCTGCGCACCAGTGCGCTTGGCAGTCTCGACGATTTCCGCAGTTGATTGATCGATCAAACGATGATCAAACGCTTTCAGGCGGATACGGATTCTTTGGTTCTGCATGAGACCAGAGCTCCAATTATTTATAAACGTAAATGATTACTCCTCGCACCCATTTCGATTGATGGGGGAGTGTAATCGTTCAACATATAACCCCCATATCGGGAGTATTGTTCGGTTTCAACACTAAGCTGTAACCGACAGATTAGTTTCAATCTGACCTATCAAGATTAGGTAGGCCCGCGCATTATACTTAAATACCAACAGGAAGCAAGCCAGTGTTGAAAATCTATGCGAAAACTTAACAGATAACTTAATTCGAGGGGAATAAGCCTATTTTTGCAGGTCTACAGATGAGAAATAGAGTGAGGCCAATGAGGTTCTCACTCTTTTGACTGAATATAATATGCTTGACTAAACGACGGTGTAGTAAGGAGAGAACTAGTCTTTTGCTAATTGAGCCTGGGAATAGTTCTGTATCCCCAAACGTTCAATGAGGCTCAGCTCTGTTTCCAGCCAATCGATATGACCTTCTTCTTCCGCTAGAATTTCTTTCAACAAATCGCGGCTGACATAGTCATGAATAGAATCAGCATAGGCAATGCCTTCGCGCAGATCTTTCGCTCCAGCTAATTCGAGGGCTAAATCTGATTTCAATATTTCTTCAACATCTTCACCGATATTCAGCTTACCCAAATCTTGTAAGTTAGGAATACCTTCGAGGAATAAGATGCGCTCGATATATTTATCTGCATGCTTCATTTCGTCAATTGATTCGTGATACTCCTTATCATTCAGGCGCATCAGTCCCCAGTTTTTAAACATTCGGGCGTGGAGAAAATATTGATTGATAGCAACTAACTCGTTTCCGAGTAGTTTATTGAGATGTGCAATTATCTTTTTATCGCCTTTCATAGTATTACCCTCCGCTTCCAGTACTAAAAGTGTAGTACCAGATGGCAAAGTGTGGGGAAAACTTGTCCCAGCTAACTATTAGGCAACATCATTCATTTCTGGAATGTTAGCGCGTTCCTCAATCAAGATTTCTCTGGCCTGTCGAATGCACTTCCCGCAGTCTGTACCAATGGGTACTAATTGGCGTAACTGTTGAATGGTATGTGGATGGTGCTGACGTACAGCTTTACGGATAACTTTGTCAGATACCGCATTACACAGGCAAACATACATAAAATGACTCACTTCTTAACCAGTATCCATAGTGTAAATAAGAATGCGAGTTATTTCAATTAAGATTATTTTCTTTAGGCAACAAAAAAGGGTGCCGAAGCACCCTTTTACTTGATCAATAAAGTAATTAATCAATAAAACAATTAAGCGATAACTTTAGCAACAACACCAGCGCCTACAGTACGGCCGCCTTCACGGATTGCGAAACGCAGGCCGTCGTCCATTGCGATTGGGTGAATCAGAGTAACAACCATGTTGATGTTGTCACCTGGCATCACCATTTCAACGCCTTCTGGCAGTTCGATGGTACCGGTTACGTCAGTTGTACGGAAGTAGAACTGAGGACGGTAGCCTTTGAAGAACGGAGTATGACGGCCGCCTTCGTCTTTGCTCAGAATATAAACTTCTGATTCAAAGGTAGTGTGTGGCTTGATAGAACCTGGTTTAGCAAGAACTTGACCACGTTCGATATCTTCACGTTTGATACCACGCAGCAGAACACCAACGTTCTCACCAGCACGGCCTTCGTCCAGCAGTTTGCGGAACATTTCAACGCCAGTACAAGTAGATTTAACAGTATCTTTGATACCAACGATCTCTACTTCTTCACCAACTTTAACAATACCGCGCTCTACACGACCAGTTACAACAGTACCACGGCCGGAGATAGAGAATACGTCTTCGATTGGCAGCAAGAATGGCTTATCAACCGCACGCTCTGGCTCAGGGATATAAGTATCCAGGTAGCCAGCCAGTTCGATGATTTTGTCTTCCCACTCTTTAACGCCTTCCAGCGCTTTCAGAGCTGAACCTTTAACTACTGGGATGTCATCGCCTGGGAAATCGTAAGCAGACAGAAGTTCACGAACTTCCATTTCTACCAGTTCCAGCAGCTCTTCATCATCAACCATGTCGCATTTGTTCATGAATACGATCATGTAAGGAACGCCAACCTGACGACCCAACAGGATGTGCTCACGAGTCTGTGGCATAGGGCCATCAGTTGCAGCAACAACCAGGATAGCGCCGTCCATCTGAGCAGCACCGGTGATCATGTTTTTAACGTAGTCGGCGTGCCCTGGGCAGTCAACGTGCGCATAGTGACGTGACGGGGTGTCATACTCAACGTGAGAAGTGTTGATGGTGATACCACGTGCTTTTTCTTCTGGTGCGTTATCGATCTGATCGAAAGCACGAGCGCTACCGCCGTAGGTTTTAGCCAAAACGGTGGTGATTGCCGCAGTCAGGGTAGTTTTACCATGGTCAACGTGGCCGATAGTACCGACGTTTACATGGGGTTTGGTACGTTCAAATTTTTCTTTAGACACGACTATATTCCTTACTCTTGTGCTCTCCCACTTATGAGAGAGCACTGGATCATTGTTTTAAACCCGAAAGCTTATTTGCCACGGGCTTCGATAACGGCTTTAGCGACGTTACTAGGTGCTTCAGCATACTCCAGGAATTCCATGGAGTAAGAAGCACGGCCCTGAGTCTGAGAACGCAGGTCAGTAGCATAACCGAACATTTCAGACAACGGAACCTTGACGCGAACGGTTTTACCGGTAGCAGTATCTTCCATACCTTCGATGATACCACGACGACGGTTAAGGTCGCCCATTACGTCACCCATGTAATCTTCAGGGGTTTCGACTTCAACCTTCATGATTGGCTCAAGCAGAACTGGTTTAGCTCGTTTGAACCCTTCTTTAAAGGCGATAGAACCGGCTAATTTAAACGCCAATTCTGAGGAGTCAACGTCATGGTAAGAACCGTAGTGCAGACGGATTTTAACGTCAACAACCGGGTAACCAGCCAAAGGACCGGCTTTCAGTTGTTCCTGGATACCTTTATCAACAGCAGGGATGAACTCTTTAGGAATAGAACCACCAACGATTTCGTTGACGAACTCATACCCAACGCCACCCGGTGGCAACGGAGACATGTCGATAACAACATGACCGTACTGACCACGACCGCCTGACTGCTTAGCGTGCTTACCTTCCACGTCCTTAACGGTATCGCGGATAGTTTCACGGTATGCAACTTGAGGTTTACCAACGTTTGCTTCCACGTTAAATTCGCGGCGCATACGGTCAACCAGGATATCCAAGTGCAACTCACCCATACCAGCGATGATAGTCTGACCAGATTCTTCGTCAGTCCAAACGCGGAATGATGGATCTTCTTTCGCCAGACGACCCAGAGCCATACCCATTTTTTCTTGGTCGGCTTTGGTTTTTGGTTCAACGGCAACAGAGATTACTGGCTCTGGGAACTCCATACGTTCCAAGATGATCGGATTAGCTGGATCACACAGAGTGTCACCCGTCGTCACATCTTTCAGACCGATCGCTGCTGCGATGTCGCCTGCACGAACTTCTTTGATCTCTTCACGTTTGTTTGCGTGCATCTGAACGATACGGCCCAGACGCTCACGCTGTGAACGTACTGAGTTCAACACGGTGTCACCGGAGTTAACAACGCCAGAGTACACACGGAAGAACGTCAGGTTACCCACAAACGGGTCGGTAGCAATTTTGAATGCCAGTGCAGAGAACGGCTCTTTGTCGTCTGAGTGACGAACAGCCAGAGTATCTTTACCATCGTCCAAAATACCGTTGATTGCTTCAACGTCAGTTGGTGCTGGCAGATAGTCGATAACTGCATCCAGCATTGCCTGTACGCCTTTGTTCTTAAACGCAGAACCACAGGTAACCAAGATGATTTCGTTGCGCAGAACACGTTGACGCAAAGCTTTCTTGATTTCTTCTTCAGTCAGCTCTTCGCCGCCCAAATATTTATCCATCAGCTCTTCTGACGCTTCTGCAGCAGATTCAACCAGGTTCTGGTGCCATTCAGCAGCCAGTTCAGCCATATCAGCCGGGATCTCTTCGTATTCGAAGGTCACGCCCTGATCAGCTTCGTTCCAGTTGATCGCTTTCATTTTCACCAGATCGATAATACCGGTGAATTTCTCTTCCGCGCCGATTGCCAGTTGCAATGGAACTGGATTCGCGCCCAGACGAGATTTAATCTGACCAACAACTTTCAGGAAGTTAGCACCCATGCGGTCCATTTTGTTAACGAACGCAATGCGTGGAACTTTATATTTGTTAGCCTGGCGCCATACGGTCTCAGACTGTGGCTGAACACCACCAACTGCACAGTAAACCATTACCGCACCATCAAGAACACGCATGGAACGTTCTACTTCGATAGTGAAGTCAACGTGCCCTGGGGTGTCAATGATGTTGACGTGATGTGGTTCGTACTGTTTAGCCATACCAGACCAGAAGCAGGTAGTAGCCGCAGAAGTAATGGTAATACCACGCTCCTGCTCCTGTTCCATCCAGTCCATGGTGGCTGCGCCGTCATGAACTTCACCGATCTTATGGTTTACACCGGTGTAAAACAGGATACGTTCGGTAGTGGTTGTCTTACCGGCGTCGATGTGAGCGCTGATACCGATATTACGATAGCGCTCAATGGGTGTTTTACGAGCCATTTGATTCCTCTATTCCTAGGGCGTTCATTCGGTTAACCCATGCGGGTTGGCTTAAAGCGCCCGCATGGTTAGCATGACTACTGCGTGGTGATTACCAGCGGTAGTGCGCGAACGCCTTGTTAGCTTCGGCCATACGGTGAACGTCTTCACGTTTCTTAACAGCAGAACCTTTGTTCTCTGCTGCGTCAGACAGTTCATTCGCCAAGCGCAAAGCCATGGATTTATCACCGCGTTTACGAGCAGCATCAACGATCCAACGCATTGCCAAGGCATTACGACGAACCGGACGAACTTCAACTGGTACCTGATAAGTAGAACCACCAACGCGGCGAGACTTAACTTCGACAGTCGGGCGCACGTTGTCCAGAGCTACTTCGAAAGCTTCCAGAAAATCTTTACCAGAACGCTGAGCCAGGGTCTCCAGCGCGGTATAGACGATTGCTTCTGCAGTAGATTTCTTACCATCTACCATCAGGATATTTACAAATTTAGCCAGCAATTCAGATCCGAACTTAGGATCCGGTAAAATTTTACGCTGGCCAATTACACGACGACGTGGCATGGAAATACTCCGTTGTTAATTCAGGGTTGTCCAAAACTCTAAGAGTTTATTTTGACATTAATGTGAAAATGTTTGGCCTTACTTAACGGAGAACCATTAAGCCTTTGGCTTCTTCACGCCGTACTTAGAACGTGATTGCTTACGGTCTTTAACACCTGAGCAGTCAAGCGCGCCGCGAACGGTGTGGTAACGCACACCTGGCAAGTCTTTAACACGACCGCCACGGATCAGGATCACGGAGTGTTCCTGAAGGTTATGACCTTCACCGCCGATGTAGGAGGTGACTTCAAAACCGTTAGTTAAACGCACACGGCAAACTTTACGCAGTGCGGAGTTAGGTTTTTTCGGGGTGGTTGTATATACGCGGGTACATACACCACGTTTCTGCGGGCATGCTTCCAGCGCAGGAACGTTGCTTTTAGCAACCTTCATGCTGCGTGGCTTGCGAACCAGCTGGTTAATCGTTGCCATTATTAAAAAAGCTCCTGGTTTTTTGCTTCGTAAACACGTGATAAATCCCCCTCGTTTGCACTACTGGCAGAGAACGAGGACGCAGAATTTTATGGCTGACTATCTAAGGTGTCAAGAAATATACAGCATTGACTGCATTACCATGCCAGTTGCTGTTGATGTTTTAGGGTCAAATCCACGAAGTGAGTATAACTGATTAGCGTGACATTGTCTGAAATTTGACCGGATAAGCCGCGAGCAATAACGTCATCTTCCAACACAAATAGCGAAGCGGGGTTATTTAACAACAAGTTAAGACTTTCACTATTTTTTAAAACCGCCATCACGCCATCTTGCAGAAATAGAATCTCATCTTCAGATGTGACTAATCTCAGCAATGCAGATAAATCGCAGTGATAAGGTGAATGACTGACGGTATACAGCATTATGGCTACCTAAATCTCATTAGAAAGTCAGCACAACATCATAATTTGCCAATTGGCTGCGTAAATTTACCGGAGATAATACCGCAACATCAAGTATCCAATCCGTCACTTCGCTCAATCCGCGCTGCTGCAATGAGGCTTCACAGATATAATAATTCTCGACATCGTACAGGGGTAAGACACCGAAAGTGGCAATATAGTTTCTGGAGAGAATTTTTTCTGGCTGCTGCTGCGGCAAAAGTTGCAAAACACCATCCGAAATAAAGAATACCCCGATATCCTCACTCAACGCAGACGTTGCCAGCAAGGCATCTAACCCTTCCCGCCCCGCTGAATTACCATGCGGGCTTTGGGTGAAAACAAAAGCAATACTATTCTTACCATTCTCTGCCATTAAAATTGCACCATGCGGTCACAGGTCAAGGCGGCTTCAGCCAGCGCACCTAGCCCACTCAAGGTAAAACCGGGTTGTAGATTCGCGCCCGCCAAATCGAGTTGGTCAGTTTCATTTTGGTCAATAATACCACGGCGCAATGCCGCCGCCACACAGACATTTAACTCAATCGAATGGTTAAGCGCCAGTTGCTGCCACGCCCGTACCAAATCAAACTCATCATTGGCAGGCGCGGTTAATTGGTTAGCATTCAAAACACCTTCGCGGTAGAAGAAAACACTCACCAAATTATGACCTGAACTTATCAGTGCTTGGGCAAACTGATAGGCGCTGCTGGCCTGTTGGGTGCCATAGGCGGGGCCTGTCACCATCAGACAATATTTCGCCACATTCCCCCCTGACATTAACGCTCGTGTCCCACGAAATCACCACTTTTGAACTGGCGAATGTAGAGATAAACCGTATGTTTGGAAATATTTAGTCGTTCAGCAACCTGATTAATTGCATCTTTGATATCAAAAATACCTTTTTCATACAGATTGAGAACAACCTGGCGGTTCTTCGCATTGTTAGACACATTGCGATCCGCATTAACTTCCTCAATAGTAAATTCCAGTGTTTGCGCCACCAAGTCATCGACCGATGAAGCAAAGTTTACCGAGGAAGCAACTTCCTGAGTTTCCGGTGGCATGAAAGTCTTAATGATTTGCGAGAAAGGCACATCCAGATTCATGTTAATACACAACAGGCCAATAACGCGCTGATCGCGGTTACGGATAGCAATAGTGACGGACTTCATCAGCACACCACTTTTGGCGCGCGTGAAATAGGCTCTTGAAACACTGCTGTCTGCGCCCGCCATATCGTGCAGCATCCGCAAAGCCAGATCTGTTATCGGCGAGCCAATTTGCCTACCTGTGTGTTCACCATTAGCAATTCTTACCGCAGAGCTTTTCAGGTCTTCCAGTGAATGCAGGACAATTTCACAGTGGTTGCCAATAAGCATTGCCAAGCCATCAACGATAGCTTCGTATGATTTGAGTATTTCATGGTCCGTTTGACTGAACGGACGTTCATCCAGTAAATCCAGTTCACTGGTTTCGCTACTGAGAAGCGAATTAGACATCGAAGACACCATCCTCTACATAAAGCCTGTCTCAATATCGTTGGCAGACTCATAACTCAAATATATTGAATTTTAAGTCTAGCAAATATGCCGAGATAAAATCCTTGCGTTTGCGCGTGATCTTGACGTTAAGCCCACAAGCCATAAATCGTCAAGTTATCAACGAGCAGAAGTGCGAATTGGTATACCGCAAAAAAAACCGCCACGACAATTATCAATCATCGCGGCGGTTATAAACAGAACCGGGCACTGGGTTACCACAAAGGCGCTAAATTATTTTTTAGCTTTTGCGTCCGCAGCAGCAGGTTGTTCTTCTTGAGCGTCAGCTTTAGGAGCCGCTTTAACATCCAACAGCTCTACATCAAATACCAGAGTAGAGTTGGCTGGAATACCTGGGACGCCAGTTTTGCCGTAAGCTAATTCTGGTGGAATAACCAGAGTGACCTTGCCGCCTTTCTTGATTTGCTTCAGGCCTTCGGTCCAGCCTGGGATAACACCATCAAGACGGAAAGACAGTGGCTCACCGCGTTTGTAAGAGTTATCAAACTCAGTACCATCGGTCAGAGTCCCTTTGTAGTTAACGACTACGGTATCACTGTCTTTTGGTGCTTCACCGGTACCGGCTTTCTCTACTTTGTACAGCAGGCCAGATTCGGTTTTCTTCACATCTTTTTCTTTAGCAAAGGTTTCGCGGTATTTAGCGCCTTTATCGGCGTTTTCTTTAGCATCTTGCTCCATTCTGGCCTGAGCAGAAGCTTTTACGCGCGCTTCAAAACCTTGCAGCGTTTTTTCGATTTCTTCATCGGTCAGTTTGCTTTTGCTCGCAAATGCATCCTGTACACCGGCGATCAACTGATCTTTATCCAGTTTGATACCCAGCTTTTCTTGCTCTTTCAGAGAGTTATCCATATAACGCCCTAATGATGCACCTAATGCATATGCAGATTGCTGGTCATCATTTTTAAATGCGCTATTGGTCGTTGCTGCCGCATCAGCAGTTTTGGCTGTGTCAGCAGCAAAAGTCGCAGAGGTATTCAGGGTTAGCGCCATGGTGGTAGCCAGTAGCGTTACTTTAAACAGTGATTTCATCCATTTCTCCATTGGCTTAAGGACACTTACCCCAAGCAACGATTATAAGTGTGACTTGTACTATAACTGTCTGTGCGAACACAAAACAATCTCTATGCAGATGCTATTAAGTGATATTAAGACTTTTTTTACTACAAGAAGTTTCGTTTTATCGATATCTTGACTCTCTCAGGGTAATCATGAGGCTTTACCGATAGAATTGCCCCTCCCCTGTTTTATGACCATCGAATAGAAAGCGACCATCAAATGGAAAGTGATCAGAGGGTATGGTTTGCAGTCATAAGAGGACATTAAGATGGAACAATCCCTGTTTGAACAACGGCTAGAAACCTTGGAAAGCCGGCTGGCATTTCAGGAAGTGACGATTGAGGAGCTTAATTTGATCGTGACGGAGCACCAGATGGAAATAACCAAATTGCGCGAGCATCTGCGGTTATTGACCGATAAACTGCGCGAATCTCAGTCATCCATGATGGCCTCGCCAGCAGAAGAGCCACCGCCTCCGCACTATTAAGCAAAAGCCAGTAAGCAAAAAGCCAGCCGTAAGGCTGGCTTTTGACTGATCATATCAAATTTTATTGATAGGTCAGATATTAGTGACAGCCGCAGCCGCCTTTACCACAACCACCTTTACCATGTTCATGACCATGGTCACTTTCATCATGGCCGTGGCCACCGCAGCAACCGTCACCGTGTTCATGGTGATGATCATGCTCACCGTGTACGTGACCATGCTGCAGTTCTTCTTCTGTTGCTTCACGGATAGCAACCACTTCAACGTGGAAGTTCAAATCCTGTCCCGCCAGCATGTGGTTACCATCAACCACAACGTGTTCGTCTTCCACAGCAGTGATTTCGACTGGCACTGGGCCTTGATCGGTATCAGCCAGGAAACGCATGCCAACTTCCAACTCGTCAACGCCCATAAAGACGTCTTTCGGTACGCGCTGCACCAGATTTTCATCATAGCTGCCGTAACCTTCGTCGGCGTTCACACGAACGTCAAAGCTGTCGCCCGCTTCGTGACCTTCGAGCGCTTTTTCCAAACCTGCGATCAGGGAACCGTGACCGTGCAGGTAGTCCAACGGCGCGCTCACCGGAGACTCATCAACTAACACACCGTCTTCTGTACGCACCTGGTAAGCCAGGCTGACCACCAAGTCTTTTGCTACTTTCATGATATCTCCTACCCTTGGAACAAAAATTGGCACAGATTGTAGCGGAAATCTGCACCGCTGTACTCTCCAGCATAAAAAAACACGAAGAATAACGCTACTGTGGATCGAAAATTCCGATCACTTGTTCATTCTCACGGACATGCTGATTGACCTGTTCATCGGTCTGACGCTGATGGTGGCCACACTTAACACACTCCACCACTTCCACTTGATCTTCACGCCATAAAGCCAGTGTATCCAGTGCCTTACATTGTGGACAAACCGCCCCGGCGATGAATCTTTTACGGGTTGCTGTCTTGTTATTTGGCGTAATTGTCATCATTTTCTCCGGCATTATTCGTATTCATCCCACCCATCTAACTGCCGACTTTCATGCAGCATTTCTCGTTGGAAAATATCTTCCAGCTCACGGCGGGCTTCTTTAATTCTGGAAATTTGCGCCACATCCCCATGATGCTGTGGCACCAGCTCACGCAACATGCGCATGTCGAGACGGCGGAAATGTTGCTGCGCCCGGTAGGCCTGATGCGGATGCATCCCTAATCCCAGCAGCGTTTTTCGCCCGAGTTCCAGCGCACTGGAGAAAGTCTCGCGCGTAAAGTCTTTAACCCCATTTTGCAGCAGTTCATGCGCTTCAACACGCCCTCTGGCACGGGCCAGAATGTGCAAATTAGGGAAATGTTGCTGACACAGATGCACCAGCGTCATGGTGTCTTCCGGCTCATTACAGGTGATCACGATAGCTTTGGCTTTTTCCGCCCCGGCAGCCCGCAACAGTTCCAGCTCAGTGGCATCACCATAGTAAACTTTATAGCCATATTTGCGCATCACACTGACGGCACTGACATCGCGCTCCAACACGGTAATGCGCATTTTGTTCGCCATCAGTAAGCGGCCAATCACCTGACCAAAGCGCCCGAAGCCGACAATAATCACCTGTGGGTCATTATCTTCAACAAATGGCTTCTCGTCGCTCTCTTCCTGCGCGTTGTAACGGCGGATTAAAATGCGGTCAATCCCCTGCATCAGCAGCGGCGTGGTCATCATCGACAGAGTGACGACCACCAGCAGCAATGCCAGTTGCTCGGCATCCAACACATGTTGAGAGAATGCCGCGGAGAATAATACGAAAGCAAATTCGCCCCCTTGACTGAGCACCCCGGCAAATTGCAGCCGCACCGAACGGCGCAAGCCAAATGTCCGCGCCAAGCCATACAGCACTGTGCCTTTGATGAAGACTAAGGCCAAAACCCCCAGCAGCACATCCAACAGATGAGTGAACAACACGCCGAGGTTCAAAGCCATCCCGACTGAGATGAAAAATAGCCCGAGTAACAACCCCTTAAAGGGTTCGATGGCAATTTCCAGCTCATGCTGGAATTCACTTTCAGCCAGTAAGATGCCCGCGATAAAAGTCCCTAGCGCCATGGACAGGCCCAGAGCGTCCATAAACAGCGCTGACCCCAACACCACCAGCAAGGCCGCAGCAGTGAAAACCTCCCGCACGCCAGAGGCCACAATGTAGCGGAATAATGGGCGCAGCAAATAGCGGCCGCCAATCAGCATCCCGGCAAAAGCGGCGACTTTGATGCCAATCTTGACCCAATCATTGGCTGCCCCGCCGCCACCGGCCAAAATGGGGATCAGCGCCAGGGCCGGAATCACCGCCATATCCTGGAACAGCAACACCGAGAAACCGAGCTGGCCGCCTTCATTGCGGTTCATGCCCTTTTCCCGCATCAGTTGCAATGCCATCGCGGTTGAAGACATCGCCAAACCGACACCGCCAATCACCGCCGCCTGCCAGGCAAAATGGCTAAAGTAGAGCAATGCCCCCAGCACCGCCGCGGTTATCACGACCTGCCCGGCACCGACGCCAAAAATAGAGCGCCGCAGTTGCCAAAGCTTGGCTGGATTTAACTCCAACCCAATGATAAACATCAGGAAAACTACACCCAATTCGGAGAAGTGGAGGATTTCGTCGACATCACGAATAAAGCCCAATCCCCAAGGGCCAATAGCGATACCCGCAATCAAATAGCCCAAAACCGCCCCAATACCGAGGCGCTGGGCAATGGGAACCGCCACCACAGCGGCAAATAAAAATAATAAAATCGCGGTCAGTAGCGCCGAGCCTTCCATATTCAGAGCCCCCCCGTCGGTAGCGGTGACTGCAACCACTGCTCGTAAGCTTGCGCATGGCTGGCCAGGACTTCCGGCTTCTGCCGCCGTGCCCAGTAAATAATCATCGGATTCATCCAATGCATATGGCACATAGCTGCCGTCAATTCGAAAGGCCGCAGAATATCTTCCATTGGGTAGCGATTATAGCCGCCAACGCGGTAAGCTCCTTCGGGCTCGCCGGTGGTGATCACCGAGCGCCAATATTTGCCGGTCAATGCATGCCCCCCGACCCCATTAGCAAAGCCGCGCGCCAGCACCCGATCCAGCCACTCTTTCAGTAGCGCTGGGCAACTGTAAGTATAAAGAGGATGTTGAAAGACAATAATTTGATGCTCACGTAGCAATTGCTGCTCATGGTGAATATCAATAAAAAAATCCGGATAATGTGCATATAAATCGTGCACAGTGACATGCTCTAACTGCTGCACCGGTTGCAATAAAACCCGGTTAGCCACCGAGTCTTGTGATTCCGGATGGGCATACAGCAGCAAAACCTTGGGTGGCTGCGACATCATTCCCCTCCAAAGCGTCGTCAGGGTCCGGTTTTTCCGTTACCATGCTTCGCAAAGACCAAAAAATAGGGCGCTAAACACCCTGTTCACCCTAACATAATGACAATTTAACATACGGCACTCTATGATTGTTTTTTCCTCACTACAAATTCGACGCGGTACTCGTATCTTGCTGGATAACGCAACAGCAACGATTAACCCTGGACAAAAAGTCGGGTTGGTCGGCAAAAACGGCTGTGGTAAATCCACCCTGCTGGCGTTGCTCAAAGGCGAACTCAGCGCCGATGGGGGCAATGCCACTTTTCCCAGTAACTGGGCGCTGGCGTGGGTCAACCAAGAAACCCCCGCTCTGGATGTGCCGGCGATAGAGTATGTTATCGACGGCGATCGCGAATATCGTCAGTTGGAGGCCGAACTTCAGGCCGCCAATGAAAAAAATGACGGCCATGCCATTGCTACCGTGCATGGCAAACTCGATGCCATCAACGCCTGGACCATTCAGTCGCGTGCCGCCAGTTTGCTCCACGGACTGGGCTTTTCTCAAGAGCAATTACAGCAACCGGTGCGTTCATTTTCCGGTGGCTGGCGGATGCGCCTTAACTTGGCGCAAGCGCTGGTTTGCCGCTCTGATTTGCTATTGCTGGATGAACCGACCAACCACTTGGATTTGGATGCGGTAATCTGGCTGGAGAAATGGCTGAAAAGCTACCCCGGTACACTGGTGCTGATTTCCCATGACCGCGACTTCCTTGACCCTATTATCGATAAAATTCTGCATATTGAACAGCAAACGCTGAATGAATACACAGGTAACTATTCATCTTTCGAACGCCAGCGCGCCACCAAGCTGTCGCAGCAACAATCGATGTATCAGAATCAGCAAGAGAAAGTCGCGCATCTGAAAAGTTACATTGACCGCTTTCGTGCCCAGGCGACCAAAGCCAAGCAGGCCCAAAGCCGGATTAAAATGCTTGAGCGGATGGAGCTGATTGCACCGGCCCATGTGGATAACCCATTCCACTTCAGTTTCCGCACTCCGGAAAGCTTGCCAGACCCCCTGTTGCGGATGGACAAAGTTAGCGCCGGTTATGGCGACCGCACTATTTTAGAATCCATTAAGCTTAATTTGGTGCCCGGCTCACGCATTGGTCTGTTAGGCCGCAATGGCGCAGGTAAATCCACTTTAATCAAACTGTTAGCAGGGACACTGGAACCACAAAGTGGTGAAATCGGCCTGTCCAAAGGGATTAAACTGGGTTACTTCGCCCAGCATCAGCTTGAATTCTTACGAGCAGATGAATCTCCGCTGCAACATATGAGCCGTTTGGCCCCCAAGGAACCGGAGCAGCAGTTGCGGGATTATCTGGGAGGCTACGGTTTTCAGGGGGATCAGGTGACCGACCCCACCGCCCGCTTCTCTGGTGGTGAAAAGGCGCGGCTGGTATTGGCGCTGATTATCTGGCAGCGCCCTAACCTGCTGCTGCTGGATGAACCGACTAACCATCTGGATCTTGATATGCGCCAGGCATTGACCGAAGCCTTAATTGATTTCGAAGGTGCATTGGTGGTGGTGTCCCATGATCGTCATTTATTGCGATCCACCACTGATGATCTTTATCTGGTGCATGATGGCAAAGTGGAGCAGTTCGACGGCGATCTGGAGGATTATCAACAGTTTCTGGTGGATGTACAGCGCCAGCAAAGCCAACAAGATAACCCCGGCAAAGAGTTATCCGGCAACAGCGCACAGCAACGCAAAGACCAAAAACGCCGTGATGCTGAGTTCCGCAGCCAAACCCAGCCTTTGCGTAAGCAAATTATGACGCTGGAAAAGCAGATGGATAAACTCAGCACCGAATTAGCGGCAATTGAGGAGCAACTCGCTGATTCCGCCTTGTACGACATTGCCCGCAAAAGCGATCTCACTCAATGTCTACAGCAGCAGACGCAGGTGAAATCCAAGCTGGAAGAGACCGAAATGCAGTGGTTGGACGCACAAGAGCAATTGGAGAACATCACTAAGCAATTTGAATCGGAGTAACTCGCTTTTAGGCCAGCCGGATGAAGCTCGAGTACCGTGCATAACGCTGCAATCATGCGTTATGCACGGCAAAAGTATTTATTACATAAATAGATATTAAATTAACGTTTATTTTTGTTATTGCTCAGAAGATTTTAATGTTTAATAAGGCATAAAACTATTTCTGGGAAGAAGTATCAATGCAGCGCATTTTGGTTATCCGAATTGATTTCCTTGGCGATATGATATGCACTACTGCTTTTTTACATGCTCTCAAACGGCGTTGGCCCTCAGCTGAGATTCATGTCTTAGCGAACAAATACAACCGGGCAGCGCTGGCACGCAACCCTGATGTGAGCGCAGTACACACTTACGTTTACAGCAAACAATGTGACCGAAATCAGCAACCTGGCAGGCTTAAAGGCCTGCTTGACCGCCTGGCCTTGATTTGGCAATTACGGCGTTTGCGCTTTGATCTGCTGGTTATTCCTAATGGCGGCATGAATAAAAACAGTATTCAGTTCGCCAAGCAACTTAATGTGGTCGATAGCCGCTGGCATACCCCGGCCAGTGAGTTTGATGACCGCAATTCTGACCATGTTGTTAACCGCCCCATACGCCACGAAGCACTCTCCGGTTTTACACTGATGCCCGAGCTAAACTCGGTGGATATCAATACGCTCAAATTGTATATCTATCCTGATCCTGAATTGCAGGTGAAATGGCAGACAGAACTCGGTGAAAAAAAGCGACCACGGGTCGGCTTTTTTGTCTCTAACAAAGCCGCGCAACGGCGTTGGAGTTGGGAGAAGTGGCAACAGTTGGCGCTGAAACTCAGTGATCAGGCCGATGTCATCATTCTTTATGACCCTCAAGAGCCACCGAGTGAGCAACAGTTGGCAGGTATCGCGGGTCGCCCTTTATTCACCCCCTCGGTTGATGAGTTTGTGGCTGCCGCCAGTCAGTTGGATGTAGTGATTTCAGCCGACAGTGCGCCGGTACATATCAGCTCAGCACTGCAAATCCCGGTGGTGGCTTTGTTTGAATCCCGGCCAGAGAAATATCTGCGTTGGTATCCGCTAACCCGCCACATTTTGTTGCACGCGGGCCCGCAGGTCGAAGACATCACCGTCGATGCCGTCGAAACTGCCGCCCGCACCCTGTTGGACAAAAACAAAATAGCTAAAATGAGCGTAATTGATGCAGTGAGTTTGGATGCAGCCAGCGCGTAAAAACCGGAGCGTGCATACAGTACGTGAGGATTGTATGCACCGCCCAAGTTCAAAATAACAAAATAAGATAGCCCATTAAGGCCGGAACACCGGTTTGTCGCCCAAAATCGTTGCTCGGTGCATAATCCGCCGCTGTGGTAAATAATCCGCATTGGCATAGTGTTGGGTGACGCGGTTATCCCAGATAGCCACGTCATCCTGCTGCCAACGCCAGCGCACCTGGAACTCGGGTTTGGTGGTGTGGGCAAACAGAAAACGCAGCAGCGCATCACTCTCTTTATCACTCAAATCAACAATTCGGGTGGTGAATCCTTCATTAACAAACAATGACTGACGCCCACTCACCGGATGGGTTCGCACCACTGGGTGGAGCAGCGGCGGGTTTTTCTCTTTAGCCAGCAACCAGCGCTGATGGTCTTCCGGCGTTGCACGATGCTTGTGCTCCGGGAAAGAATGGACGAAGTCATGCTCGGCCCGTAATCCTGCCAATAGCTGCTTAAACGGCGCAGAAAGGGCTTCATAAGCCGCAATCCCACTGCTCCATAAGGTATCACCACCGGTAGTCGGCAACTGCTTGGCCGCCAGAATCGCGCCCAAGGGCGGATTTTCGATAAATGTCACGTCAGTGTGCCAGTTGTCATTATCCGGCGGGTTATTATCGTGAGTATCCAACACAATGATTTCCTCACACTCTTTCGCGTGAGGATAAACCGGGTGAATGTGTAAATCGCCAAAGCGCCCGGCCAAATCGCGCTGCTGTAACGGCGTAATCGGCTGATTGCGGAAAAATAGCACCTGATGCTTGAGCAAAGCATGATAAAGCTGCTCAAACTGACTGTCTCCCAATGGGCGGGCGATATTAATATTCTCAACCAGCGCGCCGATATACGGCCCCAACGGGGTCACTACCAAACGTTCATTCATTGCTGTGCTCCATACCAAGGCGTTAACCGGCGCTGAATCGCCCGCAAACTTAATTCCATGCCAAAAGCGATAATGGCAATCACACTGATGCCCGCTATCACCACGTCGGTCGCCAGAAACTCACCCGCGGATTGCACCATAAAGCCCAATCCCCGGGTGGCGGCAATTAACTCAGCAGCCACTAATGTTGACCAGCCGACCCCCAAACCAATGCGAATACCGGTTAGGATTTCCGGCAATGCGCTGGGCAAGATAACAAACCATAAAACCTGCCAGCGGCTGGCCCCCAATGCGCGAGCGGCTCTCACCCGCACTTGCGCCACACTGCGCACTCCCGCCACGGCGGCCAAGGTGATCGGCGCGAATATAGCCAGATAAATCAGCAGGATTTTTGAGGTTTCACCAATACCAAACCAAATCACCATCAGCGGCAAATAAGCTAACGGCGGTACTGGGCGATAAATTTCGATCAGCGGGTCTAGCACCCCGCGAACCGTGCTGCTCAACCCCATGGCAATGCCGGTGGGAACGCCAAGCGCCACGGCGGCCAACAGTGCAATTAAAATTCGCCCCAAACTGGCCGCCAAATGCTGCCATAACGTGGCATCCATAAACCCCTGCGGGCTGGCAATCACCAATAATTGATGCAAAACCTGCTGCGGTGCGGGCAAAAACAGTGGGCTGATAAGCTGGAGCGCGGTGACTGCCCACCACAGCGCCACCACACTCACCAAGGTGGCGATACTGAGCCAAAACCCTTTGGTGGCCAGTGAACGGCGGGTTATTTTTCTGGGCGTAGGATGCGTAATCCCTGGCGCGGGTAATGAGTTGGCATGTTGGCGTAAGCTATTATCGCGCAATGTATTGTCGCGTATTGTGCTGTGCAGGCTCATATCAGGGCCTCCCGCTGTTGGAAGACTTTACCCAACACGTATTCGCGGCGGGCGATAAATTCAGGGTCAGATTTAATGCTGCGGCAAGCTTCGCCGTCGGCATAGCGCTGACCAAAGTTCAGTGATAACCGCTCAACTACCTGCCCAGGCCCGGGGGACAACAACAATAACTCGCTGGCCAGAAATACCGCCTCTTCGATATCGTGGGTAATCAGTAGAATTTGTTTGCCGGTATCGCGCCAGATAGTCAGCAGCAACTCTTGCATCTGTTCGCGCGTAAAAGCATCCAGCGCGCCGAACGGCTCATCGAGCAGCAATAAACGCGGGTCAACCGCCAGTGCACGAGCAATCCCCACGCGCTGGCGCATGCCACCGGAGAGTTGCCAAATAAAGTGCTTTTCAAAACCGGTCAACCCAACCCGATTAAGCATTTTCAGTGCGATTGCCCGCCGCTGTTGCTTGCTCAACCCGGCCAGTTGCAGGCCAAACTCGACATTACTGACCACATCACGCCACGGCAGTAAACCTTCATGCTGGAACACCACTCCCCGCTCGGCACTGGGGCCGTGAACCGGAATATCATCCAGAGTGATGCTGCCAGCTGAAGGCTCCATAAACCCGGCAATCAAATTCAACAAAGTGGTTTTGCCGCAGCCCGATGGCCCCAATACCACGACTAACTCTCCGGATGCGATTTGTAATGACACATCCTGTAAGGCCGGTTTGCCCTGATATTCAGCCCACAGGCCGCTGACGTTTAGCATGATGACTCCTAGGACTGCGGTGCCGCCTGAACAGCTTTCACAAAGCGGTCAGTGACAAAATCACGATAATCACTGGCCACTTGCGGGATCTTGCCCTGTTCTTTGAGGAACGCGGCGGTATCGCGGATGGCCTGATCCACCGGCTGGCCCAGTTGGGTTATCTGTTCAGCCACCGGCAGGTAAGTGTTGCCTTTCACCAGCTCCGGCACTTGCTCTGGCGGAACCCCACTTAAGCGCGATAACTGGCTCAGATTTTCAGGGTTTTTAAGCCATTGATCCGGTTGCGCCAAATAAGCCCCTTGGGCCGCCAAAGCACTGCGTGCAAAGGCGGTCACCACTTCAGGATGCGCTTCGGCAAAGTCTTTACGCACCACCCAAACATCCAGTGTTGGTGCGCCCCATTGGCCCACTTGCGCGGAATCCGTCAGCACCGTGCCAGTTTTGGCTAATTCGTTAACTGCGGGTGCCCAAACATACGCGCCGTCAATATCACCGCGTTGCCAGGCAGCAGCAATCGCCGGGGGCTGTAAGTTCAGAATAGTGACTTGGTCCGGCTTGATGCCCCAATGTTTCAGAGCGGCCAGTAGGCTGTAATGGGTGGTGGAGATAAATGGCACGGCAATGCGTTTGCCAATTAAATCTTGCGGGGTTTTGATCTCTTTTTTGACCACCAGGGCTTCAGAGCTACCCAGTTGCGAGGCCAACAAGAAAACTTCAATCGGGACATTCTGACTGGCCGCAACCGCCAATGGGCTGGAGCCGATATTGCCAATTTGCACATCACCTGAGGCCAGCGCCCTGACCACACTGGAGCCGCTATCAAATTTACGCCAATCCACTTTGGCACCAGAAAGCTTAGCAAAGCTGTTATCTGCTTGGGCCACCTTGGCCGGTTCGGCAGAAGTTTGGTAGGCCACGGTCACATCGACAGCATGTGCACTGGCCGCCACCAATGACAGGGCCAATAGGGCGCTACCGGGCCGTAAAAAGCCGCGAATGGCAGCGGTAATACTTGCAGAAGATAAGCTTGTAGAAGATAAGATTACCGCCATGGTTCACTCCGCTCAGTTAACAGTGTCATTCGCTATTGTTGCGACCTTAAGCGCACACGGGCGCTGAGATGACAGTGATACCTGAAGGAGTAATGCGGCTAAAGGAATAAAAAATTATTCATTATTCCTTTAAGTGATAAGTGGTATGAAGGTTGTCTGTATGACTAGCCTAACGTTATCCCAAAGTAATTGGCTTTGCAGCTAGGCAGCAATGGAACAAATCCCGATGAGCTGACTCAAGTCAGTGATTCGTGTGACAAATCGGTCGGGAACCGATTTGAACGCTGCTTGCAGCGGCCTCGCAGAGGCGAGGCCCATGGATGGGCCGAGTAACGAGAGCAGCTAACAACGCTGCAATGTCAAGTAAGAAGGGATAATTCGCCTTTGAGGAAAATGCGGGATTCACCTGAAATAAAAGTGCGATCTCCGGCTAACGTGCAGAATAACTCGCCACCTCGCGCCGATATCTGGCGAGCATGGAGCGATGCCCTGCCCAACCGCGCCACCCAATACGGCATTAAGGTGCAATGGGCCGAACCGGTTACCGGATCCTCATTGCTGCTCAAGGTAAAATAGCGCGAAACGAAATCGACCTCATCACCTGGCGCCGTCACAATCACACCCCGGCCAGTTAAAGCAATCAGCGCAACAATATCCGGTTGTAATTGGCGAATCTGTTGCTCATTCTCCAGCACCACCAGCAGGGATTTTGCTTGCCATACCTGTTGAATATCAACAGCTAGCAAGGTTTTCAACTGCGCCGAAATCGCGATTTGTTCCGGGGGCAATGCGGGGAAATCCAGCGACAGCCGGCTAAAGTTATCCGCATCGCGTTTGACATGTAAATCACCGCTGGCGCTGCGAAAACAGATATCGTGCAAACCGGGGTTAACCACATTGAACATCACATGCGCCGCCGCCAAGGTGCCGTGACCGCATAAATCCACTTCACGTTCGGGCGTAAACCAACGAATAGCCGATTTATCTCCTTCATCCCAGACAAAACTGGTTTCCGGCAAATTGATCTCGGCGGCGATACTTTGCATCTGTTCTGTCGACAGCGGCTTTTTCAGCAGATACACACCCGCCGGGTTACCAGATAATCCGCTGCCGATAAACGCATCAACATGGAAATAGTTATAAGCCATCAATTAGCTCCGGTGATTCGTCAATGCAAAATCATTAATTAGTGCCAAATCAATAGCACACAAGCCGCGGTCAGCAAGCCCATAGAGATATTAAAAGTGAACCAAGCCCGGCGACTGCGCAGCAAACGGCCAATCAAAGTCCCAAAACCCAGCCAAATAATACCGGCCACCAGATTCACCATAAACATGCCCAAGCTAATCATTAAGATGGAATGATTATAAGCTGCCCCCGCCATACTGAAGCTGGCGACTGAGCCTAATCCCATTAACCAGGCTTTTGGGTTAAGGAACTGCAATAGCCACCCCTGATACAATCGCAGCGGTTTTGGCGGTACGACATTGGTTTCTAATTTTTCATAGGCCGAGGTGGCAATTTTCCATGCCAGCCACAACAAATAAAGACTGCCGAGAATTTTCAGAATTAAATGCAGGAAGGGGTAGATCAAAATCAGGCCGCCGACACCAAATGCCACCAGCAGCAGCATACTCTGCATGCCCAACATAATGCCTAACATCAACCAGATAGAGCGCATAAAACCGAAATTGGCCCCGGCTGAGGTTAATAACATATTATTCGGGCCGGGGGTAATAGCGGCAACCCAAAGAAAACCTACCATTGAAAGAAATAAACTCAGTTCCATGAGACGGGTGCCTCTCACCCAAAATGATGCGCGATATACCCATGAAGCTAACAGTGTGCTATTGATCACACAAGAGCAATGACATGATTTCCATTCACAATATGCATGAAATATTTCGCCCGCTGGCAGGAGCCAGTAACCCGCACCTGCAAACGCTGCTGCCCCGCCTGGTCAGGCGGCGGGTGCAACTGCAACCTTTTTGGCAACGGCTGGAATTGCCGGATGGGGATTTTATCGATCTAGCCTGGAGTGAAAACCCGGAACTGGCGCGCGATAAGCCCAGAGTGGTGCTATTCCACGGGCTGGAAGGGAATTTTTACAGCCCTTACGCCCATGGTTTACTGCGCGCCTGGCAAGACCGAGGATGGCTGGGTGTGGTGATGCATTTTCGCGGATGCAGTGGCGAGCCAAATCGTAAGTCACGCATTTATCACTCTGGTGAAACAGAAGATGCCCGCTTCTTTCTGCGCTGGTTGCGGGAAAGCTATGGACAGGTGCCCACCGCCGCGGTTGGCGTCTCTTTGGGGGGCAATATGTTGGCCCTCTATTTAGCTGAACAAGGGCAAGAGAGCTTATTAGAGGCAGCCGTGGTGGTTTCTGCACCACTGATGCTCGAACCTTGCGCCAATCGCATGGAGCAAGGTTTCTCGCGTGTCTATCAGCGCTATTTGTTGAATCAGCTCAAGTTAAATGCCACCCGCAAGCTGCTGCATTACCCCGGCAGCCTACCTTTGAATTTGGCTCAATTGAAAGGGCTGCGGCGAATCAAAGAGTTTGATGATGTCATAACGGCTAGAATACATGGCTTCAATGATGCGCTGGATTACTATCGGCGTTGCAGCGCCTTACCTAAGTTGTCGCAAATCACCACGCCGCTGCTGATCATTCATGCCAAAGATGACCCGTTCATGACCGCCGAGGTTATCCCCAACTTGCGCGAATTACCGGGCAATATTGATTATCAGTTAACTGAGCATGGCGGCCATGTTGGTTTTGTCGGCGGCTCATTAAAACACCCACAAATGTGGCTGGAACAACGTATTCCAGCCTGGCTTTCCCCCTATTTGGAGCAACCGTCATGATGATTCCCTGGCAGCAAGTTGATAGTGAAACGCTGGATAACCTGCTGGAAGCCTTCGTGCTACGTGAAGGCACGGATTACGGCGAGCATGAGCGGTCATTAGCACAAAAAGTCGAAGACGTGCGCCGCCAATTAGCGAGTGGTGAGGCGGTATTGGTCTGGTCAGAGTTACACGAGACTATCAATATTATGCCACGCGGTGCATTTCGGGCCGGAGCAGAAGAATTGCCATAACCCTCGCGGGATCACGACACTCATCGAGTAAAATCAGAGTGACAAGGCGGACACTTTGCCCTAAAAATAACCGCTAACGCTAAAAAACAGCCCATTTCAGCCTGTCCACTGAGGATCTAACCCCATGGAGTTACAGCTAATATGTCAACTAAACATCCGGTTATAGCCGTCACCGGCTCAAGTGGCGCAGGGACGACGACCAGCCTGGCGTTTCGCAAAATTTTTCAGCAATTGAATATTCGCGCGGCGCAAATTGAAGGCGACAGCTTCCACCGCTATACCCGACCAGAAATGGATACCGTCATCCGTAAGGCGCGGGATCAAGGCCGACATATCAGCTATTTTGGCCCAGAGGCCAATGACTTTGGTCAGTTAGAACAAAGTGTGGAGGAGTACGGCAAAAGCGGCACCGGGCGCTCACGTAAGTATTTGCACACTTATGATGAAGCCGTGCCTTATAACCAGATTCCGGGTACTTTTACCCCCTGGGAGCCACTGCCTGAACCCACCGATGTGTTGTTTTATGAAGGGTTACACGGCGGAGTTGTGACCGAACATCATGATGTGGCAAAACATGTCGATTTGCTGGTCGGCGTGGTGCCCATCGTCAACCTGGAGTGGATTCAAAAATTAGTCCGAGATACCGGTGAGCGCGGCCATTCCCGTGAAGCCGTGATGGATTCCGTGGTGCGCTCCATGGACGATTACATTAACTACATTACGCCGCAGTTCTCGCGCACCCACATTAACTTTCAGCGCGTGCCGACCGTCGATACCTCTAACCCGTTTGCCGCCAAAGCGATTCCATCACTGGACGAAAGTTTTGTCGTCATTCACTTCCGCGGTTTGGATCAGATTGATTTCCCCTACTTATTGGCAATGCTGCAAGGGTCTTTTATTTCCAATATCAATACATTGGTCGTCCCAGGCGGGAAGATGGGGCTGGCAATGGAGCTGATTATGGCACCGTTAGTGCAGCAATTGCTGGAAGGTAAAAAAATCGGTTAATCCTTCGTCCTTGAAGCCGCAGTAAAGCAATTACTGGAAAGAAAAAATAATTTGACGCTATCCCAACCCAAAGTCGTTGGGGCTGCAGGTAGGCGGCAAGCGAACTCATCCCGATGAGCTTACATAAGTAAGTGATTCGGGTGAGCGAGTGCAGCTAACAACCCTGCAGCTTCAAATACGAAGGGGTTAATTACGCGATGTCACGGATTTCAAAACTGTGGGTAATGGTCGCCGCTTTACCCAACATTAGCGAGACGGAGCAATATTTCTCTGCTGACAGCTCAACCGCGCGCTCCACAATTTTATCGGTCAAGCCCTTGCCGCTCACAATAAAATGCAGGTTAATTTGCGTAAACAGGCGCGGAGCCTCTTCCCGGCGCTGTGAAGTTAACGTCACTTCGCAATCGCGCACATCGTTACGGCCTTTTTGCAAAATAGAAACCACGTCAATGGCGCTACAGCCACCCGCTGACATTAACAACATTTCCATCGGGCTCGGCGCTTTATCTCCTGCATTCCCGTCCATTAAAACTTGATGACCTGAAGCAGACTCACCCAAAAATGTCAGCCCTTCAACCCACTTTACACGTGCCTGCATAACTCATGCTCCCGGTTAAATTTTCTCATTCAGACTACCCTTTCATTTACAAACTGGCAATGTAACCCGATGTTCATCATGCTGAAGCGATACAACACAAGACACTGGCCTCATCCTGTGCTACAAACAGAACCGAAAGTGTTGTTTCTTGAATTAAATAGAGTAGCTTCTCAATACTCAGTGAAGGGTTTCTACTCGGTACGCATCTTGGCTATACCTTTCGGCAGTTGAGCAAATTAATATGCTAAATGAAAGTGTATTTTATAAGCACGCCGTACAGGGAACTCTGAGCCCTGTTAAGTTAGGCAGCGATAACAACAGAGGATAACAGCGAATGGTTCTCGGCAAGCCACAAACAGACCCGACTCTCGAATGGTTCCTGTCTCATTGCCATATCCACAAATATCCATCGAAAAGTACGCTAATTCACCAAGGTGAAAAAGCCGAAACGCTTTACTACATCGTGAAAGGCTCCGTTGCGGTGCTGATCAAAGATGAAGAAGGTAAAGAGATGATTCTCTCCTATTTAAACCAGGGAGATTTCATCGGCGAGCTTGGATTATTTGAAGAAGGCCAAGAACGTAGTGCTTGGGTTAGGGCAAAAACTGCCTGTGAAGTGGCTGAAATTTCTTACAAAAAATTCCGTCAGCTGATTCAGGTCAATCCAGATATATTGATGCGCCTGTCTTCACAAATGGCGAATCGCTTACAGATAACCTCTGAGAAAGTGGGTAACCTCGCTTTCCTGGACGTGACTGGGCGTATTGCACAAACGCTGCTTAATCTGGCAAAACAACCGGATGCCATGACCCACCCAGATGGGATGCAGATAAAGATTACCCGCCAGGAAATTGGTCAAATAGTTGGCTGCTCCCGCGAAACTGTGGGGCGGATACTAAAAATGCTAGAAGATCAAAATCTGATCTCCGCGCATGGTAAAACGATTGTCGTTTACGGCACCCGTTAAAACCCTATAAACCGGTGCTGTTACCTCGGCACCGGTTTTCTTTTGTGTGATTAATAAATTTCTGGGGCCTATATGAATTGGCAACGGCTTATTTATCATCCTGAAGTGAATTATGCACTCCGCCAAACACTGGTTCTCTGCTTGCCGGCGGCATTGGGGTTCGCAATGGGTGAATTGCGGTTGGGGTTGATGTTCTCCCTGATACCCGCCTGTTGTAATATTGCTGCACTAGATACCCCTCATCAACATTTCTTCCGGCGGCTGATTGTCGGCGGGGCTCTCTTTACTTTCAGTAGTTTTCTGACTCAACAACTGCTGCTGTGGGATATTCCATTACCTGCGGTGATGCTTGGTTTGGCTTTAATGTTGGGTGTCAGTGGCGCTATCAGCCAGCTCAATGGCCGCCTGCTCCCCGCCGCACTTATCGCCGCTATTTTTAGCCTCAGCATGGTAGGTCGTGCGCCTATCTGGCAAGCGCCATTGATGTGTGCCGTGGGGACGCTCTGGTATGGTCTATTTACCTGGCTATGGTTCCGGTTATGTAAAGACCAGCCGATCCGTGAGCCATTGAGTCAGCTTTATCATTTGTTGGCCGATTATTGCGATGCTAAATACAGTTTGTTTGGCCAGCATGTTGAGCTAGAAAAGGCCATGCCGCCGTTGCTTGACCGGCAACAAGGTATAATGGACAAAATTAATCAGCTTTATCAGCAATTTAACCTGATAGACAATGCCACGAAAAAAGAGCGAAAACGGCTATTGAACTTGTTTCAAATGGCGCTTGATTTGCAAGAACACATCACTGCGGCAGTGAGTCAGTCAGAAAAAACGCAAGAGTTAATTGATCAAAGCCCGATAGAAACAGTTCTTAAGCGCAATATGCAGGTTATCTCGACGCAAATGCGCACCATTGCCGATGATATTCTCTATCATCACCGCGCAAAAACGCATTTCAGTGCGGGTGATGCGCTGGTCGAGCTGGAAGAGGTTGCCCAGCAGCACCCGGATAACCCCGTGGCGCAATTCTTCTATTACCATATCAGCCATGTTACCCAAATCCTGAGCGACCAACGCCCGCAGTATGATCGCGCCTTGATGTCCAACCAACCCTCTCAGCCATTTTGGCCAGCACTCGTCAGTTATTTATCGTTTAAATCCAGTGCATTGCGGGATGCTGCTCGCCTTGGTGTCACTTTGGCCGCGGGCAGTTACATCGGTAATTTGATCCATCTGCCTAAACCTTATTGGATTTTGCTTACCGTGATGCTGGTAACGCAAAATGGCTATAACGCCACTAAAATTCGGATCCATCACCGCGCCCTTGGCACCCTGATTGGGCTATTACTCGCGGCAGCTTTGCTGCATTTTCAAATGCCAGAAGGCACCACGTTAAGCATCATGTTGCTCATCACCCTGGTGGCCTATCTGGTTCAACGCAAAAACTATGGCTGGTCGGTCATTTTTAGAACCATCACTACGGTTTATATCTTGCAGTTATTGACCGGCGAAGGTGCGGACTTTTTAATCCCGCGGTTGCTCGATACCTTAATCGGCTGCGCCTTAGCCTTCGCCAGCACATTGTGGCTATGGCCACAGTGGCAAAGCGGTTTACTGCGTAAAAATGCGCATCAAACACTGGAGAATTATCAGAAAATCCTGCGCATCCTGCTGAAACCTCATCCGAATATCGAGCAACTGGCGTTTGAGCGCATCCAGGTGAACAAAGCCAGTAATGCCGTCCTCAATTCACTGAAACAAGCTATGCAGGAGCCGGGATTCAACTCAAAATATCTGGCGGACATGCGTCTGTGGGCTACCCATAGCGAACTTATTGTCGGGAATATCAATGAGATGACCATCCTGACGCGGGCTTATCCATTAGCAGAGTCGCCAGCAGAATCGGATAAACACCACATTCAACTGACGGTTAAGTTAGCGGAAGAATATTTACAGCTCTGTGAAATGGCGATTCAACAATGTCAGCAACGGCTGGAATCAGATAACAGTGAGGGGAATAACGATTTTGTTCAAATGCCAGATAGAGAGACTGATACGCAAATCTCTGAGCTTGAACGTAATTTACGGCGTATCTTGGCGCATTTGAGTGTAATGCATACCGTTTCATCCCTGGCATGGCAGCAACAGCCACACCACGGTATTTGGCGCAGCCGGAAATTGCGGGATACGGCGTCGTAAAAAAGAGAGGCAAAAAGCCTCTCCACAGGCCGTTGACAAAAATGCAGTTTACCCTTTGACCAGGCTGGCAACCGCCCTTTCTAAACGCGCCATACCTTGCTGGATATCTTCTGGCTCAATCACCAGCGAAGGCGCTAACCGCAAGACATCTGGGCCGGCATTGAGGATCATCACCCCGTTCGCTGCCGCCGCCGTCAGGAACTCCCGCGCACGACCATGATAGTGCGGTGCTAATTCAGCCCCAATCAATAGCCCCATGCCACGAATATCATCAAACACCTGATACTTATTGTTAATCTCTTGCAAAGCCTGCACAAACAGGCCGTGGCGCTGTTCAATGCCATCAAGCACCTCAGGGGTATTAATCACATCCAACGCAGCCTCTGCGACCGCACAGGCCAGTGGATTCCCCCCATAGGTGGTGCCGTGGGTTCCTACCGCCATCACCGAAGCAATTTCCTCTGTCGTCAGCATCGCGCTAACTGGGAACCCGCCGCCTAACGCTTTGGCCGTGGTGAGAATATCTGGCGTCACGCCGTAGTGCATATAGGTAAACAGCTTGCCACTGCGCCCCATACCGCTTTGCACTTCATCAAACACCAGCAGCGCTTTATGTTGGTCACACAGCGCCCGCACACCTTGCAGAAACTCTGGTGTCGCGGAAGTAATGCCCCCTTCCCCTTGAATAGGCTCCAGCACCACGGCACAAGTGTGGTCGTCCATGACCGCCTTCACCGCAGCCAGGTCATTAAACGGCACATGGATAATATCAGCCGGTTTCGGACCAAAACCGTCGGAGTACTTGGGTTGCCCGCCGACCGATACAGTAAACAGCGTGCGGCCATGGAATGCATTATGGAAAGCAATGATTTTAGTTTTATACGGGCTGTGGCGTTCAATGGCGTAATGACGGGCTAACTTAAATGCCGCCTCATTTGCCTCGCCACCTGAGTTGGCAAAAAACACGCGGTCAGCAAAGGTCGCCGCAATCAATTTTTGAGCCAAACGCAGGGCGGGTTCATTGGTGAATACATTACTGGTATGCCATAACATTTCACCTTGCTGATGCAATGCCGCCACCAGCGCCGGATGGCAATGACCGAGTGCCGTAACCGCAATTCCACCTGCAAAATCAATGTATTCCGTGCCTTGTTGATCCCACACGCGGCTCCCTTTCCCTTTTACCGGAATAAACTGCGCTGGTGCATAAACAGGCAAAATAACCTGATCGAATGTACTGCGAGTCACTGCTAATTTATCTGCCATTACACTGTCCACCCTGGTAAAACATTGAGCCGCCAATTATTGACGAGTGAAAATATAATCACAAAATATGCATAAAAAATCACAATCAAGCAAACAAAAAATTAACCAATAGGAAAAATGCAATTCAATCGCTTAATTTTTAAGGAAATTATCCAATAATTGATGGCCTTGTTCGCTGAGGATACTTTCCGGATGGAACTGCACCCCCTCCAGTGGCAAAGTGCGATGGCGGATACCCATAATCTCATCCATCACCCCCTCTTGTTCTGTCCATGCCGTCAGCTCAAAACAATCAGGTAGGGAGTCAGCGGCAATCACTAAAGAGTGGTAACGGGTCACGGTAAGCGGCTGATTAAGCTGACGAAAGACACCCTGACCATTATGGCGAATTGCCGTGGTTTTGCCGTGCATCACTTGTCGCGCCCGCACGATCTGCGCGCCAAACGCCTGCCCAAGAGCCTGATGGCCCAAACAAACACCCAGTATGGGCAATTTATCGGCAAAATGACGGATCGCTGCCACAGAAATCCCAGCCTCATTGGGAGTACAGGGGCCGGGCGAAATCACTAAATGTGACGGTGATAGTCTTTCAATATCAGACAGTTGCACTTCATCATTACGTTTAACCACCACTTCCGCGCCCAGCTCACAAAAATACTGGTAGAGGTTATAGGTAAATGAATCGTAATTATCGATCAATAACAGCATATTTAACCTAAATTGCTAAGTGGGTAGATTGTAATGCACTTTGGTGGCAATCAGAGAATCATCAAATCTTGTCGGAATAAAGGTCACCAGCTCCCCGACGTTCAACTGAGCAAGCCCCTTCAAGATGGCTCTATCTTTTTTATCTATAAAGAATTGCCCAGAGTAATTACCATCAACAGCTTTTATTGAAACTAAATCGCCCTGAATTGATGAAATTGCACCACGTATACGTTCACTAAACTGTGCATGAGTATGCCAGTTTTTAATATTGATTTGAGGAATGGCATGAACTTCCGCCGCGAGATTTTTATATTCCACTACACATTGGATAGAACAAAGCGCCGTCAATGACGCATGGCTATTCACCAAAGTAATGGCTTTGAGATTTGAAGGGTTGATTGCCTCAATCAATATCAAACACTCATTATAAAAATTGATGACTTTATTCAAATATGCCGGTGTGCCATAAAGACTTTTTGAGTACCAAACTGGCTCATGATGCGCGATTCGATTCCGTAACCGGTTAACATTCCTAAGAATATTAATAAGTTGTGAATGTTTCATTTTTCTACCGGGAAATGCATGGTAGAGTAAATCCGGCCACAGTTGTAAGGATTGAGCGTCGTTTATGTCATGGGATTGACACAAATGGCTCCACACTCCAAAGGTTAATTCTGGTATTAAATTATCTGCTGTAAGTTCTATCCCCCTCTTTTCCAACTTATTTGCTGCCAACACTATCGCAGTCTTGGTGTCTTTATATTGACAGTCTGCGGCCGAATCATAAAAATTCTTAAGCCACATAGGGTCGAATTCGGCATTAATTTCAGCGGTATTCTTGCCCTGTTGCTTGCGGCGTTCCCTGAATAAGGATTCATAGCCCGAGCAGAGAGCATTGCGAAGAGAGACTTCCAGTATTTGCAGTACGGGCAACAGTTCGGCGCAGACGCGCTTATTCCAGATATACATACCGAGACATTCCGCTATGTCAGTTGCTTCAAAACAACGTTCATATGTAGCAATACGTTTTCCCGATATTGACTCGATAATTCGTTCAACTGACATGCATAATATCCAGTAATATATTTTTTTATTTCAATTTGTTAAAGTTAATCCCCAGAGAGCCACATTTAAAGATTTATTATTCGTTACTCAAAACTGACTCGCAATAATACTCAAGCCAAGATAGCAACTTAACAGCAGCGATTGACTATATAAACTACGCGCGATATAGTCTTTCCCGTACCAATGAACCAAGGTACAACTTGATAGGCACATAGGGTAGGAAACTATGCCTTTGTAGCCGACAGATATTCGGGATAACCCGCCTTAATGGCGGGTTTTCTCGTTTTAGAGGCCAGGTCATTAGCGCGCCTTAACGCTTGCGCCCACCGGTAATTGATCCCAAAACACCGCGCAAAATTTGTCGGCCCAAATCGCGCGCCATACTTTTAGCCGCAGTTTGAACAATACCATCGCGTTTACCACCTCGTGGGCCGGTAGAACCAAATAGCAAATCATTCAGCCCATCCATCAAACCACCGCCGTGAGCATCTGGCTGCTGAGGTGCTTCTGCCCCACCCGAAGCCGCATCCCCTAAGGTGGAAGAGCCACCAGCGGATAATTTCTCATAAGCCGACTCGCGGTCTACCATCTCTTCATAGCGCCCATATAGCGGCGAATGATTGATGGAGTGATTACGTGCAGCCGCATCCAGCGCGCCCATTTTGGATTGTGGGGCAATCACCATGGCGCGCTCGACAATATTGGGCCGCCCTTTCTCATCAAGGAAAGAAATAAGTGCCTCACCGACACCCAGCTCAGTAATCACCTGTTCAGCACTGAATGCCGGATTCGTCCGTAGGGTTTGCGCGGCGGATTTCACCGCCTTTTGATCTCGCGGAGTAAAAGCACGCAACGCATGCTGCACGCGGTTGCCCAATTGGCCAAGGATTTTATCGGGGATATCCAGTGGATTTTGTGTCACAAAATAGATGCCGACCCCTTTGGAGCGAATCAACCGCACCACTTGTTCAACTTTATCCACCAGCGCCGCCGGGGCATCAGTGAATAATAGATGGGCCTCATCAAAGAAAAAGACCAATTTTGGTTTATCGACATCGCCGACTTCCGGCAGTTGCTCGAACAATTCGGCTAACAACCACAGCAGAAAAATAGCATAGAGTTTGGGTTGATTAATCAGCCGGTCAGCAGCCAGCAGATTGATAACTCCTTGCCCATTGCTATCAGTTCGCATCAAATCGTGAATATCCAACATCGGCTCACCAAAGAATTGATTAGCACCCTGCTGTTCTAAGGTCAGTAAACCGCGCTGGATAGCACCGATCGAGGCGGACGTAATATTGCCGTATTGGGTACGGAACTGCTTGGCATTGTCACCGACGTATTGCACGATAGCGCGCAAATCTTTCATGTCTAACAGCAGCAGATTGTTGTCGTCCGCAATTTTAAACACCAATTGCAGTACACCACTTTGTACTTCATTGAGATCAAGCAAACGCCCCAGTAGCAGAGGGCCAAGATCGGAAATGGTGGCCCGGATTGGATGGCCTTTTTCAGCAAAAATATCCCAGGGTACAATCGGGCAAGCTTGGGGTTGCCAGTCAGTTACCCCAATGGCCGCCAGTCTTGCTTGCAGTTTTTCTGATTCAACACCTTCCGCGCCAATACCGGATAAATCGCCTTTCACATCGGCCAGAAATACCGGTACGCCGATACGGGAAAATTGCTCGGCCATTTTTTGTAATGTGACCGTTTTACCGGTACCGGTCGCGCCGGTAATCAGTCCATGACGGTTTGCCAATGCCGATAAAATCACTAAATCCTGTGCGGGCTGCGCTTTCGCGATAAGCAATGCTTCACTCATGAACCTTTCCCCCAAACTGAGACAGATGATTGATTATATGCAACCTGTTGATTAATTTCTGGCGGGGACGGGATTTTTTAGGAGATAAACCAGCTTTCGGGGATGAAAGCTGGTAGACAGCAATTAAGGTAAAACTTTCGCCGACAGAATGGTGATCGGTTTCACCGGCACATTCTGATACGGGCCGACGTTTTCGGTCTGAACCTGGGAGATTTTCTCTACCACATCCATCCCCTTAACCACTTTACCGAACACAGCATAACCAAAATCGCGCTGGCCGTGATCGAGGAAAGCATTGTCTGCCACGTTGAGGAAGAACTGGCTGGTGGCGCTGTCTTTATCTGCAGTGCGGGCCATAGAGATGGTGCCACGCAGGTTACGCAAGCCGTTATCCGCTTCATTTTTGATCGGTGTTTTAGCCGTTTTTTGTTTGAAATCGGCTGTAAAACCTCCGCCTTGAATCATAAAACCGGGGATAACGCGGTGGAAGATGGTGTTGTTGTAATAGCCGTTGTTGACATAATCAACGAAATTCTGCGTTGAAACCGGTGCCTTCTGGCTATTGAGTTCCAACTCAATATTCCCAACCGACGTCGTTAACAACACATGAGGTTCACCGGCAGCCAAAGCTGCGGGCGCCACGGCGCTTAGGGAGCAAAGTGCGATGAAGGTCACTAAAGTACGTTTAAACATTAACGGTTCCTTTCTGTGGGATGCGAACAACGGAAAAGCGCTTTGATTCTAAAGACCTGACCCACGCAATGCCACCCATTTACGGTTATTTATGTTACAGAATGCGCATTTTCGCTGAAAACTCGCCACGTCAGCAGTGAAATCGCGTAATGGCGATTAATTAACCACATTAACCCCTCTACCAAATCCTAACCAATAGTGAAATTCTGCAACCGGGATCACGTCTTGCTTATTTTCCTACTCTCAAGCTGCCATTTTTGCGAGCAGTGTCCCATTTTGTTTTTGGTTAATCGTTAGTCTTTCCCCTCAAATGAGAGCGCTCTCATTTCTAATTTATTCATTTGGAGGCCAAATATGAAAACCTTTAAAATTGCCATTATTGGTGGCGGCAGTAGCTATACCCCAGAATTAGTTGATGGATTAATTCAGCGTATTGACCAGTTGCCTGTCACGGAACTGGCGCTGGCTGACGTCGAGTTAGGTCGTCAAAAAGTAGAAATTATTGCTGCGCTGACCCGTAGAATGCTGGATCGCCACGGGTTGGAACAGGTAAAAGTGAGTGTTCATTTCTCACTGGATACCGCAATCGAAGGTGCCAGTTTTGTTCTGACACAATTCCGGGTTGGCCAACTCCCAGCACGGGCAGCAGATGAGCGCTTAGGTCTGAAATATAATTTGCTCGGGCAAGAGACGACTGGCGTCGGCGGTTTTGCCAAAGCGCTACGCACCATTCCGGTGATGCTGGATATTGCGGCTAAAGTTGAGAAACTGGCACCGGATGCCTGGATAATTAACTTTACCAACCCGGCCGGTATCGTCACCGAAGCGGTGACTCGGTATAGCAAAGCGAAAATTATTGGTTTGTGTAATGTTCCAATCAGCATGCACCACATGATTGCAAAATTACTGGATGCGCCTTATGAAGATATCCAACTGCGCTTCGCCGGGCTTAATCATATGGTGTGGGTGCATGAAGTATTGCAACAGGGTAAAAATGTCACCGCTGATGTACTGAACATGCTGTGTGACGGCGCTTCATTGACTATGAACAACATCAAAGAAGCACCATGGCCACCGGAATTCCTACGAGCAATGGGCGCAATTCCTTGTCCATATCATCGCTATTTCTACCAGACACAAGATATGCTGGCAGAAGAGCAGGCTGCCGCCGCTGAACGTGGAACCCGCGCAGAGCAGGTAATGCAGGTAGAAAAAGAGCTATTTGATCTGTACGCTGACCCCCATTTGGACAGCAAACCGGAGCAATTGAGTTTCCGTGGCGGATCATTTTATTCTGAAGTAGCACTGGAACTTATTCGTGCAATTCATAATAATTTAGGGACGCAACTCGTGGTGAATACCACAAACCGCGGTGCAATTCGTGGTTTGTCTGATGGTTCCGTGGTAGAAACCAACTGTATTGTTGATGCACAAGGTGCTCACCCGCTCACTTTTGGGCCTTTGCCGGTGTCAATGCACGGGCTAACTCAGCAGGTCAAAGCCTATGAGCGCCTGACAATTGAAGCGGCAGTTCACGGTGATCGCCGTAGTGCCCTGCTGGCATTAGTGACCAACCCACTGATTGGTAACGCCAGCATTGCTCAGCCACTACTGGAAGAGGTTTTACAGGTCAATAAACCTTACTTGCCGCAGTTCGCAGATTTGTAACATTAACTCATTTTATTACCCACAGTAATTGGAGTTGCAGTTCCCCCTGCAACTTCAAATATGAAAGGGATTGGAGCAAGATGATGGTCACACTGGAAGACGTCGCGGTATTAGCCGGGGTTTCCCGCGCTACAGTATCCCGCGTGGTCAATGGTGATACCAATGTCAAAGCGCGGACACGCGAAAAAGTCGAGCAAGCGGTCGCAGTCTTGGGCTATACCCCCAACCCTGCCGCACGGGCACTGGCCTCCAGCCAAAGTAATACGCTGGGGCTAGTGACCACCTCTTATCGCGGCGGCTTTTTTGGTGCATTGATGGATTTCGTCCAAACCGAAGCCGAATCTCAGGGTAAACAGTTATTAGTCACTCAGGGGCGGGATAATGCAGAGAAAGAATGGCAGGCTATCCAGCGCCTGTATAACTTACGCTGTGATGGTTTAATCCTGCACGTCCGTTTTCTCAGTGATGAGAGGCTGCATCAGTTGGCAGCGGCTGGGCGCTCCTTTGTGTTATTGGATAGGCTGGTTCCCGGCCTGGAAGCCCGCTGTGTCACTTTTGATCATCGCCGTGCCAGCCAAATGGCAACACAGGCATTGATTGATGCCGGCCATCGCCATATTGCTTGTATCAGTGGCTCCGCACAGCGCCATTCCAGTGAATTACGCCGTCAGGGCTTTCTTGATGCCATGCAATTAGCCGGTTTAGAGCCGGTGGCCTGTGTAGAGGGGGTTTATGACCTGGAAAGTGGCCACCAGCGCGCTGATGAAATTCTCAACCTCCCCCAGCTCCCCACCGCCATTTATTGTTGTAACGAAGAAATGGCCATTGGCGCTTTGTTGGCTATCAATAAGCACCATTTGCAAGTGCCGCAGGATATTTCATTGCTTTGCTATGACAGCGGCGAACGCGCCCCGTTTGTCCGCCCGGCATTGACCAGCCTGCATTTCCCCATTGTAGAAATGGCGCGCTATGCGACTCAATTACTGATTAACCCATTGATCCCCAACGCCAGTTTCCCACCCGCGATTATCATGCGCGAGTCAGTCATGCCGCCCAAAAAGTAGCTTTTTTGCCGACTCATGCAGCACCCACCGTATTCCTTGCTATCACGATTTTTACTGCACACATGTCTTGGCTGCACTCAAAATTTGCTCACTCCGCTGCCCTATTCAGAATATTTATCATATGAAACGTCACCGCGAATTGTGACACCTCACTATTATTCGCAATAGCATTTCATTTATTACATTAAAAGTTGAATGTAAGTCACAAAAACTCGCCATGCCTGTGCTAGGATTCGCAGCCTCAATGCTGAAATTAGTTTGAACCATTTTTATAAAGGTTCTTACTATTATTGTTTAAATATTATGCTGACACAGGCCCCATCTATGAATAACAGCAATCGCCTTCGACTCACTTGGATCAGTTACTTTTCATACGCGCTGACCGGTGCGTTAGTTATTGTCACCGGGATGGTGATGGGAAATATCGCAGAGTATTTCAATCTGCCTATTGCCAGTATGAGTAACACATTCACTTTCCTTAACGCGGGTATTTTGATCTCTATCTTCCTGAATGCCTGGTTGATGGAAATCATTCCACTAAAACGTCAGTTAGTGTTTGGTTTTATTCTGATGTTAATTGCTATTGCCGGGTTAATGGTGGGCCATAACCTGATGGTCTTCTCCATCAGCATGTTCATTCTCGGGGTGGTTAGCGGGATAACTATGTCGATCGGGACTTTCCTGATTACCCATATGTATGAAGGGCGTCAGCGCGGTTCTCGCCTGCTGTTTACCGACTCCTTCTTCAGCATGGCTGGGATGATTTTCCCGGTCGCTGCTGCAATACTGCTGGCGCGCCATATTGAATGGTATTGGGTTTATGCTTGCATCGGCCTACTGTATGTCGGCATTTTCGTGCTGACACTGTGCTCTGAATTCCCGGTTCTGGGCCATAAAGCCACTGACCAGAGCAAGCCTGTAGCCAAAGAGAAATGGGGCATGGGTGTACTGTTCCTGGCGATTGCCGCGCTATGCTATATCCTCGGCCAACTCGGTTTCATCCAGTGGGTACCGGAATACGCCACCAAAACTTTCAATATGGATATCAGTCAGGCTGGCCAATTAGTCAGTAACTTCTGGATTTCCTACATGATTGGGATGTGGGTATTCAGCTTTATCCTGCGCTTCTTTGACCTGCAACGCATCGTCACCGTGTTAGCCGCGCTGGCAACTTTGTCGATGTACATGTTTGTCAGCACCAATAACCCAGAGCACTTGAGCTACTACATTCTGGCGTTGGGTTTTGTTTCCAGTGCGATTTACACTACGTTGATTACGTTGGGTTCACTGCAAACCAAAGTGTCTTCGCCAAAACTGGTGAACTTCATTCTGACCTGCGGCACCGTTGGCACCATGCTGACTTTCGTGGTCACTGGCCCGATTGTGGCTAACAGTGGTGTTCATGCCGCATTGGCAACCGCCAATGGCTTATATCTGACCGTGTTTGTGATGTGTCTGATTCTGGGCTTCTTCACCAAGCACCGCAGCCACGGCCACGTGACTCATTGATTTAGCTGTTTTATTGCCCTGCTGCCATGCCGGTGCAGGGCACCTTCTATTTAAAATTCACTGTCTCTTCTTGCCCCAAATATATCCGGCTTTCTGCCGGTTGCGTCTTGGCGATCACCACGCCGTGGCGAATGGAATACTGCACCGGCACTTGCCGCCGTACTGCATCAAAACCATTGTCGGCGGGCAGAATAATCACGTTAGCGCTATTCCCCAGCTGCAAACCATAATCCGACAAATTCAACGTTTTGGCGCTGTGGGTGGTTATCAAATTCAGCCCATCATTGATTTGGCTGTAGCCCATCAACTGACAGATATGTAACCCCATATGCAACACCTGCAACATATTGGCAGTACCTAGTGGATACCACGGGTCGAACACATCGTCATGACCGAAACAAACATTAATCTCTGCCGCCAGCATCTCTTTAACCCGTGTAATACCGCGCCGCTTGGGATAAGTATCAAAGCGCCCTTGCAAGTGAATATTCACCAGCGGGTTAGCAACAAAATTAATGCCGGACATTTTCAGCAAACGGAATAATCGCGAGGTATAAGCGCCATTATAAGAGTGCATCGCCGTGGTATGGCTGGCGGTCACCCGCGCGCCCATGTTCTCCCGGTGTGCCAATGCCGCTACCGTTTCGATAAAGCGCGACTGTTCATCATCAATTTCATCACAATGAACATCCACCAGCCGTTGATATTTCTGCGCCAATGCAAAGGCGATATGCAGCGATTCAACACCATATTCGCGAGTAAACTCAAAATGAGGAATAGCACCGACCACATCCGCCCCTAGCCGCAGCGCCTCTTCCAGCAGTGCGGCACCATGCGGATAAGAGAGAATCCCCTCCTGTGGGAAGGCCACAATCTGCATATCCACCCACGGACTGACTTCTTCTTTGACCTCCAGCATCGCGCTTAAAGCCGTCAAACTGGGGTCGGAAACATCCACATGAGTACGGACATGCTGAATCCCATTGGCTATTTGCCATTTCAATGTTTGCCAGGCGCGTTGTTTAACATCCTCGCGAGTCAGTAGCGCCTTGCGCTCGGCCCAGCGCTCAATGCCCTCAAACAAGGTGCCGGATTGGTTCCAACTGGGCTGCCCGGCGGTTTGAGTGGTATCCAGATGAATATGCGGCTCAATAAATGGCGGTAAAGCCAGCCCACCTTGTGCATCCAATGCACCCTCGCCGGTGACTGGTTGCTCCGGTTGTGGCGCAATCGCGGTAATTTTTCCGCCTGCAATCGCTATTTGCCACAGCCCCGTTTGCCCGCTAAGACGGACATTATTGATTGTGGTTAATAAATGAGGGGGTAAAGATTTGCCCGCCATAAAGGCCTCCATGATTGTTTTTCATTATTACCCTTTAGCTTACCCGACCCACCTCCCTCCGCCCGATTTTCTTTTAATAAAACAGCGTTTTATTTTAATGAATAAAAAAACCAAAACTGAAACCTTTCAGCTAAACATGAATGAAATCCGCAACTTATAAAAAACGTTAAAAATCAGCTATCTACCACCTTAGAGGTATATGGAAAGCAAATTGATTTACATCAATAAGTGCGCCGTGCGGAAGATTAAGGTGAGGGTAGAAAATTAAAAATTGAGGCAAAAATGAGCAAAGTCAAACTTGCCATCATCGGCAACGGTATGGTCGGCCACCGCTTTATTGAAGACTTATTGGATAAAGCAGATAAAGACCAATTTGAGATAACCGTCTTTTGCGAAGAACCGCGCATCGCTTATGACCGGGTCCATCTTTCTTCTTATTTCTCCCACCACACTGCGGAAGAACTGTCACTGGTTCGCGAAGGTTTTTATGAAAAGCACGGCGTCAATGTGCTGGTCGGCGAACGCGCTATTACCATCAATCGTAAAGAGAAAGTCATCCATTCCAACAGCGGTCGTACTCTGTATTACGACAAGCTGATTATGGCGACGGGCTCTTATCCGTGGATCCCGCCGATTAAAGGCAGCGAAGGGCAAGATTGCTTTGTTTACCGCACCATTGAAGACTTAAATGCCATTGAAGCTTGCACCCGTCGCAGCAAACGCGGGGCGGTGATCGGCGGCGGGTTATTAGGATTGGAAGCGGCTGGCGCACTGAAAAGCCTCGGCGTTGAAACCCATGTCATTGAGTTTGCCCCAGTATTAATGGCTGAACAGCTTGATCCCATGGGCGGCGACCAACTGCGCCAGAAGATTGAGCGTATGGGCGTCCGAGTCCACACCGGCAAAAACACGCAAGAAATTGTCCATAGCGGGCAAAACAGCCGCAAAACTATGCTGTTTGCCGATGGTTCGCAGTTGGAAGTCGATTTTATCGTCTTCTCCACCGGCATCCGTCCACAAGATAAACTGGCCCATCAATGCGGTTTAGCCACAGCACGCCGTGGTGGTATTGCTATCAATGATAATTGCCAGACCTCGGATCCGGATGTCTACGCCATTGGCGAATGCGCATCCTGGCAGGAACGGACATTCGGGCTGGTGGCGCCGGGCTACAAAATGGCGCAGGTCACGGCTGACCACTTACTGGGGCGCGAAAATGCCTTCCACGGCGCGGACATGAGCGCCAAGCTCAAACTTTTGGGGGTAGATGTCGGTGGGATTGGTGATGCCCATGGCCGCACTGAAGGTGCGCGCAGTTATGTCTATCTGGATGAGAGTAAAGAGATTTACAAGCGCCTGGTGGTCAGCGCCGACAACAAAACCCTGCTCGGTGCGGTACTGGTGGGGGATACCAGCGATTACGGCAATCTGCTGCAACTGGCCCTGAATAATATTGAGCTACCGGAAAACCCCGATAGCTTGATTTTACCGGCTCATGCGGGCAGCAAACCGGCAATCGGAGTTGATTCCCTGCCGGACAGCGCCCAAATCTGCTCCTGTTTTGATGTCACCAAAGGCGACATTATTCAGGCGATCGGCCAAGGCTGCCATACTGTGGCGGCACTGAAGTCGGCCACTAAAGCGGGCACCGGCTGCGGCGGCTGTATTCCACTCGTCACCCAAGTGCTGAATGCCGAACTTAGCAAGCAAGGCATTGAAGTTAATCATCATTTATGCGAACACTTTGCCTATTCGCGCCAAGAGCTATATCACCTGATTCGCGTGGAACAGATTAAAACTTTCGATGCCCTGCTGGAAAAATACGGCAAAGGTTACGGCTGTGAAGTGTGTAAACCGACGGTAGGTTCGCTGCTGGCATCCTGCTGGAATGAATATGTCTTGGAGCCGCAACATACCCCGTTGCAGGACACCAACGACAACTTCCTCGGCAATATCCAAAAAGATGGCACTTACTCAGTTATCCCGCGCTCACCGGGTGGGGAAATCACACCTGACGGCCTGCTGGCCATTGGCCGCATCGCCAAAGAATATAATCTTTACACCAAACTGACCGGCTCACAGCGCGTCGGGATGTTCGGCGCGCAAAAAGACGACTTACCGGCTATCTGGGCGCAGTTGATTGAAGCGGGCTTTGAGACCGGACATGCTTATGCCAAAGCCCTGCGCATGGCAAAAACCTGTGTCGGTAGCACCTGGTGCCGCTTTGGCGTGGGCGACAGTGTCGGCTTTGGTGTGGCGCTGGAACACCGCTACAAGGGCATTCGCACCCCGCACAAAATGAAATTTGGTGTCTCCGGCTGTACCCGTGAATGTTCTGAAGCACAGGGCAAAGATGTCGGCATTATCGCCACCGAAAACGGCTGGAACTTATATGTCTGTGGTAATGGCGGCATGAAACCTCGTCATGCGGATTTACTGGCGGCGGATTTGGATGAAGAAACTCTGATGCGCTACCTCGACCGCTTTATGATGTTCTACATCCGCACCGCCGATAAACTGCAACGCACTTCGGTGTGGCTGGAGAGTCTGGAAGGCGGAATTAACTACCTGCGCGCCGTCATTCTCGACGACAAACTGGGCATTAACGATCAGCTCGAAACTGATATTGCCCGTCTGCGCGACAAAGTCGTCTGCGAATGGAAAGTCACCGTGGAAAACCCGGCGGCACAAGTCCGTTTCGCCCACTTTATCAACAGTCCGCTACGCGACCCCAATGTACAAGTGGTGCCAGAGCGCGACCAACATCGCCCGGCCCGCCCGGATGAACGCATCCCTGTTCGGGTGCTGGAACTGGAGGATAACCTATGAGTCAGTGGATCCCACTTTGCCCATTAAATGACATTTTGTCCGGTAGCGGCGTATGCGGCCTGATTGGCGAGCATCACGTCGCGGTCTTCCGGCCTTATGCCGACGAACAGGTGTTTGCTATCAGCAACATTGACCCCTTTGCTCAGGCCAGTGTGCTGTCACGCGGATTAATTGCAGAACATCAAGGTGATTTGTGGGTGGCCAGCCCCCTGAAAAAACAGCATTTTCGCCTGCATGATGGTTTCTGTCTTGAAGATGAAACGCGCTCAGTGACCCATTTTGACGTGCGGGTACGCGACGGCATAGTGCAAGTCAAAGCGTGATAACCACCGACTTACTTTTAACTAATGGAATCCACTATGTACAGTGACACCATCAACAAATGCGCGGCCAATGCGGCGCGAATCGTCAAACTGGCCAAAGAAAGCCCGCTGGGCTTTTGGATTGGTTCGGCGATGGCCGGTGCCTATGTTGGCCTCGGTATTATTCTGATTTTCACATTGGGCAACCTGATTGACCCAGCTTACCGTCCATTAGTCATGGGAGCGACCTTTGGTCTGGCGCTAACCTTGGTGATTATCGCCGGTTCTGAACTGTTTACCGGCCACACCATGTTCCTGACCTTTGGTGTCAAAGCGGGCACCATCAAATCCAGCCAAATGTGGGCAGTTTTACCCCAAACCTGGCTGGGGAATCTGTTGGGTTCTGTTTTTGTCGCCCTACTTTATTACTACGGTGGCGGTAATCTGCTGTCAGTCGACACCAGCTTGGTACACACCGCGGCGCTAGCAAAAACCTCTGCGCCCGCTATGACCTTATTCTTTAAGGGTGTATTATGTAACTGGCTGGTTTGTCTGGCGATCTGGATGGCAATCCGCGTCGAAGGTGCTGCGAAATTCATCGCCATTTGGTGGTGTTTACTGGCTTTTATCGCCTCTGGTTACGAACACTCAGTGGCAAACATGACGCTGTTCGCCTTGTCATGGTTTGGTCATCACAGCGAGGCTTACACTTTAAGCGGCATCGGCCACAATCTGTTGTGGGTCACACTGGGCAATACCTTGTCTGGCGCGGTGTTTATGGGGCTGGGTTATTGGTATGCCACTCCACGGGAGCAACGCCCACAGCCTGCGGTAGTCAATGCGCCACAAGCAGTAAAAGAGTGAGTTATACGAGGTTAATGGCAAAACCAGTGAGTGAAGGGTTTACCGCACCTAGGGCCGCTCCGGTCGCTTACGCGACTACGACCCCAACGGCACGATTTCCCTTCAATTGACTTAGCCAGCAGTCAGATACCCGAATTCACCCGCTCTTAGGGGCGGGTTTTACCCCCTAGCGGCCTCAACCTGAAGGATTGCCCATGGACTACTTCCCGATTTTCTGCCAACTGCAAAACAAAGCCTGCCTGCTGGTCGGTGGTGGTGAAGTGGCCGAACGCAAAGCTCGCTTGTTGCTTGATGCAGGTGCTACCGTCACCGTCAATGCGTGCGAGTTTACACCGCAGTTTCACTACTGGGCGGAGCAGGGGCAACTTTCATTGGTCAGCGGCGAGTTCGCACCGGAACTACTGGCAGAAAAATGGCTGGTGATTGCCGCAACGGATCAGGTGGCCGTCAATGCTTTAGTCTATCAAAGTGCCAATCAACAGCGGGTGTTCTGCAATGTGGTTGACGACCCGAAACGCACCAGTTTTATCATGCCGTCAATCATTGACCGCTCACCTATCATGATTGCAATCTCCTCAGGCGGTAAAGCGCCAGTCTTAGCCCGCTTGCTGCGCGAGAAACTCGAGGCCATGCTGCCACAGCATTTGGGGCAATTGGCACAATTAGCGGGCAATTTACGCCAGCGGGTGAAACAACATTTTGCCGCCATGGCAGACCGCCGCCGCTTCTGGGAAAAACTGCTGACCCACGACCGGCTGGCGCAATCACTGGCGAATGCGGATCAGGTGCAAGTCGAGCAACACGTTGAGCAACTGTTCAATGCGCCGCTGTCTGACCGCGGTGAAGTGGTGTTGGTGGGGGCTGGGCCGGGCGACGCCGGTTTACTGACATTGAAAGGTTTGCAGCAGATTCAGCAAGCAGACGTGGTGGTGTATGATCGGTTGGTGTCTGATGAGATAATGAATTTGGTGCGGCGCGATGCCGAGCGCATTTTTGTCGGCAAAGAATCCGGTCGCCATAGTGTTCCACAAGACCAAATCAATCAGATTCTATTGCAGCAGGCGCAGCAGGGGAAACGCGTGGTGCGCTTGAAAGGCGGCGACCCATTTATTTTTGGCCGTGGCGGCGAAGAGCTGGAAACACTGGCAGACTACAACATTCCGTTTTCTGTGGTGCCGGGGATAACAGCGGCGTCTGGCTGCTCGGCCTACAGCGGCATTCCGCTCACTCACCGCGATCACGCCCAAAGTGTGCGGCTGATTACCGGCCACGCCAAAAAAGACAGTCAGTTGGATTGGGCTAATCTGGCAGCAGAAAAGCAAACCCTGGTGTTCTATATGGGGCTATCACAAGCTGGCGAGATTCAGCAGCAATTGATTCTGCACGGTATGCCAGCCAGCACGGCGGTTGCTCTGGTGGAGAACGGCACCTCGCGGCATCAGCGGGTGGTGAGCGGCGAACTGAGTCAGTTGGCACTGCTTTCGCAGCAGGTCAGCAGCCCGAGTTTGATTATTGTCGGCAGTGTGGTCAGTTTGCGCAAAAAACTGAATTGGTTTTCCAGTGCGGAGCATGGCAAAGCTGGGGTAAAGGAACAAATTGAACAGGTGGGTTAAACTGAATTGACTCTGAAGGGGGAAGGCTCCCCCCTCAGACTGCTGACTTATTCACTTATGGATGAGCAACAAAACCAATAGCTTCATACACTTTCGCCAGCGTATCTTGCGCACGAGCACGCGCCTTAGCCGCCCCATCACGCATCACTTCCTGCAAGAAAGCTTCATCTTCGCGATACTTGTGATAACGCGCCTGTAGCTCACTCAGCATGTCAGAAACCGCCTCTGCAACCGCACCTTTCAAATGACCGTACATTTGGCCTTCAAACTGGGCTTCCAGCTCAGGAATAGACTGGCCCGTCACACCCGACAGAATATCCAGCAGGTTAGAAACACCGGCTTTCTTCTCAGTGTCATAGCGGATTACCGCTGGCTCATCAGAATCCGTCATGGCGCGTTTAATCTTTTTCACTACAGATTTAGGATCTTCCAGCAATTCGATGACGTTATTGCGGTTATCATCCGATTTCGACATCTTTTTAGTCGGATCCTGCAAGGACATCACCCGCGCACCGGCTTTAGGAATAAACGGCTCAGGGATTTTGAAGATATCGCCATACAGGTTATTGAATCGGCTCGCAATATCGCGGCTCAGCTCCAGATGTTGCTTCTGATCTTCACCAACCGGTACTTGGTTAGTCTGATACAGCAAAATATCCGCCGCCATCAGCACCGGATAATCGAACAAACCGGCGTTAATGTTTTCGGCATAACGGGCTGATTTGTCTTTGAACTGGGTCATGCGGCTCAGTTCGCCGAAATAGGTGTAGCAGTTCAGCGCCCAGCCCAGTTGAGAGTGTTCTGGCACATGGGATTGAACAAAAATGGTGCTTTTCTTCGGGTCAATGCCGCAAGCCAGATACAATGCCAAGGTGTCCAACGTTCTTTTGCGTAGCAACGCTGGGTCCTGACGTGCCGTGATGGCATGCAAATCAACAATGCAATAGATGCAATCATAGTCATCTTGCATTTGTACCCACTGACGCAATGCCCCCATGTAATTGCCAATAGTCAATTCGCCGGACGGTTGCGCGCCGCTAAATACGATAGGTTTTTGTTTATCGGATACAGCAGATATTTCAGTGGGTTTACTCATTTTATGCTTCCTGATCTTTTAAAGATGGCAGCCCAAGTGCGGGCAACAGACAGGCAAAGTGCTCTAGCACACAGTCGGGGTGACTGGTGGCAATAGCTTCACCGTAGTTATATCCATAGGTCAGCCCGACGCAGGGGCAACCCGCCGCCTGCGCGGCCATAATGTCATTACGTGAATCACCAACAAACAGCATTTCATGGGCATGCAAGCCAAGTTTGGCCAGCAATAAATACAATGGCGCGGGATGGGGTTTCTTCACCACGACATCATCACCGCCAATGATGACTGAGAAATAATCGGCAATACCCAAGGACGCCAGCAGTGGGGCGACGAATGGCGTAGGTTTATTGGTAATCAGCCCCATCGGCAAGCCATTGGCCACCAGTTGCGCCAATGTGGCTTTCACTTGCGGAAATAGCTGGCTCCCCTGCTCGACCGTCTGAGCATAGTAGTGGTCAAACAGTTCGCGGGTATGTGCGACTGATTGAGCATCTGGCTCGCGCCCCGCCCAGCGCAGCGCGCGCTCGACTAAGACATCAGCGCCATTGCCAATCCAGGTTGAGACCAAATCTTGACCGGCGACCGGTAAATTCTGATGTGCCAGTGCCATATCAATCGCGCTGGCAAGCCCCGGTACGCTATCAACTAATGTGCCATCGAGATCAAAAGCCACACCGCGGATAGCATCAAATTTAGTCATGAGCAGACTTCGCCAATTCACTGCGCATAGCATCAATCACACTTTTATAGTCCGGCTGGCTAAAGATTGCTGAACCGGCGACAAACATATCCGCACCGGCAGCCGCGATATCGCGAATATTATCCACTTTAACGCCGCCATCCACTTCCAGACGAATGTCATAGCCGCTGTCATCAATCAGCTTGCGCACCTGGCGTAATTTATTCAGTGTTTCGGGAATGAAAGACTGCCCGCCGAAGCCGGGGTTCACCGACATCAGCAAAATGACATCCAGCTTATCCATCACATAATCAAGGTAGCTAAGAGGGGTGGCGGGGTTAAACACCAAGCCCGCCTTGCAACCACTCTCTTTAATGAGTTGCAAAGTGCGGTCAACATGCTCTGAAGCTTCAGGGTGGAATGAGATATAAGTGGCACCGGCTTTGGCAAAATCCGGGACAATACGGTCAACCGGTTTTACCATCAAGTGGACATCAATAGGGGCAGTAATACCGTAATCACGCAAAGCCTTGCACACCATCGGCCCGATAGTCAGATTAGGAACGTAATGATTGTCCATCACATCAAAATGCACAATATCAGCGCCGGCGGCGAGTACCTTAGCGGTATCGTCACCCAGGCGGGCAAAATCTGCTGACAGAATAGACGGGGCAATTAAAAACTTTTTCATCTGCTTCTCCAAACGTATCTCTTTGTTTTATGAGGCTTCAGCGTAGCAAACTTCCTCTCACAAACCATGGGGTTTGAATCGTTACCGAGCGGCAGTTCCCGCTCAGCTATACAGCGCCAAAAGCTCGTTCACTTTACTACGGCCAAGGATATTACGGCTGATAGTACGGCGCGCTTTGACCACATGCAGTGACGCCTGATGATACCAATCGCGCGTCAGTTCTGTGTCGTGATTAGAAATCAGAACCGGGATCTTATTTTCTGCTGACAGCTGGTAAGCCAGACGAGCCAGATTTTGTTGATCCACCAAACCAAAGTTACTGGTGTGATATGCCGTAAAATTAGCCGTCGCTGACAATGGCGCATACGGAGGATCGCAGTAAACCACCGCCCCGTGCACAGCTTTTAATAAGGTTTCCTGATAATGCTCACAAACAAAAACAGCATTTTTCGATTTTTCAGCAAACCAATACAGCTCATTTTCCGGGAAATAAGGTTTTTTGTAACGACCGAAAGGCACATTGAATTCACCGCTCAAATTATAACGGCACAGACCGTTATAACAATGGCGATTCAAGTAGAGAAACAATAAAGCACGGCGATAGGCATCGATACTGGCGTTAAATTCTTGACGCAGCTGATAAAAATGCTCGGAATTATTGAAATCGCCCGTGAATAAAACACGAGCATCCCGCACAAAGTCATCAGTGCGGTCCTTTACGATATTGTAGAGGTTAATGAGATCACTGTTGATATCGGCCAGTATGTAAGATTCATACTCAGTGTTAAGAAACACCGACCCCGCACCGACGAATGGTTCTATCAAGCAGTCTCCCGCTGGAAGATGGCGTCGAATGTCATCAACCAGCGGATATTTCCCACCAGCCCATTTTAAAAAAGCGCGGTTTTTCTTCATGCCGTCAGTTAGCTACTTAATAATTCAGAGCCGCAGATTGTACTCTGTTTCAAACAGCACATCAGCGCACAAATAAGAATGATTTATTTTTTAAGGTCTTGCTGTACTTGTTGTACAGGTTTAACCCACGGTTTTTTCGCCTGAACATCGGCGGGTAATGTTGTTATCGCCCTTTTAGCATCAGCTGAAGAGGCGTAGTTACCACTCACTAAGATGTACCAAGGCTTACCATCACGTTTCGTTTCATACACATGATAGTCAGATAATTTTTGCTGCTTAGCATAGGCATTCAACGTATCTGAGCGCGATGCGCTGCTCAGTTGCAAGGTGAAATGGCTACCAGGGGCATTTTTCAATGCGCTGCTGCTGCCCGTCGAACCTGATTTTGCCACCGCTGAAGCGGCTGGAGACACAGCCGTTGTCGGGTTTTTATGACTAACAGCCGGTTGTTTCGTTGCTGCCGTGGCCTGCTTTTGCGTCGGATGAGTAATCGATTCCCGTGTAACTGGCGCTTTGGCCCCTTTCGAGGTTGAAACGGTAGCCGGTGCTGTCGGCAGTGTGGAGGTCGGGCCGTCATTCATATTCTGAGACAGTGTATCGACCTGCCCCTGGGTCTGAGAAAGCGCGTCAGACATATTCCCAGGTAATTCAACACGTTGGGTTGAGTCATTGGCAGAAGACTGCGGAGCGGCCTCGGTCGGTGTCGGAGAAATCGGCGGAACATTGATATCTTGTGGCTGAGCGGTATTCCTCACGCCATTGGCATCATGACCATCGGTGGTGTTATTTGCCACAGCTGGCTGAGTATTATTACCGCTGGTCAGTGAAGATGAATCAGACAGATTAATGTTGCGCGCCACGTCTACATTGGGATTTTGTTGTGATGCTTCATGCTCGGTTGGGGCTTTAAGGGCTGAACCAATGGCAATAATGATCAACAGCAGCACTAAAATGCCAATACCAATCATCATATGTTGGCGTGAAACAGCAAGCTTAGGCCCAGTCGAGGACTTACGGGCACGTGTTGGGCGACGGTCACTGCTATCTGGTTTCAGATCGTCTTCCGGCTTTAAATCATCCATCTAAACCCTCCAACTAGAGGCAAAAGCCTACCGCATTTATCACTGCAGTCCGGCTGATTGATTTTACTGACTGCCAACAGGCTAAAACGCCCGCAGCAAAGGAATATAATAAAATGTACTCATGCCATTTCCTATCACTGACAATCAGTGATAGACGCCAGTACCATATCATGTGCAACACCACCACGGACTTCTGACTGACCTATAGCGGTTGGCAATACCAGACGAAGCTCACCGGCCAGCACTTTTTTATCTCGCATCATGTGCGGTAGATAGGATTCTGGTGTCATTTCTTGCGGCCCGCTAACTGGCAGACCTGCACGTAAAAGTAGTTTCTTGATACGCTCAACATCTTGGTCTGAAAGCTGGCCCAATCGGCGGGAAGTATGCGCAGCCATCATCATACCAGCAGCAACGGCTTCCCCGTGTAACCAGACGCCATACCCCATTTCAGCTTCAATAGCATGACCATAAGTATGACCCAAATTGAGTAAAGCGCGCATCCCGCTCTCTTCCCTTTCGTCGGCGGCAACAACATCGGCTTTCAATTCACAGCAACGGCGGATGCAGTAAGCTAATGCTGACATATCCAGTGCTAATAAAGCGTCAATATTGTTTTCCAGCCACGCAAAGAAAGCTGCGTCAAGAATGATACCGTATTTGATAACTTCAGCCAGCCCGGAAGCAAGCTCACGAGGAGGGAGGGTTTTGAGACAATCAAGGTCAACCACCACCGATGCAGGCTGGTAGAAAGCACCAATCATGTTCTTACCCAATGGGTGGTTCACTGCGGTTTTACCACCGACAGAGGAATCCACTTGAGAAAGTAAGGTAGTAGGAACTTGAATAAAGCGTACGCCACGTTGATAGCAAGCAGCGGCAAAACCGGTCAGGTCGCCTACTACACCGCCACCTAGGGCGACAAGTGTAGTATCACGACCGTGCGGTTTTTCCAGAAGGGCAGAAAATACCTGCTCCAGAACACTCAGAGATTTATACTGTTCACCATCAGGTAAAATCACCTGATCGACTTTAATGCCGCTTTGTTCCAACACTGCCCGGAGCGAATCCAGATAGAGTGGCGCTAGCGTTTGGTTGGTCACCAGCATGACCTGGTCACCCGCTTTTAGCGGCTTAAAAGAGGCCGGATCTTTGAACAATCCAGCAGCAATCGTAATCGGGTAGCTACGCTCCCCTAACGTGACAGTAATCTTCTCCATGTCGCGCCCAGTAACCTTCTTAACTTACGCCCGCGGGCATTAGTAAAATGCTAAATCAGTTACTTTCCAGCATGTTGATAATCTGGTTAGCAACAACTTTCGCGCTTTGATCGTCAGTGCGAATGGTGACATCCGCAATTTCTTCGTACAACGGATTACGTTCTTTTGCCAGTGCTTCTAACACCTCACGTGGAGGCGAATCAACCTGCAACAACGGACGTTTTTTGTCGCGCTGTGTACGGGCTAACTGCTTCTCGATAGTGGTTTCTAGATAAACCACCACGCCACGGGCTGACAAACGGTTACGGGTTTCTCTGGATTTAACAGAGCCACCACCGGTTGCCAGAACAATGCCCTGTTTTTCCGTCAGTTCATTAATCACTTTTTCTTCACGATCGCGGAAACCTTCTTCGCCTTCCACGTCGAATACCCAGCCCACGTCAGCTCCGGTACGTCGCTCAATTTCTTGATCAGAGTCGAAAAACTCCATATTGAGTTGCTGAGCTAACTGACGACCAATAGTGCTTTTGCCGGCACCCATAGGCCCAACCAGAAAGATATTGCGTTTCTCTGCCATGTTTTTGGTATTACTAAGACTATTCGTTAATGATAACCCGCCCCGCCAATCAAATTAGCAACGGGACCTAAACTGAAACCTCATGAGCGATAGTGCGAGATCAGACTGAAAATTATCTCAGCACTTCTGGTAGTTTGGCAACCGAATAAATCGTTGTACACGTCGTGGGAGGGAAACCATACGTTTTTATCGGCGTATCAACGTTATTAAAAACCTCGGAGCTCAATTCGGTAACCCTTGTAAGCTAAATCGGGGGCAGCGTCAAATTTAGAAGCCCCCTATCACACAAAAAGTTGCAGAAAGTCACCAAGATTGGCCTGTTTTCATAAATCGGCACCTTTTGGGACTCAAGTACCTATCAACCTTGGGGTGATAAAAATGACTAACTCCCGACGACTTTGTTGCTGGGCATCCTGTTTAAACAGCCCCCCCAACCAAGGAATATCGGCCAACATCGGCACTTTATTAACTCCCTGACTGTTTTTCTGCTGGAAAATCCCGCCTAACACAATAGTTTCGCCGTCATTGACAGTTATTTGGGTTTTTATTTCCTGTTTATCTATTAGTAAAGTTTCACTATCGCCACGTTTCATCGCCATTCCCGGCATATTATGGCTGATTTTTAAGTTTAAAGTAATTTTGCCATTACGCAGGATTTTTGGTGTGACTTCCATTCCCAATACCGCCTCTTTAAACTCAATCGTCGTCGTCCCTTTTTTCCCCCGCGAGACAGTATAAGGAATATCAGAACCTTGTTTGATGCTGGCGGTTTGCTGATGTGAAGTGACTAAGCGCGGACTAGCAATAATGTCGACCTGATTCTCTTGCTCCAGTGCGCTCAGCTCCAGCTCCAGTAGCCGCCCCCCGATGCGGGCAACATTAAATCCAGCACTGACTGCGCTGGTAGGCAGCGGCAAATTGACATTAAAATCACTCATTCTTAGCGCGGATGTAGGTTGCGGTTCACCCATTCCCCAACGTACACCAAGCTCCTGCAAATTTTCACGGCTGATGGTCACTATATGCGCGGCCAACTGCACTTGCTGTAAAGGCAAATCCATCTCTGCCAACCAACTTTTCAATAATGCTAATGATGCGGGAGTATCGCGAATTAATAATGTATTTGTACGTTTATCTACCACTACACTGCCCAGCGGAGAAAGTAACCCGCCCTCCGCCAGATTCAAGCTGTCCGCGACTTGTTCAGCATCTGCATATTGCAAAGCCAGACTCAAGTTACTGAGTGATTCTGGCCCCATTTTTTGTTCAGCTTGCAGCCGCCTGTCTTCAACATCTTGCTCGGTGAAAACCATCATTACCGCCCCTTCACGCTCGACTTTCAAGCGGCTCATGCGCAAAACGATAGCAAGAGCTTGTTCCCAAGGAACATCCACCAACCGAAGGCTAAGGTTGCTGCCGATATCTGCCGCAATAATCAAATTCAATTGCTGATAATCCGCCAGTGCTTGCAACACCATGGGGGCTGGAGCGTCTTGAAACTCCAATGAGATTGGCACGCCACCTTTTGCGTTAATGGAAAAGGGAATGGTGAGTAAGGCACTGAGCAGCAGAAAAATAAATAATGGCTCTCGCGCCATACTATAGGCAGTCCAAAAACCCGCCTTTACTTTAATTAATTTATTGATTTTAAATGTATTTTTTATTTTAAATCTATAAAAACCCATCAGATTCATTCCTTTTAATACTGATGATAAATATCTTAGCGCATCGATAGCACCACAGAACCTGATGAACCTGAACATGTCTTTTCTGGGTTAACATGCTGGAGGCTGACTTGCCGCCCACTGATGTGGGTCACTTGCCAATGGGGCAATAAGTGCGTTTCTATCGCCAGTTTTTGCCACTGGCCCGCCGCCCGCTGTACCCAAGCAGTATGGTAATCCGCACCCCGGACAATGCCCTGCAATTGCCAATCGGCGAGTTTTTCGCGGTCATCATCACAAGACCCTGTTGATATTCGTTCAAATGGGTTGCGCCCAACCTCAGCCAATAAAGGTTCTGCGCCAACCGCCAAAGCCGGTAATGCCACCATCAACAGCCCCCCGATCGTCCACTGTCTGTTGCGGTGATTATTCACTTTCACCTCCGGTAAGGGACTCTTTTAGGCTTAGTTTCACTGTCAGCGCATGCTTTTCTCGCGTAATGCCCATTATTTGAATTTGGACTGGTACTGAGGTTGCGGCTAACTGGCGAAGTAAATGGAGCAATCCATAAAAATTAACTCGCAAGGTTGCATGCCACTGTTGTTGATTAGCTAACTGTTGGTGATTGGCTAATTGTTGTTCAGTTAACAGTTGTTGCTCGGTTAACGGTTGTAATTTGGTGAAAGATTGTTGCTCGGCTGAGTTTCTCCCGGCCGCCACTGACTGTTCAGATTGCCGCTGCCAACTCATCACCTGCCCGCCAAACGGTATAATCCATTGACCAACCAAATGTGCCATTGAGATATCTGGTTGCCGCCACGGTGCTTCAGCCGCACTCAACACTGTAATTTGCTGATCAAGAGCAACAAGCGATGGCAACTGCGCCAGTGCGGATTGTTGGTGCTCAACCTGTTGTTGATGCTGAATAATTTCCTTAGTGACCAACCGTTGTTGTTGCCATAAAGGCCGCAGCACCATGCCATAAACACTGACACCGAGCAGCCCAAGCACTCCCCATTGATATAAACAAAGCTGCCAGCCGGGCCTGTCCATCCAGCGTTGAAGCTGTTTATTCATCATAATAAATGTCCTCTTCCTGCCAGTTGGCCTGCGCCGTAAACCGAAAATAGCCATCATCCTGCTGCGCAATTTTTTGTAAGCGCACATTTGCCAATAGCGATTGTCGCCTTAACTTCACCAAAAAGTCATGAATAGCGGCGTAATCTTGGCTCACCGCCTCAAAAATCAAATGTTCATCTTTAGGTATCAGGCTGATTAACCAACAGTTATCAGGAACTTCCTGTGCTAATAGCTGCAATAATGTTGCGTAGCGATGGGCGGATTGGTGCATTTGCCGATACATTTTCACTCGCTGCTCTGCGTGCTGTTTTTGTGTCACCCGTTGTTGCACCTGTTGATGATGCTGATTTAATACTTTCTGCTGGTGCAAAAGCGCGGCAAGGCTGCTTTGCTGACTGATTTGTCCTAAGTGTGATTGTCTCTGCACAACCAGCAGCACGATGATAAAAAACAGGGCTTGGCATAACCCTAAGTTGCGCCAAAATCGGTAACGCGCTAGTTGGCGCTCCGTGCGCCATGACGAGAAATTAACCTGATACATCAGTAATCTGCCGGGCGTAATGCTAGCCCACCAGCCAACATGAAAGCCGCCGGTGATGAGGGCAAAGGAGGCTGATATTGGGCGAACGCAGAAAAAGGTGACCAGCGCGTGGTATTTTCTGGTGGGGATTCATTCATCATACTGCTGTAATACACATTCACCGGCTTATCACTTGGTTGGGGGTAATGGGTATGAAGCTCTGCCAGCAACGTAGTTAACGGATTGAGTACGATCGCGTGGTCGCATTCCTGTGCCTCGTCAGTTTCAATGGGCACCACACCGAAGATAAACGGCATTTCACTGGAGGAAACCCACAGCCACTCATGTGTTAGCCGGTGGACTAACCAATAAGTCCCTGATAACCCGGCGGCCGCGGCCATGTAACGCAGAGCGCAGGGGGTGATATCAATCACGGGAGATGGCAGGTTAGCCTGCTGTAAACAGGCTTGCCATTGATGAATTTCTGACTGGCGAGCGGCAGTGATTAATAATTCATTGCCCGCTTCAACCCGATAATCCAGAGCCAGTTCCTGGCTATTTACCGGGAAAAGCTTGCTTGCCACCGCATTGATAAACCCTGCGCGTTCAGGTTCACGCAGCCGCAGGTCTGGGACAGGAATAGTCTGCTGCAAGATACGCTGTGCGGGCAATGCAATGCGTAATGAAATATGTCGAGGTAATTGTTTGCGTAATAATTTGAGTTTGTCGCTAACCACATCTGGCTGTTGTAAAATACCCTCCCGCAAAGCCCCAGAAGGTAAGGTTTGATGCCACCAATACCGCAGTTGCCAGCCATAACGGCGTCTGACAACGGCCAAGGCGCGTATTGCCTCCATTTGAATATCTAGCCCAACCTGCCAATATTGTGTGTACATCTTTGTCGACCTCCGTGTCGAGAGAGAATAAAAGAACGTATCCATGTAACGGGCTTGCCTTTATACTACGGCGCGGTTGTTTATAAACTGCCCAATTGACATTGAATGGGAAATCTCAGGTGAAGTTCGTAAAGTATTTTTTGATCCTTGCGGTGTGTTGCATTTTACTGGGAGCAGCCTCGATATTTGGCCTGTACAAATATATTGAGCCTCAGCTACCCGACGTTGCCACGCTGAAAGATGTCCGGCTGCAAACGCCTATGTTGGTGTATAGCGCCGAAGGCGAATTGATCGCCCAATACGGTGAAAAGCGCCGTATCCCATTGACACTAAAACAAATTCCACCAGAAATGGTGCATGCGTTTATTGCCACGGAAGATAGCCGGTTCTATGAGCATCACGGTGTTGACCCAGTAGGTATCTTACGTGCGGCCTCTATTGCACTGGTGTCCGGCCGCGCCTCTCAGGGTGCCAGCACCATTACCCAGCAATTGGCACGAAACTTTTTCTTAAGTCCGGAACGCACCTTGATGCGTAAAATCAAGGAAGCTTTCCTGGCCATTCGCATTGAACAGTTACTGACGAAAGATGAAATTCTTGAGTTATATCTGAACAAAATTTATCTGGGTTACCGCGCTTATGGTGTTGGGGCGGCAGCACAAGTTTATTTTGGTAAAGAAGTCAATGAGTTGACCCTCAGCCAAATGGCGATGATTGCCGGTTTACCGAAAGCACCATCGACTTTCAACCCGCTCTATTCACATGACCGGGCAGTGGCGCGCCGTAATGTTGTGCTATCGCGCATGCTGGATGAAAAGTACATCACCCAAGCGCAATACGAGCAAGCTCGCAGTGAAGAACTTGTCGCCAACTACCATGCGCCGCAAATTGCTTTCTCAGCACCTTATTTGTCTGAAATGGTGCGGCAGGAAATGATTAAGCGCTATGGCGAAAACGCCTATACCGACGGTTATCAGGTCTATACCACTATCACCAAAAAACTCCAATTGGCGGCAGTGGATTCCTTACGTGCCAATGTGTTGGCTTATGACATGCGCCATGGCTATCGCGGCCCATCCAATGTGTTGTGGAAAGTGGGTGAAAGCGCATGGAGCAATGAGAAAATTATTGATTCGCTGAAAACATTGCCGGTTTATGGCCCGCTATTGCCCGCGGTAGTTACGCAAGCGAATGCCGACCAAGCGACAGCAATATTGGCGGATGGCAACAGTGTGGCGCTACCGATGGCCGGTATGCGTTGGGCGCGCCCATATAAATCTGACAATGCTCAGGGGCCGACACCTAAAAAAGTCACTGATGTGGTACAGCCCGGTCAACAGATTTGGGTCAGAAAAGTGGGTGACAATTGGTGGTTGGCTCAAGTGCCAGATGTCAATTCCGCCCTGGTTTCTATTGACCCGAACAATGGCGCAATCAAAGCGCTGGTCGGCGGTTTTGACTTTAACCAAAGTAAATTTAACCGTGTGACACAAGCGTTGCGTCAGGTGGGATCGAATATCAAACCTTTCCTGTATACCGCGGCGATGGACAAAGGCCTGACTCTGGCAAGCATCCTAAACGACTTGCCGATTACCCGCTGGGATGCCGGTGCTGGCACCGACTGGCGGCCAAAAAACTCGCCACCGACTTATGATGGGCCGATTCGTCTGCGCCAAGGTTTAGGCCAGTCGAAAAACGTGGTGATGGTGCGGGCAATGCGGGCCATGGGTGTGGATTATGCCGCTGAATATCTGGAACGTTTTGGTTTCCCGGCACAGAATATTGTCCACTCAGAATCATTGGCGCTGGGTTCCGCATCATTTACACCATTACAGTTGGTGCGTGGCTATGCGGTGTTGGCAAACGGCGGCTATTTGGTCGACCCGTATTTCATTACCAAAATCACCGATGATACGGGCAACGTGCTGTTTGAAACAAAACCGAAGATTGTCTGTGAAGAGTGTAACTTACCGGTGATTTACGGTGATACTCAGCGCTCGGTAGTGCTGTCCGACGATAACACTGAAAACGTCGCAACTTCACAAACCAATAATGCTAATAATGTGCCCATGCCGGAACTGGAACAAGTCACCCCAGCACAGGCCAAGCTCAATAGCGATGAGCAATATGCGCCACATGTGATCAGTACACCGCTGGCGTTCTTGATACGCGATGCATTGAACTCTAACATCTTCGGGGAACCGGGCTGGATGGGGACTGGCTGGCGCGCTGGACGCGACTTAAAACGCAAAGATATCGGCGGTAAAACCGGTACAACCAACAACTCGAAAGATGCTTGGTTCTCCGGCTATGGCCCGGACACCGTGACATCCGTCTGGATTGGTTTTGACGATCATCGCCGTGACTTAGGCCGCAGCACCGCATCTGGCGCTATTTCGGATCAGATTTCAGGGGCCGAAGGCGGAGCGAAAACGGCTCAACCGGCGTGGGATGACTTTATGAAAGCAGCCCTGGAAGGCCTGCCGGAAAAACAAGTGCCGCCACCGCCAGGTATCGTCAGTGTCGTGATTGATAAGCAAACCGGTAAGCTATCACCAGGTGGCCCCGGTAGCCGTTCAGAGTACTTTATCGAGGGGACACAGCCCACCGAGTATTCAGTACATGAAGCGGGTACGACACTGATGGATAATGGTCAGACTCACGAGTTGTTCTAACGAACGGCGTTAGCACCAAAAATAAGAGCCGGGAAATCGCAAGATTGTCCCGGCTTTTTTATGGTGAACCGCTCAATATTAAGCTATTCCCGCTTTCATCAGAAAAGTTTGCGCCAAAAACAGGGCACTGACATTGCGGGCTTCGCGAAAACCTGGTTCATCGAGCAGCGCCATCATATTCGCAATAGGCCAACGCACTTGGGGCAGCGGTTCTGGTTCATCGCCTTCCAGACTTTGCGGATAAAGGTTTTGCGCCACCACAATATTCATTTTACTGGAGAAATAGGACGGTGCCATTGTCAGCTTACTGAGGTAATCGAAACGCTCAGCGCCAAATCCCACCTCTTCCATCAATTCGCGATTTGCAGCCTCTAAGACCCCCTCACCGGGATCAATCAACCCCTTGGGGAAGCCCAACTCATACTCTTCTATACCCACGGCATACTCGCGGATCAGCAATAAATCATCACCAATAATGGGCACAATCATCACAGCTTCGCGATTCGATGGCCGCATTCGCTCATAGACACGTTGTACACCATTGCTGAACTCCAGATCGACGGCTTCAACGGTGAATAAGCGCGAGCGTGCAATTGTTTCTATTTTAAGTATTTTAGGTTTTTGCAGGTGTTCCATAATGGCCCCAAATTAAAACTCGCCGCCTGTCGGGCACGTATCAGGGTAGTCAGGCTCATAATAAGGTTACTTCATAAGCGACTTTTTACCCTCGCGGATTAACCCGACTCTTTATACTGGAATTTATTAGAACTTGATCACATTGTGCGTTAGTGAGAACCTTTATCGCAACGCTAGTTAGATATAATTTACCTGTTTTTAACATGGCGGCGAGTTTAGTCAAGATTCAACCGGTTAATTTTTAATCTATTTCAGCGCAATACTCGTTAAAAATTGTGTTTGAAAATAGGATTATGCTGATATTACCGAAGTTTTAGCCTTGCTATCCTTATTAGTCTACGGGCAGTGAAAGAGCACTTGCATTAAGTTATTTGATGAATAACTCTGTTATATGCCTCTGTAAGGTGTTTATGCATAATATATGCCCAAAATAATTTGAGTTGCAGGAAGGCGGCAATTGAGTGAGTCCCCAATAGCTTACATAAGTAAGTGACTGGGGTGAATGAAAGCAGCCAACGCACATGCAGCTTGAAGTATGAAGGGGATAATGCATTATTTCATAGAGTTGACGTAAATCAGGGGCCCTCGGATGGGGATGGGATGAGCACAATAGTCATAATATTGGCCTTACTGTTGACCAGTCTGATCGCAGTAGGTTTGTTGTGGTGGTTCCGATTCCGCCGCCCTGCTCCCGTAACTGCAACTCTGCCGTTCGCGAAACCGACTCATCGTAAACTGACGCCGGAAGAGCGAGTAAATATTGAGAATTATCTCTTAAATCAACAAGATAACATAGGGTTCAAACCCCAATCGACTTTTGATACCCGTAGCCTCAGTAACAGTACTCCTTCGCCAGCAAAGCTTATTCTAACCCCTCAAAGCGACAATGTTTATTCGGTTACGCGCGCCATTACCCGCTATGGCGTGGCCACAGACGAACCCAATAATTGGCGTTATTATCTTGATTCTATTGAAGTTCATTTACCCGCTTCGTGGGAACAATATATTACTCAGAATAATGACGTAGAACTTATCCAAACCCAGCCGATCCCTTTGATTATTTCCCTCAACGGGCATACGCTGAAAAATCACCAGTCTGAGAATAGTTATCTACCTATTTTACCTTCGGTGGCGCAAAATGCGTCAATTCGCAAGGCGGATAGCGAGCATATTGAGCTCCTGAATATCCGTAAGGAAACAGCGGAAGAATATGCTCTGCATGGTGCTAATGGCTTGAAAGAAGCCGGTGCTATTTGTTTAGCATTGCTATTGCTGTTCTTTGCGCTGACTGGCCCGACGGTAATTCTGCCTTGGCTGATTATTGTGGCCACCCTATTAACCGGTTGGGCTTGCTGGAATATGTTCCGCCCATTATCTGAAAAAGATTTGCGGGAAGTTCATTGCTTGAGTGGTACGCCAAAGCGCTGGGGCCTGTTTGGCGAGTCAAATCAGGGGCAGATGAACAATATCTCACTCGGGATTGTTGATCTGATTTATCCGGCCCATTGGGGGCCTTATTTTGCTCATGATCTGGGCAAGAAAACCAACATTGATATCTATCTCAATCGTCAGGTTGTTCGTCAGGGGCCTTTTTTATCCCTCCATGATGAAATGAAACATTTTCCTCTACAGCGCTGGGGGAAAAACCTGACGCTGATGGCTGGCTCACTGTTAGTCATGGGGTTATTGCTGATTTATATCCCATTGGGTCTGCCACTGAAATTAAGTGTCGCCTGGTTACAAGGCGCACAAAGCCAGCAGGTAACCAGCGTCGAAGCACTAGAGAAAATGCCACTCCATATTGGCGATATGCTGAAAGCGCAGGGAATGGGGATGTGCTATGTCCCACCGAATACCCAAAATCCACACAGTTTTGTTTTTACGCCTTTTGATTGTTCCGGTATCTATTGGAATAACGCCGCGCCCTTGCCGCAACCTGAATCTGAAACTATTGAAAAAGCGGCAGCACTGGTGGCGACCGTCAATCAACAACTGCACCCACAAGGCACAGATACCAACGTTAACCCACAGTTGGCGACAGCCATTGAGAAATCCGGCATGATTTTGCTGGATAACTTTGCCGATATCGTCCTAAAAACACAGGCATTATGTGGTGGAGACGCCGATTGCATCCGTCTAAAAAATGCCTTGGTAAATTTAGGTAATGCCAAAAATTGGCCAGGGTTAGTGAAACGGGCACAATCTGGCACCTTAAAAGGCATGAATGTGCTGTTACGCCCGGTCAGTGCTGACACTCTGGAAAACCTGGTTAAGACCGCAACATCGTCATTTGTTTACCGCGAAACACATTTGGCGACCGAAGCATTAAACAGCCCACCGCCGGGTGGGTTCCTGATTACCAGTGATGAAGGTAAACAACTGGTTAATCACCCTGCTCCATCGGTTCCACTGTTTGATTACAGTGCGCTTGAGCAGTGGCGGGAACTACAGCGGCTCTCTGGGCTGCTACTCAATACCCCATTTAAGGCGGAAGGTATCATTACCAATATCACCACCGACGCCAATGGTACCCGTCACATCGCGTTACACAGTGAACCGGATATCGTGACACTCGGCCGTTACTTGGGTACCAGCCTGCTACTGCTGACTCTGATAGTTTGTTTCGCAGTGAATGCGACCTTATTCATTCAGCGGATACTGAAAAACCGTAGTCGTATGGATAATATTCAGCGCTATTATGATAATTGCTTCAACCAACCCCTCACTCCAGCGCCTTTCCCGCGTTAGCCCTTTTTCGTTTATTATGAATTATTGTTTATACCTTAAATAACTTGAGTTGCAGGAGAGCGGCCAACGCACATGCAGCTTGAAGTATGACGGGTTATCACCACTATTGTGATTGTGGAGCCGCTATGCCCCCTGAATTTAATTGGCAAGAAATTGATACCGTGCTGCTGGATATGGATGGCACTTTGCTGGATTTAGAGTTCGACAGCCATTTTTGGCTAAAGCAGGTACCGGAAACCCTCAGCCAACAGCGCGGGATCTCGCTGGAACAGGCGCATAAAATTATCCATGATGAATATCTGGCAGTACAGCACACGTTAAATTGGTATTGCTTCGATTATTGGAGTGAACGGCTGGATTTAGATATCTACACCATGACCACGCAAGCGGGTAGCCGGGTTCGCCTGCGCCAGGATACCCAGCCCTTTCTGACCAGTTTGCGTGAGCGCGGCTTGCAAACTATTTTGCTCACCAATGCCCACCCACACAGCCTGGCGGTAAAAATTGAGCATACAGCTCTCGACCAGCACCTTGATTTATTACTTTCCACCCATACATTTGGTTATCCAAAGGAAGATCAACGGCTGTGGCAAGCTGTCACACAGCATACTGGGCTGAATCCTGCCAGAACCTTATTTGTCGATGACAGTGAAAAGATTTTGGATGCCGCGCACACCTTTGGTATCCGCTATTGTCTGGGGATAGAAAACCCAGATTCCAGCTGTGCTGATAAGGCATTTCACCGCCATCCTGCAATCAATGATTACCGTAAGCTATTGCCCGCATTGCAGTTACGCAAGTGAGTGGGGAAATTCAGCTTAACGACAGGAGTGTTCATGAAGGATAAAACAGCTTCGGATGAATCGGTTCGGCTGGATAAATGGCTTTGGGCGGCCCGGTTTTACAAAACCAGAGCCATCGCGCGGGACATGGTGGATGGCGGCAAAGTCCATTACAACGGGCAGCGCGGCAAGCCGAGTAAGTTAGTTGAGATCAATGCTGAAATCCGTCTGCGCCAAGGTAACGATGAGCGCACAGTGCGGGTCTTAGCGCTACACCAGCAGCGCCGGGGCGCAAGTGAAGCTCAGGCATTATATGAAGAAACAGAGGCTAGCATTGCTAACCGCGAGAAAGTGGCACAGGCACGCAAACTCAATGCTCTGACCATGCCACATCCGGATCGACGTCCGGATAAAAAAGAGCGTCGCAACCTGATCAAATTTAAACAAGGCGAGCCTGAGTAAACTGCTTGCAGCCAGAAAGAGAGAAAACTATGTCTAATCACGACCAGTCTAATCACGACCAATTACACCGCTATCTGTTCGCTAACCATGCGGTGCGCGGTGAACTGGTTTCAGTTAATGAAACCTATCAGCAGGTATTAGCCAATCATGATTATCCACCCGCGGTACAAAAACTGTTGGGCGAAATGTTGGTCGCGACCAGTCTACTGACGGCTACCCTCAAATTTGACGGTGATATCACGGTGCAATTGCAGGGCGGCGAGGGCCCGCTATCACTGGCGGTGATTAACGGCAATAACCAGCAAGAAATGCGCGGTGTCGCTCGCTTTAAAGGCGAGATAAGTGATGAAAGTACCCTAAAAGAGATGATGGGCAACAGTGGTTATCTGGTGATAACTATCACGCCAGCGCAAGGGGAGCGCTATCAAGGCGTCGTGGCATTGGAGGGTGAAACCATCGCCGCCTGTCTGGAAAATTACTTTATGCAGTCTGAACAGCTTCCTACCCGCCTGTTTATCCGCACGGGTAGTGTGGAGGGTAAAGCTGCCGCAGGCGGTATGTTGCTGCAAGTTCTGCCAGCACAAGAGCGCAATGAAGATGAGTTTGATCATCTGGCACAACTGACCACCACCATTAAAGCTGAGGAGTTATTCACCCTGCCGGCCAATGAGGTGCTGTATCGGTTATATCATCAGGAAGAAGTGACGCTTTATGAACCACAAAATGTCAGTTTCCGCTGTACTTGTTCCCGCGAACGTTGTGCCGATGCATTAGTGACGTTATCCGAAGATGACGTTAAAGAGATGCTCGAACTGGACGGCAATATTGATATGAATTGCGAGTATTGCGGCACTCACTACCTGTTTGACGCGGTCGATATCGCGGCATTAAAAAGCGGCAATAGCCCATCACCAGAACAAATTCATTAATTCCTGTAATACATAGTTGGGTGCTGACTCGTGCCCAGCTATTTCTCCTGCTGTTTCATACTTGCGATAATCCGTGTCCTATCTCTCATAACCTAGCGAAAAATAGGCCATATATTGAAATATTTGAACGCTATCGCTGTTAATCAGAGATGAGTAATTACAATCGCTGGTAGAAAATTGACGATCCAGGAGTTATGACATGAGTGTTAAAGGAATTACCCCGCAGGAGCTCGCCGCCTATGGCATCCATAACGTCAGCGAGATTGTTTACAACCCAAGCTATGATTTACTGTTCCAAGAAGAGACTAAACCCACACTCGAAGGATACGAGCGCGGAACCCTCACCACCACAGGAGCGATTGCGGTAGACACCGGTATCTTTACCGGCCGTTCACCCAAAGATAAATATATTGTCCGAGATGCTATCACGCAGGATACCGTGTGGTGGGCTGATCAGGGCAAAGGCAAGAATGATAACAAACCGCTGAGCCAAGAAACCTGGGCCCACCTGAAAGGGTTGGTAACCAATCAGCTGTCTGGCAAGCGCCTATTTGTTGTTGATACATTCTGCGGAGCTAATGCTGACACCCGTCTGCAAGTTCGTTTTGTCACTGAAGTGGCCTGGCAAGCACATTTCGTCAAAAACATGTTTATCCGCCCAACAGATGAAGAACTGGCCCATTTCGAGCCTGACTTTATCGTCATGAATGGCGCTAAATGCACTAACCCGAACTGGAAAGAGCAAGGTCTGAATTCAGAGAACTTTGTTGCCTTTAACCTGACAGAACGTATGCAGCTAATTGGCGGCACATGGTATGGCGGCGAAATGAAGAAAGGTATGTTCTCAATGATGAACTACCTGCTGCCATTGAAAGGCATTGCTTCCATGCATTGCTCGGCTAACGTCGGCGAAAAAGGCGATGTTGCTATCTTCTTCGGCTTATCCGGTACCGGTAAAACCACCCTGTCTACTGACCCGAAACGCAAGTTGATCGGCGATGACGAACATGGCTGGGATGATGACGGCGTATTTAACTTTGAAGGTGGCTGCTACGCCAAAACCATCAAATTATCCGAAGAAGCAGAACCCGATATTTATCATGCAATTAAGCGCGATGCTTTGCTGGAAAACGTGGTGGTACTGCCAGATGGTACTGTTGATTTCAATGACGGTTCCAAAACTGAAAACACCCGTGTTTCTTACCCTATTTACCACATTGAAAATATCGTCAAACCCGTCTCTAAAGCGGGCCATGCCACCAAGGTCATTTTCCTGACGGCTGATGCTTTTGGCGTATTACCGCCGGTATCGCGCCTGACGGCAAATCAAACTCAGTATCACTTCCTGTCAGGCTTTACGGCCAAACTGGCGGGTACTGAGCGCGGTGTCACCGAGCCGACTCCGACCTTCTCTGCGTGTTTTGGTGCCGCATTCTTGTCACTGCATCCAACACAATACGCAGAAGTGCTGGTGAAACGGATGCAAGCAGTGGGCGCACAAGCCTATCTGGTCAACACCGGTTGGAATGGGACGGGCAAACGTATTTCCATCAAAGATACCCGCGCTATCATTGACGCCATTCTGAATGGTGAGATTGATAAGGCCGAAACCTTTACCTTACCTATCTTTGATCTGGCGGTACCGATGGCATTACCGGGCGTCGACCCTGCTATCCTCGACCCACGCGACACCTATGCGGATGTCGCGCAGTGGCAAGAGAAAGCAGAAGACTTAGCGAAGCGTTTTACCACCAACTTCGATAAGTATACCGATACTCCAGCCGGGGCAGCGCTAGTCAGCGCAGGGCCAAAAATCTGATTTAGATTTGGTTTTGTAAGATGACAAAAGGGGCACATTTGTGTCCCTTTTTGTTTTTCGCACATCAACAATGGATTAGAACAGGTTTGGTGGATGAGTGATCAAGTTTGGTTGTTAAAGCACCGAGTCAAGTTTCGGTTGATATTCGATTTGTTCTCATTGCTGGCTTTGCCACCTCAACCGAGCAGGAGGGCAAGCCGGCCCCCTGCACCTGCGGCTTGCGCGAAATATTACTGCTATTCGCAGTCCCCTCCGGCAGCTTGCAGGCTTAATCGAACCAGGGCTGACTCGCTCCCAGCTTGACAGCCCCTTTCGCCGGGTAATTCGTCCCATCCTTGGGACTCACCCCTTCGGGGCAGCTGCTAGCAGCGTTCAAATCTGCTCCCGGCAGATTTGTCCATGGCGGCTCATTCGGCCTGCAATCTTGGTCGGTAATATTCCTGATTGCGCTCAACGTCAAAAGAGAAAATCAAAATCATGGTTTTAGGTTTTGAAGTTTAAAAGCACATTTGAGCAGCCGAGTGAAGAATGGAGCAAGGGAAATCCGCCATGGACGGCGGATTTAGGCGTCATGAGCAGGGATGCGAATAAAGCCGTCCCGCCAGCGAAATGATGAGTGAGGGAACCCACGCAGTGGGCAGGCGATACGTGCGAAGCACGGGATTCCACAAGGGTGCGCGCCCGCACCCTTTGGCGGTTGAGGCTACGGAGGTTAAGTCAACTCCGTTGCTTTAACAACCGAACCCGATCACTAAACTCATATCAACCGAAACCTGATCCGATCCCACCATAACCAAATCTGATCACACCACCGCAGGTGGCTTAGGCTTCACATCCAACGGCAACGGGATATAGGCCCGAATCCGTAATCCACCCCGCTCACTGGTGCCGATATCTAACGAACCGGCATGCGCATCAATAATCCGCTGTACAATGGCCAATCCTAGTCCGGTGCCGCTGGTACTGCGGGCGCTATCGCCACGAACAAAAGGCTGGAACAAATGCTTTAAATCTTCTGGCTTGATACCTGGGCCATCATCTTCCACTTGGAACCAGGCGCGTTGAAGCTCAGTGCCGCTACTCACTTTTATCCAGCCATTACCGTAACGGGCGGCATTCACCACCATATTCGCCAAAGCGCGCTTAATGGATAACGGGTGAATATCCACTATCACTTCGCCTTCACATAAATCTGTCTCAATCACCCGCTCATAGCCGCTTTCAGCCGCAATCACTTCACCCAATACCGCATTAAGATCACTCGGTTCGGTCGGCATCTCCTGCCCAGTGCGCAGATAATCGATAAATTGCTCAATAATGGCATTGCACTCTTCAATGTCTTTATTGATCGACTCAGAGAGATAGCCGTCGGCTTCACTCATCATTTCCGTCGCCAAACGAATGCGGGTCAATGGTGTGCGTAAGTCATGGCTGACCCCGGCCATTAATAAGGTGCGGTCATCAGCCAGCAGCTTCACGCCCGCCGCCATTTGGTTAAATGCCCGAGTCACAGAACGCACTTCTGAAGCGCCATATTCCCGTAAAGGCGGCGGAATTATGCCCTTCCCGACCTGTAAAGCCGCGTGTTCCAGCTCGACCAAGGGGCGATTCTGAATACGGATAAACAGCCAGGCCCCCCCGACCGCCAGTAGCATGATGGCCAAGGTATAACGGAACAGTGGCGAAAAATCGCCCTGATGGATCTCGGTTAATGGCACCCTCACCCAAATATCCGGCGACAACCATGTTTTTAGCCAGACAACCGGGGAGTTTTTGTTCACCTCGACCCGCACATCAGTTGGCCCACCTAATTGCTGGGCCATTTGATCACTCAAAAATTTGTAATGCTGTGCCCAACGCAGGCCACTTTCCTCTGCCGCGGCATTGGTATAAAGCGAAATCCCCAATTCACGGTAAATCTCACGCCGAAACGCTGGCGGGACTTCAAGTAGCGTGCCATCTTCCAGTTGCAGCCGGTCAGTCATCAGCATACGAACTTCATAGGCCAACACTTTATTAAACTGCTGCAAACTGGGCAAAATGGCGAAATTCAGCACCACCAAATACGTCGTGACCAAGCTGACAAACAGCAAGGTCACAATCAGTAATAAGGTTCGGGCAAATGAGCTACGCGGAGAAAAGCGCCATCGCCTCATGCTTTACTGCCGTCCGGCACAAATACATAGCCCAAACCCCATACGGTTTGGATATAACGCGGGTGTGCTGGATCTTCTTCTACCATGCGGCGTAGACGTGAAATCTGTACGTCGATAGAACGCTCCATAGCACTGTATTCACGGCCACGCGCCAGGTTCATCAGTTTATCGCGCGATAATGGCTCACGTGGATGACTGACCAGGGCTTTCAGCACCGCAAACTCGCCGCTAGTCAATGGCATAGGCTCATCTTCACGGAACATCTCGCGAGTCCCGAGGTTAAGTTTGAACTTACCAAAGGCAATAATTGCTTCTTCTTGGGAAGGTGCGCCCGGTAGCTCGTTGGCCTGACGGCGCAATACTGCACGGATGCGGGCCAGCAATTCGCGGGGATTGAATGGCTTCGGAATATAGTCGTCTGCACCAATCTCCAGCCCGACGATACGGTCAACTTCCTCGCCCTTTGCCGTCACCATGATGATAGGCATTGGGTTACTTTGGCTGCGCAGACGGCGGCAGATAGACAGGCCATCTTCCCCTGGTAACATCAGGTCAAGTACCATCAGATGGAAAGACTCACGGGTCAGCAAGCGATCCATCTGTTCAGCATTGGCAACACTGCGCACCTGGAAACCTTGCTCTGTCAGGTAACGTTCTAATAGCGCACGCAGGCGCATATCGTCATCAACGACCAGAATCTTGTGATTCTCTTGCATTTTATTACTCCCAAAGGCCGTATTGCCCGAATCTGCACATTGTTAGAAAAACTCACTCTAACAGACAGCTATTTATGGTATACATTCTAGTCGAAATTGTTACAAAGCTTATTGTTGGGCTTAATTATCAACACTTTCGTCAAATGGGCGGTAGCGAATCTCTAAAATCCAGTAGGTTGCTTCGCCATTTGGTGTTTGGACTGTCACTTCATCATCCACCTGTTTGCCGATTAAGGCACGGGCCACTGGCGAATCAATAGAAATCCATTTTTTCGCGGGGTCAAACTCATCCGGCCCGACTAAACGGAAAATGCGCTGTTCTTCTGATTCATTTTCGACCCGCACCCAAGCACCAAAATAGACTTTCCCTTCCTGGCGTGGGTCTGGATCGACAACTTTCAGCACTTCAAGGCGCTTGGTCAGAAAACGCACCCGGCGATCAATTTCCCGCAGGCGCTTCTTGCCATAGATATATTCAGCATTTTCCGAGCGGTCACCCATGGCGGCGGCTTCAGACACGGCTTGGGTCACTATCGGCCGCTCTTCTCGCCACAGATAATGCAGCTCACGATCCAGCGCCTGCCAGCCCTCGCGGGTAATATAATTACTTTTAGCCATAAAATGGTTCCCTTGGCATAGATACTCCACTATACCTAACTTTTTACCGATAAGTTCACGTTAGCTCAAGCCCAATGACCGCTCTACTGGCAATTTATCCGGGCAATCCGTATAACTATCTTCTGCCATTTTTCCTACTCACGAATTGATATCAGACTTATGAATGAACAACTGAGCAGCATTATTGCAAGCGAAATACAGGCGCGACCGGAGCAAGTTAGTGCCGCGATACGTCTGCTGGATGAAGGTAATACCGTGCCCTTTATTTCACGGTATCGTAAGGAAGTTACCGGCGGATTGGATGATACCCAGCTGCGCCAGTTGGAAAGCCGTTTGGGTTATCTACGCGAACTTGAAGACCGCCGCCAAACCATTCTTAAATCAATTGAAGATCAGGGCAAACTCACCGAGCAGCTAGCCGGTGCCATTAACGGCACCATGAGTAAAACCGAGCTAGAAGATTTATATCTTCCTTATAAGCCCAAGCGCCGCACCCGTGGGCAGATTGCTATTGAAGCGGGTCTGGAACCCTTGGCCGACAGTTTATGGCATGACCCCCAGCAAGACCCAGAACAGGTTGCGCTCGCTTTTGTCGATGCTGAAAAAGGCGTGGCGGATACCAAAGCGGCACTGGATGGCGCACGCTACATCCTGATGGAGCGTTTTGCGGAAGATGCAACATTGTTGGCAAAAGTGCGCCAATATTTGTGGAAAAACGCCCATTTGGTAGCAAAAGTGGTGGAAGGCAAAGAGCAGGAAGGCGCTAAATTCCGCGATTACTTCGATCACCACGAACCTATCGCCCAAGTCCCTTCTCACCGCGCACTGGCGATGTTCCGTGGCCGTAATGAAGGTGTGCTGCAACTGGCGCTAAATCCCGATCCCCAGTTTGACGAGCCGCCTCGCGAGAGTCAGGGCGAACAGATTATTATCAATCATCTGGATCTGCGTCTGAATAATGCACCGGCAGACAGCTGGCGCAAAGCGGTAGTCAACTGGACCTGGCGTATTAAGGTGTTGATGCATCTTGAAACCGAGTTGATGAGCACCTTGCGCGAGCGGGCCGAAGACGAAGCTATCAATGTATTCGCCCGTAACATGCAAGATTTGCTGATGGCGGCACCGGCAGGGATGCGCGCCACCATGGGCCTCGATCCGGGCCTGCGCACCGGGGTAAAAGTGGCGGTGGTGGACGCTACTGGCAAGCTGGTCGCCTTCGATACCATTTACCCTCATACCGGACAGGCTGCAAAAGCCGCCGCCGTGGTGGCCGCCCTGTGCATCAAACATCAGGTTGAGCTGGTGGCGATTGGTAACGGCACCGCCTCACGGGAAACCGAGCGCTTCTTTACCGAGCTGCAACAGCAGTACCCGGCAGTAACCGCGCAGAAAGTGATTGTCAGTGAAGCCGGGGCGTCAGTCTATTCGGCCTCGGAACTGGCGGCACTGGAATTCCCGGATCTGGATGTTTCCATCCGTGGCGCGGTCTCTATTGCCCGCCGGTTGCAAGATCCGTTGGCCGAACTGGTTAAGATCGACCCGAAATCCATTGGAGTCGGCCAATATCAGCATGACGTCAGCCAAAGCCAATTGGCGAAAAAGCTGGATGCGGTGGTAGAAGACTGCGTAAACGCCGTGGGAGTCGATTTGAACACTGCGTCCGTGCCATTGCTGACCCGAGTCGCCGGTTTGACCCGTATGATGGCGCAAAATATTGTGAACTGGCGTGATGAAAATGGCCGCTTCCATAACCGCGAGCAATTACTGAAAGTCAGCCGCTTAGGGCCGAAAGCTTTCGAACAGTGCGCGGGCTTCTTGCGGATTAACCACGGAGATAACCCGCTGGATGCTTCAACGGTGCATCCGGAAGCCTATCCGATTGTCGAGCGCATTTTAGCCGCCACCGAGCAAGCTTTGCAGGATTTAATGGGCAATGCCACGGCCTTGCGTAACCTTAATGCTCGCGATTTCACCACCGAGAAATTTGGTGTACCGACGGTCACTGATATCTTGCGCGAGCTAGAGAAACCGGGCCGAGACCCCCGCCCTGAGTTTAAAACGGCGACCTTTGCCGAGGGCGTGGAAACACTGAATGACCTGACGCCGGGTATGATCCTCGAAGGCTCAGTGACAAACGTGACTAACTTTGGTGCCTTCGTCGATATCGGCGTTCATCAGGATGGTCTGGTGCATATTTCCTCACTGGCAGATAAATTTGTCGATGACCCGCACAAGGTGGTGAAAGCCGGTGATATCGTCAAAGTTAAAGTCATGGAAGTGGATTTGCAGCGCAAACGTATTGCTCTGACGATGCGTCTTGATGAGCAGCCGGGTGAAAGCGGTTCACGCCGGGGCAATAGCGGTGAAAACCGTGCCAACGCCAATAACGCCAGTAATAACAGCCGCGGTGCCAGCCGGCCACGGAATAATAATGAATCCAATAGCCGCCCAGCCGCCAAAGGGCGTGCAGACAGCAACAATTCCAGCAACAATAGCGCCATGAGTGACGCGCTGGCTGCGGCATTTAAAAAACGCTGATATTGGAGCCCAGGGCCACATTTGTGGCCCTTTCTTTATTCACTTTCTGCATTAAATTTGTCAATGACAACTCATCTCTAACAAGTTATTGACCGCCTATATTCATATTTTTTTCTTCTATAAGCTCGCTTGGTTATCTTCTAAATTAATTAGCACGCAATTCTTTTATCTTGTGTTAAATCGAGCAGCGTCCTGACTGATTTAACATCATAGTTAACACGCGGTTTAATTTAGTCCGCTATGGCGCTTAATTTATAAATAATTACCATAGCATTCTAAGAGTTAATTAAAATATGAATGTTATTTGATTCAAATCATAGTGAAGTGATTATGTTAATTATCGGTATTTATCATTATGGACAGCGGCTTACAGAAACATTCAGTTAACTGATTTAACTCATTGTTCGCATTTGCGATTGTGCTAATTTGATGGTAAAACAAGCGAAAATAAAAATCAGACTCATTAATTATAAAAATGAAATAGTAATGAATATTTACTTTTGAGTATTTAACCTTAGTTGAATATGCAAACAATTCTTACTATTATTACTTTAATTATTATCATTAGTGTAATAATACATTGAATTTCGGTAAGCGAATGTCCCAAGAGGCTCCTATGCACTTGATCCCACAGCGTTCCTACAAAATTATTGGTTTCTCACCTGAAATTAGCCCAGCTTACCGGCAAAAGTTGTTGTCTCTGGGTATGTTACCCGGCTCTTCATTTAATGTTGTTCGCCTTGCGCCCTTAGGTGACCCTATTCAGATAGAAACTCGTCGGGTCAGTCTGGTGCTCCGTAAAAAAGATTTAGATTTACTGACACTCGACCTACAACCCTAATATTTCAGGTCAACTTCTTATTCTGGTTGCAGGGTGATGCATGATAATCGCCTTGCACAAGCTGACTTTAATTTAATTTACATTCTAAATAATTCGAGTTGTAAGAAGGCGCCCAGCGAGAGACAAATTGGTTGAAAGCCATTTGAACAGCGCTTGCGCTGGCCCGTAGGGCGAGCCTCTAATGAGGCTCATAATCCCGATGAGTTGACGCCAGTCAATGATTCTGGTGAGCGAGAGCAGCCAACGCACATACAGCCTGAAGTATGACGAATGTATTGATATCACGTTGGATTATGAAAACACTCACCATTGGCCTAATTGGCAACCCCAATGCGGGTAAAACCACCCTTTTCAACCAGTTAACTGGCGCCCGCCAGAGAGTCGGTAACTGGGCCGGGGTCACTGTCGAGCGCAAAGAGGGGCACTTCAGCACCACGCAGCACCAAGTGACTTTGGTTGACCTGCCGGGAACCTACTCACTAACGACTATTTCAGAACAAACCTCGCTGGATGAGCAAATTGCCTGCCACTATATTTTGAGCGGCGAAGCTGACCTGCTGATTAACGTGGTGGATGCAGCCAACCTGGAGCGCAATCTCTACCTGACATTGCAACTGATAGAGTTAGGCATCCCCTGTATCGTGGCACTGAATATGCTGGATATTGCCAAAAGCCAGCACATTGATATTGATATTGCAGCACTTTCTCAGCAATTGGGCTGCCCGGTTATCCCGCTTATCTCCACCCGTGGGCAGGGTATCAATGAATTAAAAACGAGCATTGATGAGTTTCAGCCCGTCACCTTTAAAGCTTTGATTAACTACCCGCCAGTGCTACTCCACGAAGTGGATAAGTTGGTGCAGGAAATGCCAGAATCTTGGCCGGTTCAGCAACGCCGCTGGCTGTCACTGCAAATCTTGGAAGGGGATATTTACAGCCTGGCGCGTGCAGGTATCGCAGCACCACGCCTTGAGCTGGCGCGGGAAAACCTGCGGCAAAATCAGCACGAAGACCCGGAACTGGTGATCGCCGATGCCCGCTATCAAAGTATTGCCCGTATCTGCGATATCGTCGGCAACTCACAGCAAGCCGAACCCAACCGCCTGACACAAGCACTCGACAAAGTGATCCTGAACCGCTGGTTGGGCGTGCCTATCTTCTTGTTTGTCATGTATTTAATGTTCGTCTTGGCCATTAATATCGGCGGGGCGTTACAACCGATATTTGATATCGGCTCTGCGGCCATTTTTATTCAAGGGATACAATGGGTTGGCTATACGCTGCATTTCCCGCAGTGGCTCACTATCTTCCTGGCCCAAGGGGTCGGCGGCGGGATAAACACCGTGCTGCCGCTGGTGCCACAAATTGGCATGATGTATTTATTCCTCTCTTTTTTGGAAGACTCCGGCTATATGGCCCGTGCCGCGTTCGTCATGGACCGGTTGATGCAGGCGCTAGGGTTACCGGGCAAATCTTTTGTGCCGCTAATTGTTGGCTTTGGCTGCAATGTACCGTCGATTATGGGCGCACGCACCTTGGATGCTCAACGCGAGCGCTTGATAACTATCATGATGGCACCGTTTATGTCCTGTGGCGCACGGCTGGCTATATTTGCGGTATTTGCCGCCGCATTCTTCGGCCAGGACGGAGCCAGTATCGTCTTTTCTCTCTATTTACTGGGGATTGCCGTCGCCATCCTCACCGGATTGGTATTGAAATACACCATCATGCGCGGTGAAGCATCACCCTTTGTGATGGAATTACCGGTTTACCATGTGCCACATCTCAAAAGTCTGTTATTACAAACTTGGCAACGGCTGAAAGGATTTGTCCTGCGCGCCGGGAAAGTCATTGTTATCGCAAGTATTTTTATTGGCGGACTGAACAGTTTTTCTTTCAACGGCAAAGCCGTAGACAGTATTAATGACTCGGCGCTGGCTTCTGTCAGTAAAGTATTAACGCCGTTGCTGGCCCCAATGGGGATCCATGAGGATAACTGGCAAGCCACTGTGGGGTTAGTCACCGGGGCCATGGCCAAAGAAGTGGTGGTAGGGACACTGAATACCCTTTACACCGCCGAGCAAATTAAAAATGAACCTTTTGATGCTGAAAGCTTTAATTTATGGGGTGAATTGGCCGGAGCGGTTGATACTACCTTGCAGGGGTTAAAAGAGACCTTTAGCCTCAGTGTGTTATCCAACCCTATTGAAGCCAGTAAAGGTGACGGCGAAATGGCGGCCGGTTCGATGGGGATAATGAGTAGCAAGTTTGGCTCCAGTATTTCAGCCTACAGCTACCTGATTTTCGTCTTATTGTATGTGCCTTGTGTCTCGGTGATGGGAGCCATTGCGCGGGAAACCAGCCGCGGCTGGATGACCTTCTCAATACTGTGGGGACTGAATGTGGCTTACTCACTGGCAACCTTGTTCTATCAAGCCGCCACTTTCCAGGATCATCCACAACAGAGTCTTACCATTATCGCATTGGTTATTATTATTAATGCTTTGATCTTGTTGGGTTTGCGCCGTGCACGTAGCCGGGTCACGGTGAGATTACAAAATAACACCCCCACCAGCAGTTGTTGCCAGCGTTCTGGCAATGACTGTCACTGACGAGGAGGAACTATGGCAAGTCTGGTGCAATTGCGCGATGCAATCGCCCTCAGCGGCAGTACCGATGCCAAGCAACTAAGCCACCAATTGGCGCTGCCTTTACCTTTGGTTGAGGCCATGCTGGAAAAGTTAACCGCGATTGGCAAGATTGAACGCATTGAGCAAGATAATAGCGGGTGTATGAGTGGCAGTTGCAAGAGTTGCCCTGAGGGCAAGAGTCAATGTAACACAGTGATTTATCAGTTAAAAAAACATCATTAAGCCGAAGGAGATGCCCATATGGGCATCTCTGCTAACATTATTTATAAACTTCTGCATCAGCATCAAACTTCTTCTTCTCGCGCTCAGCAATAATCACATAATATTTACCGCCTTTCTCGTCTGCCAGTTTTGACAGCTCCTGCTTCACATCCATTGGCGATGTTGCTTCACCCGAAGTCGAGATTGTGCCAATCTTTTCGTAATTTTTAGCTTCTTCTTTAGTAATTTCTTTAGCCGCCATCGCGCCAAAAGAAACCCCTGTCACCACCAGAGCTACCGCCAGATTTTTCAATAAATTCATACCGAATACCTCGCAAATGAATGATTAATGCTTATAAGTATTGTACTAATGCACTAACAATTATTAATTAAATTTAATATTTAGCCATTAAATCGACGATTAAATTTTATTTAGCCGCTCTTTCCAACCGGTTCTTAACGCCAGCCATGGTGCGCCAAAAGCCCAAAAAATAGAGTATCAGCGACTATTCTGTTGCGCGAAATCGATGATTAGTTTTGAAAACTCATCAGGATGAGAAACAAATGGTGCGTGGGCACATCCTTTCATCACCACTGATTGCGTGCGCGGCCATTGATGGTCTAACAATGAGGCGACATTACGCGGCACCAGCCCATCCAGATAGCCATAAATGCGCAAGAAAGGCAGAGAGCAGCCGGCTAACGCTTCGCGCAAATCCGCCGTGCGCAAGATATCCAACCCACCGGTCAAGACACTCACTTCCGGCATTTGATGTTGCAATACAACCGCTTTCAACAAACGGGCATCCTGGCGCGCACTTTCGGTGCCCAGAGTTTGCAAAGCCAGAAAACGCTCCACGGTGCGCTGGAAATCCTCACTGAGCTGTTGCTGGAAACCGGCCAGAACCTCCGGGCGGATCCCCGGCCATTCATCATGAGCCGCAAAACACGGGGAAGAAGCCACCGTGATAAGGCCACGCACCCGATCGGGGTGCTGCAATGCTATCTGGCTAGCAACCAACCCGCCCATTGACCAACCCAGCCATATAGCTTGCTTAGGTGCTTGTTGTAAGATTGTTTCGGCCATTTCAGACAATGACATCGCACCAAATTCATTGCTGCGGCCATAACCGGGAAGATCGACTAAGTGCAGGCGAAAATGCGGCGCGAGTCGGTCAATAATGCAATGCCATACCCCCGCATTCAGTCCCCATCCGTGCAGTAACACAAGATCGCGATCGCCTTCACCACAGATGTTCCAATAAAGTTGTTTCATACGTTAGTATCCTGACCAATCCTAAATTGCAATAGTGTGAGCAGCCATGTCAGGCATCTTGCCGGATTCAATTGTTTAATGGAAATAGAGCATATACCCAAAGTCATTGGAGTTGCAGGTAGACGGCAAGATAACTCATCCCGATGCGCTTACATGAGTAAGTGATTCGGGTGAATGCCCGCAGCCAACACCCCTACGGCTGCAAGAGCGAAGGGTATTTAAGGAAGATAACTATGCTAACAATCGTCAGCCCATGTTGGCTATGCCAACAACCGCTATCTCACCCAAAGCACGGTATTTGTTGCTACTGTCGCCGCCATTTACCCCCCTTACCGCCCTGTTGCCCTTACTGCGGCTTACCTTGCGGTAATACTGTTTTGCCCTGTGGTCGTTGCCTAAAGCAGCCGCCGCCTTGGATGAGTATGACTTTTGTCAGCGATTATATTCCTCCATTGAATGGGCTGATAAAAAAGCTAAAATTTAGCGGAGCAACCTCAGTGGCACCGGTATTGGCCCGATTATTCTTGCTGCACTGGCTCGACGCCAAACGCCACGGCAAAGTGATTAAACCGGACAGAATTATCAGTGTGCCGCTACACCGCTGGCGCTGTTGGCGGCGCGGGTATAATCAAACAGAGTTATTAGCGCGCCCATTGGCACACTGGCTGGGTTGCCACTACAGCAATACCACCATACGCCGTATACGCGCGACACTCCCTCAGCAGCAATTAAAAGCCGCTGCACGGCGTAAAAATATGCGGGGAATATTTCGCTGCATGGAGCCGATTCGCGGCCAACATATTGCTTTGCTGGATGACGTTGTGACAACCGGTAGTACCGTGAATGAGATTGCCAAGCTACTATGGTCTCAGGGGATCGCCTCATTACAGATCTGGTGTATCTGCCGAACCTTGTAGTCACCCTAACAATGGGCGTATTATAACCGACAAGAATAGTCAACTATTGAGCAGATGCCATGATCACAATAACAGACACAGCACAATCTCATTTTGCCAAACTGTTGGCAAATCAAGAAGAAGGCACCCAAATCCGCGTATTTGTTATCAACCCCGGTACGCCAACCGCTGAGTGCGGTGTGTCTTACTGCCCACCGGATGCCGTTGAAGCAACAGATACCGAACTGAAGTTTGAGCAGTTATCAGCTTATATTGATGAATTGAGCAAACCTTATCTGGAAGACGCTGAAATCGACTTCGTCACTGACCAGCTAGGTTCTCAACTGACACTCAAAGCTCCTAACGCAAAAATGCGCAAAGTGGATGACAATGCTCCGCTGATGGAACGGGTTGAGTATGTGCTGCAATCGCAAATCAACCCGCAATTGGCAGGTCACGGTGGCCGTGTCACCTTGATGGAAATCACGCCAGATGCATTAGCTATCCTGCAATTCGGTGGCGGTTGTAACGGCTGTTCCATGGTCGATGTGACCTTGAAAGAAGGTATCGAAAAAGAGTTATTGCAGAAATTCCCAGAATTGAAGGGTGTGAGAGATTTGACCGAGCATCAGCGTGGCGAGCACTCTTATTACTAATTATCCTGCGTCCTTGGCGCTACAGCGGTGTTAGCTGCGCTCGCGCACCCGAATCACTGACCTGAGTCAGCTCATCGGGATTTGTTCGCTTGCTGCCTTGCTGTAACACCCATGACTTTGGCTAATAATTGAGTGTTGCGATGACTAATTATCCTGCGTCCTTGGCGCTACAACGGTGTTAGCTGCGCTCGCGCACCCGATGAACTGCATTGCTGTAACACCAACGACTTTAGTAATAACTTTTTTAATGCTGACAAAGTCAGATGCCAAACCAAGGGGAAACGTGCCGTTGGGGTCGTAGCGGCTTAGGCCGCCGGAGTACCCCTAGGTGCGGTAAACCCTTGGCTCACGGGCTTTATTGTTGATTGTGTCATCACATTCAGGGGGATTTCTCCCCCTTTTTGCTTCTTATATCTTTCCTGAATCAGCAGGGAATCACCCCGCTGAAACATTCTTACGGCGCTTATCCAAATCTTTCAATAAACGGCTAACTTGCTCGTCCGCGAACATTTCTTCCAAGGTCGATGTCAACTTACGCCGCCAGTTTGGATACTCATCACTGGTGCCAGGAATGTTGACTGGAGCAGCCATATCCAGCCAGTCTTCCGGCTGCAAACCCAGTAACGCACTGGCACTGTCAGCCACATAGCGCTGCAATCCGCGGTTGAGAACAGGGCTCATCGATAGCAACGATGCTTTATGACCGACTTTTTTTGGCACGCAATCATAATGATGCAGCCCTTCCAACAAACCTTGTTTCGCACGTTCCCTATCAAGATAGAGCTGTTTCAGCATCTGTTGGTCCGGATATAACCCCAGCTTATTCCCCAACGTCAAATCATCACTTTGCCAATAACCGCGTAAGGTCGGCAGGTCATGGGTCGTGATGGTCGCCATTGCCTGTACCGGATAAGACTGTGGCGCTCGGAAGGTGTTTTCGCTGTCATGCTCAAAATACAGAACTTTATAGGAATACACTCCGCTGTCGCGCAGCTTGGCGACTATCTCAACCGGTACCGTGCCTAAATCCTCACCAATGACCATGCAGCTGTGGCGCTGGCTCTCTAAAGCTAATATCGCCAGTAAATCATCGACTGGGTATTTAACATAAGCCCCTTGATCAGCGGTTTGACCGTAAGGAATCCACCACAAACGCAATAACGCCATCACATGGTCAATACGCAGCGCACCACAACTGGTCATATTGGCACGCAGCAAATCAATAAAAGGCTGATAAGCGCGAGCGACCATGACGTGCGGATCCATTGGCGGCAAGCCCCAATTTTGGCCCAGCGGCCCTAAAATATCGGGCGGCGCCCCCACAGAAGCTTTAAGGCAATATAATTCGCGATCACACCAGGTTTCAGCACCACCTTCCGCGACACCAACCGCCAAGTCACGATACAAACCCAGCGGCATTTTTCGTGTTTGGCTGAGGTGGAAACAATCATCAAACTGGCTGGCGGCCAACCACTGCAACCACAGATAGAAATTCACTTCATCCGCATGTTCACGGCAAAAATCAGCTACGCCACTGCTGCGCCCATCACGATATTTTTCCGGCCATACCGGCCAGCCCCACATCATCGGGTCGTTTTCACTCAAATGGGCATGAAGGGCATCAAAAGCGGCCTGTTGATGCAGGCTACTGCCACCTTGTTCAACAAATCGATGGAATGCCTGCACCCGTGCATCTTTTGCTTTGCGGGCCGTAAAAAGCGGGAAAGCCAAACGCAAAGCAGCCAGTTTGAGTTGCATCACTTGCGGATAATCAACCCATTCGCTGGCGCGAGCTTGCGCCAGCGCACTTTGTGTTTCGGGCCGATTCCACCAAGCCTGCGCGGCTTCGCTGCTGTGGAATTCATCCACGCGATTGACGTCGATATAAATCACATTCAGCCAGCGCCGTGAAGAGGGACTGTAAGGGCTGGCACTTTGTGGGTTTGCCGGATACAGCGCGTGAATCGGGTTAAGACCAATAAAGGCACCACCGCGCTCGCCCACCTGCTCCAACATCTGGTTTAAGTCGCCAAAATCACCAATACCCCAGTTGTGTTCCGAGCGCAGGGTATACAGTTGCACACAGGCCCCCCAGAGTTTTTTCCCTGCCAACAAGGCATCCGGTTCAAAGCACCGCTTCGGCGCGACGATAACCGAGCATTGCCACTGTTGTAAGCCTTGCTCCAGCACTAAACGGTGATAACCCTGCGGCAGTGAGGCTGGCAAGGTCAGCGTCTTCTTGGCACTGATACGCCCTTGATGTAAATCACCTTTTTCGGTCTGTAACTGCCAGTGATAATCGCCTGACCCCGCCATTGACAGCTGCATTGCGCTGCCAAAAGTAAATACTTTTACCGGTGGTAATGGTGCTTTTTCTGTCTGGGAATCTGGGGGCACACTGGTGCGCCCCATGGCCGCCAACAACTGCTGCTTAGTTTGTGCCGAAATAGCCTGCGGCTTACCATGCGCATTAATATAGTTGGCGGCTATCCCTGCCAGTGTCGCTGCTTGATCGAGCGATTTACGATCCATGCAGTCTTCTCCTCAACGTTTGGCTTGCCAGATTCGCGTTTGATAATCGCGAATTGAACGGTCAGAACTGAACATCCCTACCCGGGCGGTGTTAAGAATGGTACAGCGAGTCCATTCATCTTTATCGCGGTAAAGGGCATCGATTTGCTTCTGTGCTTGACAATATGAAGCAAAATCAGCCAGTACCAGATAAGGGTCACCCCCTTCCAACAAACTATGCAACAGCATGTCAAATGCGTGTTTATCACCTTGGCTGAATGCACCGCTAGCGAGCTCATCCAGAATACTTTTTAGATGGGCGTCAGATTTCAAATAGGTCTGCGGCTTATAACCTTTCGCCAGAATGGCTTTTACCTGTTCAACGGTGTTGCCGAAAATAAAGATATTCTCATCACCTACCTGTTCAGCAATCTCGACGTTAGCGCCGTCCAGTGTACCCACCGTCAATGCGCCATTCAGCGCCAGCTTCATGTTGCCCGTCCCTGAAGCTTCTTTGCCAGCAGTGGAGATCTGCTCGGACACATCTGCCGCCGGGATCATCAATTCTGCGACCGAAACACGGTAATCAGGAATGAAGACCACTTTCAGGCGATCTTTAACGATCGGATCATTATTGATCTTCTCCGCCGCCTGATTAATCGCATAAATAATATTTTTTGCTAAATAATAACCCGGCGCAGCTTTCGCCCCGAACAGGAATACACGCGGGGCAATATCCAAGTCTGGGTTGTCGCGGATTTGGCGATACAGCGACAGAATATGCAATAGGTTCAAATGCTGACGTTTATATTCATGTAAGCGCTTAATCTGCACATCAAAGATAGCATCTGGGTTAATAGTTATCCCCATAACGCGCTTAACATAGGCAGCTAATTTAACTTTATTGTCATATTTGATCTGCTGATAGTGTTGGCGGAAAGCTTTATCTTCGGCATAAGACTCAAGCCCGGCTAATGCATCCAGATTATTCGCCCATTCCACTTTTAACGTGTCGTCAATCAAACCTGACAGAGCCGGGTTACATTGCTTCAACCAGCGACGCGGCGTAATACCATTAGTAACATTGTGGAATTTATTTGGCCATAATTGATAGTATTCAGGGAATAAATCTTTGATCACCAAATCTGAGTGCAACTGCGCAACGCCGTTAACCGCAAAGCCGCTCACTACGCACAGGTTGGCCATTCGCACTTGTTTATTATGGTGGACGGCCAGCTTGGCCCAAACCTCTTCGTCGCCCGGCCATTGCTTATCGACCAACTTCTTAAACTGCGCATTGATTTGCTTGATGATGACAAAATGACGTGGCAGCAAACTGCGCACCAATTTCTCATCCCAGCATTCAAGCGCTTCGGGCATCAGAGTGTGGTTGGTATAAGCGAAAGTTTTGCTGGTAATCGCCCAAGCCGCATCCCAACTGAGTTGATGCTCATCCAACAACACGCGCAGCATTTCAGGAATGGCGATAGTCGGGTGGGTATCATTCAACTGAATGACTTCATAATCCGGCAGTTCAGCCAGCTTGCGGCCCGCCAAATGATGCTTGCGCAAAATATCGGCCACCGAACAAGCGCATTGGAAATATTGCTGCATCAGCCGCAGGCGTTTACCGGCCAGATGATTATCATTCGGATACAGCACCTTAGTCAGTTTTTCTGCTTCAACGCCATTCTTCTCGGCAAGCAAGAACTTACCGTCATTAAAGTTTGTTAAATCAAATGGATGCTGATGAGTGGCTTGCCATAAACGCAAAGGTTGAGTCACGCCGTTACGGAAGCCCAGCACCGGCAAATCCCAAGCTTCACCCCGTAAGGTAAAGGCCGGACGCCATAACTGACGGCCATCCGCTTGTTTCTCCAGCTTGCCACCAAAACCGACATCCACCGCCAGCGCGGCATTGTGGCGGAACCAAGGGTAGCTTTCGCGCTGCCAATTGTCCGGCGCTTCCTGTTGTTTACATTCACTGAAGGATTGGCGGAACAAACCATATTGATAATTCAGACCATAGCCAGTGGCGGGCTGCTCAACTGTCGCCATTGAATCAAGGAAACAAGCGGCCAAACGACCCAAGCCACCATTACCCAATGCGGGATCAGTTTCCTGTTCTAACAGGTCGCTCAAGTTAACCTGCTGCTCTGCCAACAGCGCCTCTACTTGGTCATACCACCCCAGGTTAATCAGGTTATTACCGGTTAAACGGCCGATTAAAAACTCCATCGAAATGTAGTTTACATGGCGCTGTACTTTTTTGGCTTGCTCCGGAGCGGGCTGAGCTGACAACTGTTCGGCCAATGCCGCACTGACCGCTTCCCACCATTGGTGTTGGGTCATTTGCTGAGCAGAAGTTAAGCCAAAGCGCTGCCACTGGCGGGCCAGCGCGGCCAGGAAATCGTCCTTTTTAAGCATAGGCTGTGACATAGGGAAGTCTCTAATCCTGTGAGTGGGGTAATTTTACCCTTATCCTGCCAATGAGAACTGACAAGAGCATCATCCTGCCGGGCGGTTAGCTGGGGATGAGTCGCAGGGCGTAGCTAAAATTGTGATCCGGTGCAACTTACAGCCATCAGAAACATTAACTCTATTGCAATAAGATGGCTGTTATCAGACCTTAGCAGTGCTGATTAATTACGAGGCTAAAAATAATTACTCTTATGAATGCCTGTAACAACTCATTAAAAATGGACATATCAATCGCCAGGACGTCTTCTCACCGGAACCCTTTTAAACCGGACACAGCATGCTTATCCCATCAAAACTGAGCCGCCCGGTACGGCTGCAAAATACCGTGATACGCGATCGCTTGTTAGTGAAGTTATCTGGCGTCGCAAATTACCGTCTGACATTAATAAATTGCCCGGCGGGATATGGTAAGACGACGTTGATCGCTCAGTGGGCAGCCGATCAGTCCGATCTCGGCTGGTATTCGCTGGATGAAAGTGACAATCAGCCCGAGCGCTTTGCAACCTATTTGATCGCAGCCATACAATTGGCGACCAGAGGCCATTGCAGCAAAAGCGAGGCTCTCAGCCAAAAGCATCAATATGCCAGTCTCTCTGCGCTATTTGCGCAATTATTTATCGAGCTATCCGATTGGAACGGCCCGCTGTATCTGGTGATTGATGATTATCATCTGATTACCAATGACGCTATTCATGAAGCTATGCGCTTTTTCCTGCGCCATCAGCCAGAAAATCTGACCCTGATATTGCTCTCTCGCACCTTGCCGCCACTGGGAATTGCTAACCTGCGGGTGCGCGACCAGTTGTTGGAATTGGGGATGCAGCAGCTGGCGTTTAATCATCAGGAAGCGCAGCAATTCTTCGATTGCCGCCTCTCCGTGCCACTGGAACAAGGTGATAGCAGCCGCCTGTGTGATGAAGTGGAAGGGTGGGCGACGGCGCTGCAATTGATTGCATTGTCATCGCGCCAACCCAATTCTTCAGCACAAAAATCAGCAAAACGGTTGGCCGGTTTGAATGCCAGCCATTTGTCAGACTATCTGGTCGATGAAGTGCTGGATCAAGTCGATAGCGAGGCGCGCGCCTTCCTGTTGCGCTGCTCGGTATTGCGCTCGATGAATGATGCCCTGATTGTGCGCCTGACTGGTGAAGATAATGGCCAGCAACGGCTGGAGGAGCTAGAGCGCCAGGGGCTATTTATTCATCGTATGGATGACAGCGGCGAATGGTTCTGCTTCCATCCCTTGTTCGCCACCTTCCTGCGCCAGCGCTGCCAATGGGAACTGGCATTAGAATTGCCAGAGTTACACCATGCCGCGGCTGAAGGTTGGCTGGCACTGGGCTATCCGGCTGAAGCTATCCATCATGCATTGGCGGCGGGCGATGTCGGCATGCTACGTGACATCTTGCTGCAACACGCTTGGACACTGTTTAACCACAGTGAATTAGCCCTGCTGGAACAATGCCTGCTCGCCCTGCCCTACTCTTTATTGGTACAAAATCCTGAACTGGCATTGTTACAGGCGTGGCTGGCACAAAGCCAACATCGCTATGGTGAGGTCAATACCTTGCTTGAGCGCGCTGAATCAGCAATGCAGGAACGTAAAATTCCTATCGATGACATTCTGCGGGCTGAGTTTGATGCTTTGCGTGCTCAAGTCGCTATCAATGCCGGTAAACCGGAAGAAGCCGAGAAGCTGGCGACAGATGCGCTGAAATATCTGCCGATGGCAAACTTCTACAGCCGCATTGTCGCGACCTCCGTCACCGGGGAAGTTCATCATTGCAAAGGCGAACTGAGCCGCGCACTGCCGATGATGCAGCAAACCGAGCAAATGGCACGCCGCCACGAAGTCTATCACTATGCTTTATGGGCGCTATTGCAGCAGAGTGAAATTCTGATTGCGCAGGGATTCCTGCAAGCGGCTTATGAAACACAAGATAAAGCCTTTGATTTAATTCATGAACAGCATCTTGAGCAGCTACCGATGCATGAATTCCTATTGCGAATTCGCTCTCAGGTGTTGTGGTCGTGGTCACGGCTGGATGAAGCTGAAGACGCCGCGCGCAAAGGTATCGAAATTCTGGTCAACTATCAGCCGCAGCAGCAATTACAGTGTCTGGCGATGTTGGCAAAATGTTCGCTGGCCCGTGGGGATTTAGATAACGCCAATATGTATATTCAGCGCTGCGAGGCGCTGCAACACGGTAGCCAGTATCATCTCGATTGGATTACCAATGCCGATAAACCCCGGGTTATTCATTGGCAAATGACCGGAGATAAAGTCGCAGCGGCGAATTGGCTGCGTCAGGCCGAAAAACCGGGCATGGCAGATAACCACTTTTTGCAAGGCCAGTGGCGCAATATTGCACGGATCCAGATTATGCTGGGCCGTTTTAATGAAGCGGAAGTGGTGCTGGACGAACTCAATGAGAATGCCCGTCGCTTGCGTCTCACCAGTGACCTTAACCGTAATCTATTGTTAAGTAACATTCTTTATTGGCAAACCGAACGGAAAAGTGAAGCACAAAAAGCACTGATTGAATCTCTTTCATTGGCTAATCGCACCGGTTTCATCAGCCATTTTGTGATTGAAGGCGAAGCGATGGCACAACAACTGCGCCAACTGATTCAACTCAATGCATTACCCGAATTAGAACAACACCGCGCCCAGCGAATCTTGAAAGATATTAATCAGCATCATCGGCATAAATTTGCCCATTTCGATGAGATCTTCGTCGATAAGCTGCTAACTCACCCGCAAGTTCCGGAACTGATTCGTACCAGCCCGCTCACTCAACGCGAATGGCAGGTCTTGGGGCTGATTTACTCCGGCTACAGTAATGATCAAATCGCCGGTGAACTAGACGTAGCGGCTACTACCATTAAAACGCATATTCGTAATTTGTATCAAAAGTTGGGGGTCGCCCACCGGCAAGATGCGGTGCAGCAAGCGCAGCGTTTATTACAAATGATGGGATATGTTTAATTCAAACTGTGTCATTAAATTTAAATATCAGTAAGTTAAATTGAAATTTATCCATCTGACTGATTGGCAATCATTGGCCCAGATATCAATAACAGACCGCCGTTTACCCCTAAGATATTTCTCGAACGGGGTAAGGCGGCCAATAACCATTCTATTTGACTGGTCTTTATTGGTGAAAAATTGATTACAATCTCGTGCTTGAATATTCAATCGCGATTAAAGGTCATCAGCAGTATGGAACAGTTTGAAACAATCAGTATTGAGCAGGCCTATAACCAACTGAAAGAAAATCAGGCGGTGTTAGTTGATATCCGCGATCCACAAAGTTATGAAGCAGGCCATGCACCTGAGGCGTTCCATCTGACCAACAGTAGCTTGCACACTTTTATGCAACAAACTGATTTTGAACAACCGGTGATGGTGATGTGCTACCACGGCAATAGCAGCAAAGGCGCGGCGCAGTATTTACTCCAGCAAGGTTTTGAAGCGGTTTACAGCATTGATGGTGGTTTTGAAGCTTGGGCCAGGAGCTATCCGCAAGAAATCATTCGCGAAAATGTCTGATTTTGTTGCCCATTTGTAACCTGCCATTCGCCACGGCCGGCCAGATTGTGATATTTTTAAGCACTTTGATTAAAATCTCGTTAGACGGTGATAGACAATAATGGTTCGTGTGATAGCAATCTCTAATCTACGTCTGGCGCAGGCCTTTGTTGATTATATGGCCACTCGCAAGGTGGTGCTGGAAGTGAGGCCAGATTCTCAGGGCGCTGAGATTTGGTTGGCGGATGATGAACAATTGCCTCTGGTGCAGCATGAGCTGGAACAGTTTTTACTCGATCCCCTCAATCCGCGCTACCAAGCGGCCAGTTGGCAATCGGGCAATCTGCATTCTAATTTGCCGTATCAACGTTTTTCTTACCTCCAGACGCTACGCAGTCAGGCCGGCCCACTGACGCTGAGTATTATGGTGCTATGTATCGCCATCTATATTCTGATGCAAATTGTCGGTGATGCTACCGTAATGTCCTGGCTGGCATGGCCTCGTGACGAGAGCCAATATCTGCAAATATGGCGCTGGGTCAGCCATGCTTTACTGCATTTTTCCCTGTTACACATCCTGTTTAACCTGATGTGGTGGTGGTATCTGGCCGGGCAAATGGAAAAACGGCTTGGCAGCGGCAAATTGCTGGTATTAACTATTGTTTCCGCCTTATTCAGTGGTTGGGGGCAATCACTGTTTAGTGGCGTGAATTTTGGCGGCCTTTCTGGCGTGGTATATGCCTTAATGGGTTATGTTTGGCTGACTGGCGAGCGCGCACCCGAGCGCGGTATTTCGTTGCCTCGCGGCTTAATGGCTTTTTCTGTTCTCTGGTTGGTTGCTGGGTATTTCGATATTTTAGGTTTGTCGATCGCCAATGCAGCGCATGTTTCAGGCCTGATTATTGGGTTACTGATGGCATTTTGGGATACGCGCAACAGCGCAAGAACCACACAATAACTGCCTGGAACAACCAGGCGAATTAGGGGATTACCGTGAAGCAAACGCAGCGGCATGATGCGATTATTGAATTGGTACGCCAACAAGGCTACGTCAGTACTGAAGAGCTAGTGGAACATTTTGCCGTTAGCCCGCAAACCATCCGACGCGATTTGAATGATTTGGCGGATCAAAACAAGATTCACCGCCATCATGGTGGCGCCGCCTTACCCTCCAGTTCAGTCAACGCGGCTTATAATGACCGCAAAGTGATGTGGTCGGCAGAAAAGGCGCGTATTGCCCAACGTGTTGCCAGCCAGATCCCCGATGGGGCGACACTGTTTATTGATATCGGCACGACACCAGAAGCGGTCGCTCATGCTTTGATGAATCATAAAGGCCTGCGCGTAGTGACCAACAATCTCAATGTAGCTACCTTACTGACTGCCAAAGAAGATTTCCGGCTGATTCTGGCCGGTGGTGAAGTGCGTACCCGTGATGGCGGGATTATTGGCGAAGCCACGCTGGACTTCATTTCTCAGTTCCGCCTTGATTACGGCATCCTTGGCATCAGCGGTATTGATATGGACGGATCTCTACTGGAATTTGATTACCATGAAGTGCGGACCAAACGGGCAATTATCGAAAACTCCCGCTGCGTAATGCTGGTCACCGACCATTCCAAGTTCGGCCGTAACGCGATGGTAAATTTGGGGAACATGAATCTGATTGATTATTTGTTTACCGATCAGATGCCACCCGCCAGCGTCATGAAGATTATTGAGCAGCATGATGTTCAATTAGAGTTGTGTTAGCCGTTTGTTTTGGTGATTTGGTTCGGTTGTTAGAGCAACTGAGTTTACTTAACCTCCGATGAACCAACCGCCAAAGGGGCGGCGGCCCCCTTGTGGAATCCCGCGCTTTCGCACGTATCGCTAGCCCACTGCGTGGGTGCCCTCACTCATCATTTCGCTGACGGGACGGCTTTATTCGCGTCCCTGCTCATGACGCCTAAATCCGCCGTCCATGGCGGATTTCCCTTGCTACACTCTTCACTCGGCTGCTCAAATGTGCTTTTAACATCAAAATCTAAAGGCAGGGTTTTGACTTTCTCTTTTGACCTTGAGCGCAATTAGGGATATTACCGACAAAGACGATGGCCCGAGTGAGCCGCCATGGACGGCGGCGAAAAGCGCGCTTGAGCAGGAGCGAATCGCGCTGGCTCGATAAGGCCAACGGCTGCCGGAGGGGACTGCGAATAGCAGTAATATTTCGCGCAAGCCGCAGGTGCAGGAGGGCCGGCCTGCCCTCCTGCTCGGTTGAGGCGGCGAGAGCCAGGTGATCACTGAACGAATATCAACCGAAACAATAATCCAATTTGCTCTTGACTCAAATGCTCTAACAACCAAACCAGATCAACTATTCACCAAATCCAAATCCAAACCTCCCCTCCACATTCTGATAACAAAACTGTTACCTCCATCACGCATAAATGTTTTTTTTTGGTTAAGTCTTGGCTTGTTTGTTGGTTTTTGATTACAATCATGAGCGAAAACGAACATTAAAGAGCTGTTTCGAACATCCGGAGGAAGTAAGCATGGAAACCAAAGACTTGATCGTGATCGGTGGCGGCATTAATGGTGCCGGTATCGCTGCGGACGCTGCAGGGCGTGGCCTGTCCGTTCTGCTGCTTGAAGCACAAGATTTGGCCTGCGCTACGTCTTCTGCCAGTTCCAAACTCATCCACGGTGGCCTGCGTTATCTGGAACATTATGAGTTCCGTCTGGTCAGTGAAGCATTGGCCGAACGTGAGGTTTTGCTGAAAATGGCTCCTCATATCGCTTTCCCGATGCGCTTCCGTCTGCCCCATCAGCCTCATCTGCGCCCGGCGTGGATGATTCGCACCGGCTTATTCCTGTACGACCACCTGGGCAAACGCACCAGCCTGCCAGCCAGTAAAGGGCTG